>JBEIHY010000042.1:0-27855 GCA_040381035.1 Hyphomonadaceae bacterium
GACTTTCGCCTCGCTCGGCTATGGCGATGTCGTTTTGGAGCGCGAATGGCGGGTGTTTGGGGCGATTGAAGCGGCCAATGGACTGATCCTGTTTGCCTGGTCGACGGCGTTTCTGTTGTCGGTCATGGCCCGGCTCAAGGCCTTGGAGCATGACTGGCTCGACCCCAGATCAGCGCCTGAAGCGCCTGAAGCGCCTGAAGCGCCGGAAGCGCCTGAAGCGCCTGAAGCGCCGGCAACACCGGCCTCGCGCCCGCCGCGCGGATGGGCTAAGGCCAAATCGTCAACCAGAGCAGACCCATGACCCGCATCGAAGCGCCGATTTCCCTGAAGCCCGCCACCGGCTGGCGCCCTGACAGCTGGCGCGCCAAGCCGGCCAAGCACATGCCCGGCGACTATCCGGACAAAGAAGCGCTGGCGGCTGTGGAAGCGAGCCTGCGCTCCTACCCGCCTTTGGTGTTTGCGGGCGAGGCGCGCAATCTGAAAGCCTCGCTCGCCAAGGTCGCGCGCGGGGAAGCCTTTCTGCTTCAGGGCGGCGATTGCGCCGAGAGCTTTCGCGAATTCCACCCCGACAATATTCGCGACACCTTCCGCGCGCTGATGCAGATGGCCGTGGTGCTCACCTTCGCCGGGGCAAAGCCGGTGGTGAAGGTTGGGCGCATGGCCGGCCAGTTCGCCAAGCCGCGCTCGGAGGCGGTGGAGGTCCAGGGCGATGTTACCCTGCCGAGCTATCGCGGCGACATCATCAACGGCATGGAGTTCACCCCCGCCGCGCGCATCCCCGATCCCGAGCGGCTGATCAAAGCCTATTCGCAATCGGCCGCGACCTTGAACCTGATCCGCGCCTTTGCCGGCGGCGGCTACGCCGATTTGCGCAGCGTGCATCGCTGGACGCTCGGCTTTGTCGGCGACAGCCCCCAAGGCGAGCGCTATCGCAAACTCGCCGATCGCATTTCAGAAGCGCTTGATTTCATGGCCGCCTGCGGCGTGACGCCGGAAACCACGCCGCAAATGCGCCAGGTCGATTTCTACACCAGCCATGAGGCGCTGCTGCTCGGCTATGAAGAGGCGATGACCCGCGTTGATAGCACCAGCGGCGATTGGTACGACACCAGCGCCCATATGGTCTGGATCGGCGATCGCACCCGCCAACTCGACGGCGCCCATATCGAATTCTGTCGCGGCGTCAAAAACCCGATCGGCATGAAATGCGGGCCGAGCCTGGAGCCCGACGATCTCTTGCGCCTGATCGATGCGCTGAACCCGGACAATGAGCCCGGCCGGCTCACCCTCATCGCCCGCTTTGGGTCTGACAAAGCTGCAAGCGGTTTGCCCCGGC
This sequence comes from Hyphomonadaceae bacterium, assembly GCA_040381035.1. Classification (GTDB taxonomy): domain Bacteria; phylum Pseudomonadota; class Alphaproteobacteria; order Caulobacterales; family Aquidulcibacteraceae; genus REEB506. The sequence goes on from JBEIHY010000042.1 coordinate 1,337, forward strand.
TGGTGCGGGCAGTGCAGAAAGAGGGCCGGGCGGTGGTCTGGTCGTGCGATCCGATGCACGGCAATACGCTGAAGACGGCTTCTGGCTTCAAGACCCGCCCGTTCGATCGCATCCTTTCGGAAGTGCGCACCTTCATGGAGGCCCTGCCGGCGGAGGGGGCCTATCCGGGCGGCGTGCATGTCGAGATGACGGGCCAGAACGTCACCGAATGTCTTGGCGGCGCAACCGTGATTACCGAGGAAGACCTGTCCTCGCGCTATCACACCCATTGCGATCCGCGGCTCAATGGCGAACAGGCCCTCGACCTCGCATTCCTGATCGCCGAAAGCCTGCGCGGCGCGCGGATGGAGCAAAAACGCCTCGCGGGTTAGCGGCAGACACGGACAGTCAAGGGCATCTGCCGACAAAAATTTGCAGTCAAACCCGGCGCCCCAATTGACGTGCGAATCACTGCGCCACACTGTCCGTGCGGACGGGAGAATGTGGCGTGTCGATTGCAGAGTTTGATCCAGGTTTGTGTTCTGCTGGGCCGGCCATGTCCCGAAATGGGTCGCTCTTGCGACATCTTTCGTCTTTGCGCCAATGGGCCTGCGGCGGCCTATCGCCCGAGATGCGTCTCGGCGCGGCAGCCGCCAGTGCAACCTGTGCGGCCATGCTCTTTGCGCTGGCGGGGATGTGGACGGCCACGCCCGATCCCATGCCGGCGCTGACGACAACCCAGGCGCCAACATCCCTGCTTGCGTCCCTGCGCCCAAGCGCGCAAGCCTCGACCCGGCCAGCGTCGGCGGTCGCCACGCCAACGGCCGTTGAGATCGACCGACCGCAGGCAACCGCCGCCGGCGACGCCATCACCTGGGGATTACCGCGCCTACCCATGACGGTGCGCGCCCACACCCCGCTTCTCGATCAGCCAAAGGGCCGGGTCGAAATGGGCAATGCCCGTCCCGGCCAACGCTTGCGCGTCGTCGGCGAGGTAACGACCGCCGGCGGGGAGACCTTTGTTGTGGTCCGGTTGAACGACGGCGCGCTTGGTTATGCGCCGGCCAGAGCCGCCGTTGCGCTCAGCGCCTATCGCGGTGAACGTGATGCAGCGCGCAAGGCCGCAGCGGCGGCCGTTGCCGCTGTCGAAACCGGGCCGCCGCCGCCGGTTGAGTTCTAAAGCCGCTTTCCACGCCGGGCTTTGATCTTTAATTGTCGCGCATGACTGAAGCGCCGTCGCTGACGACGCGGCTGTTGCGACTGGCCGGGCCGGTGGCGCTGGCGCGGCTCGGCATCATGGGAATGGGGATCGCCGATACGGTGATGGTCGGCCAGATGGCGCCGGCGGAGCTGTCGCATCAGGCCCTCGGGTGGGCGCCAACTGGACCGTTTCTGGTTGCAGGGATCGGGCTCCTGGCAGGCGTACAGGTTCTCGGCGCGCAGGCGATCGGGGCGGATAAACCAACGCATGCCGGCGCGGCGTTCAAGCTCGGTCTTGTTTTGGCGCTGGTCGCAGGTTTGGCGAGCGCGGCACTCATCTGGCTGGCCGGCCCGCATCTTTTGACGGTGTTTGGGGTGAAGCCCGAACTTGCTGACCCCGCAGCCGGCGTCGCGCGCATCCTGGCGCTCTCGATCCCGTTGCATCTGATCTATGTCGCGGCCGCGTTTCACTTGGAGGCGACCCAGCGCCCGCTGGCCAGCACGGTGACGATGTGGGGCGCCAATCTCGTCAACATCGCCGCCAATTGGGTGCTTATTCCCCATCTCGGCGCCGAGGGCTCGGCGTGGGCGACGGTGATTTCGCGCCTCGTGCTGGCAGTGGCGCTGATCGCGTGGATTCTCACGCGCGCGGACGCTCGCCACTATGGCATGCGGGGGCGCGCCGCGCCCGGCGCGCCCGGATATGGCGCGATGCTGAAAGTGGGGGCGGCGGCGGCGGTCAGCCAGGCGGCGGAAGCCGGCGCATTTTCGGCCATGATGGTGATCGCGGGCCGGATTGGGGAGGCGGAAGTCGCGACCTATACGATCATTCTGCAATTGTTGGCGCTCGTTTTCATGATCGCGCTCGGCATGGCGGGGGCGGGGGCGGTTCTGGTCGGTGAAGCAATCGGCGCCCGCGATTTGGACTATGCCCGCCGGGCTGGGTGGCGTGCGCTTGTGCTCAACACCGGCGCCATGACGATGGCCGGGCTGATCGTCTGGTTTGCCGCCCCCTGGACCGGGCGGGCGTTCACCGCCGATATCGCGGTCGCGGCGCAGGTGGCGGGCCTGTTGTGGTTGGCGGCGCTGATTATGCCGCCGGATGGCGGCCAAGTGGTTGTCGCCGCCAGCCTGCGCGCGCGCGGCGACAATTGGTTTCCGACCTTCAGCCACATCCTGGCCTATGTGCTCGTGATGCCGCCATTGGCCTATGTGTTGGCTGAACAATGGAGCCAAGGCGTTGCGGGGCTGTTATGGGCGATCTTTTGGGCCAGCGTTCTCAGCGTCGCGGTGTTGGCGGCGCGGTTTGCCTTTCTCAACCGCCGAGGATCCAGCCTTCCTCTCCCGCAACTGCCGGCATAAACGCTGCGCGGGCAGCGTCCGACGGGCCAAACAGCGGGGCGAGTTTGCCTTTCTCGTCGAGAGCTGCGAAGTGCTCGGCGATGGCGCGCACTTGCGCTTCATCCTTGATCGCGCCCGCCGGCGCCTTGGACAGAACCAACGACGGATAAATCTCGGCAAATACGGCCTCAACGCCGTCGAGCGCGTCTTGGCTGAGCTTTTGCCAGCCGGTTTCAAACGGCCATAGCTTCACCTTCTCGCCGCGCGCTGCTTTCAGCCGCGCCACGATCGGCAGGCCGGTGATTGCCTGGCCCCCAACCGAGCCCTGATAATAGAGCTTCCATGGCGATTGCGGGCCCTTCAGTGCGACATCGGCGTGGCGAAACTCCGGCAGATCGTTTGGCCCATGTTCGCGCGGGCGCTTGGCCTTCAGCATGGTCTGCTCATCGCGCGCCGGGCAGCCCCAGAACGGAAACGCCTCACCGGTCATCAGGCGATTGAATTTGGCCGCAACCTGGAAGCGGTTGTTGCTGTTGTCAGGCTTGTCTTTTGCCTCTTCAGCGACGAGCGCCAACATGGCGGCCCAGGCGGGTTCGGTCAATTTCAAAGCCGCCGCCGTCCCGCGCGGAAATCCAAGCGGAAAGTCAAACCCAACCAAGGCGCGCTCGCCCTTTTTGGCGAGGTCGGCCAGCACTTTGTCCAGCAGTTTCTCAGCCTCCAGGCGCGTGGCGGGATTGTGCGCTTCAAACGCCAACTGGAAACGCACATTGCGCTTCAGAACGCCGACCCAAATGGAATCTGCGCCGGTCGTGGGCTTGGAAGCGGCCGACCAGTCGACCATGACATAGGCTTGGAATAAACGCGGCATCAGCAGACCTTGACGATGGGCAGCGAGGCTCAGGGAAATGTCGTGTCACAACCATAGGAGCGCGCAACGCTCAGCGGAACGCAAAATCTTCGCGATGGGTTTCAAACCTGAGCCCGCTATCGACATAGATCGTCTGACCGGTCACCGCCGGAGCGGTGAGCAGATAGGCAACCGCGGCCGCCACATCATCAGCGCCGGCCCCATAGTGCAGTGGATTATTGGCCCGCAGCCGGGCAAAGTCGGCGTCAGACTGGCCAGGCGAGGGCAGCGCATAACCCGGCGCCACTGCATTGACGCGGATCATGGGCGCCAGCGCACGGGCGGCCATCTCCGTCGCACCCTGGAGGGCGTATTTCGACAGCGTGTAGCTGAAATGGTCCGCATACGGATTGGCCAGCTTGAAATCGAGGAAATTGACGATCGACCCGCGCGCCTCTTTCGGCAGCTGGGCGCTGAAGCCTTGCATCAAGATGGCCGGCGCCAACGCATTCACCTGCATGGCCCGGGCGAACAAGGCGGGCTCAAGGCTTTCGATGCGGTCGTGCTCGAAGATGGAGGCGGAATTGACCAAAGCCGTCAGCGGCGCGCCGAGCGCGCTGACCGCGCGATCCATCAGCTTCTGGGCCGCGATCACGTCGCAGAGATCGGCTTGAACCAAAGCCGCCTTGACGCCGTGGGCGGCGGCTTCGGCGGCGGCCAGTTCGGCCTCGGCCTGCGAGCCGTTGAAGTGGATGACGACATCAAATCCCGCCGCCGCCGCCGCCAAGGCGCTGGCTTTCCCGAGCCGCTTGGCCGCGCCGGTGACCAGGACGCCACCACGGCTCACAGCGCGCGCTCGGCCGGTTTGGTGGAGTGATCCAACACGCCCAGAGACTGGCGCGGATGGGCATGATCGGCTTGGCGCTTGATCGCCACGCTCACCAGCCCTGAGGGGCCAAGCACGGATGGTTTCTTGACCACCGCTTCAGCCGTTGAAATCCGCCGACTGAGGGTGAGCGCAAAGCGGGCCACCTTGTCGGCGATCGTTTCGATCAAGTGCATCGGCGGCAGGCCCGGCAGCGTATCGCGCAAATGCCCGATCAAGGATTCATAATCGATCGTATGGCGCAAGTCATCGTGATCGGCGAAATGCGGCGGATCGACCAGTTCCAGGGTGACCCCGATCAAGAGCGGCTGGGGATAGGCGCGCTCGGTGTCGCTGACGCCGACGCGCATCGACACGGCGAGATCTTCGATGCGAATGATGTGACGGTCGCTCATAGTTGACCTTCCGCGATAAGATTGGCGCGCTTTGCGCCAGCGTCCCAGGCAAGGCAAAAGCGGCGTTCGGGCCCGGCGCTGAAACACCTTCCGCCAGGCGTCTGCGCCGGCGTCGGCTGCAGCCAGGCCCGCAAAGGATCTGCGCCCGGCAAGGCTTGTTGAAGCGCAGCAAGCGGCATCGCATAAGCGTAGAGAAGCTGCCCGCCAGCGTCGCGCAGGCTGAGAACAGCCACCGCCGTGGCGCACGAGGCCCCGACGGTGTCGGCGCTTAAAAGGTCGGCCTGGGACGGATCGCTGAAATGCAGTTTCTGGGTGACGCCTTGGTTGCAGCCCTGAACCTTGAGCGCGCTGGACGCGACGATCCGGTCGGTCAATCCCGCCGTCGCGCGTCCGAGCGCAAAACCCGCCAAGCCGGCAAGCAATATCGTCAGCAGGATCGGCGCAATTTTGCCCATGGCTCAATCCTCCACCCGCAGTAGGGCGTGCTTCTTTTTGCCAAGCGAGAGTTTGATGACGCCTTCGCCATCCAGATCGGCGCCGGACAGGGCGGCGTTCTCGTCCGTAACCGGACGATCATTGACCCGCACGCCGCCGGCCTTGATCGCACGCTTGGCTTCGCCATTGCTTTCTGTCAGGCCGGCGCGGGTGAAGGCTGCGGCGACCTTTAGCTCAGCAAGATCGCGGGTGGTTATGGCAATGCTCGGCAGCGCGTCGCCGCGCCCGCCGCCATCAAACGTCGCCGCCGCTGTCGCATCAGCGGCTTGTGCGGCGTCGACCCCGTGCAGCATCGCTGTGGCGGCGTTGGCCAATGCTTTCTTGGCGTCGTTGATTTCGGCGCCCTGCAGCGCTTCAAGCCGCGCGATTTCAGGCAAAGGCAGATCGGTGAACAGGCGTAAAAACCGTCCGACATCAGCGTCCTCGGCGTTGCGCCAGAATTGCCAATATTCGTAGGCGCTGAGCAGCTCGGCATTGAGCCAGACCGCGCCATTGGCCGTCTTGCCCATCTTGGCGCCCGACGCCGTGGTGATCAGCGGCGTTGTCAAGCCAAACAGCTCCGCTCTATCGACGCGCCGGCTAAGCTCCACGCCACTAACGATATTGCCCCATTGATCGGAGCCGCCCATTTGCAGACGTGCGCCGTGGCTGCGATGCAGCGTGAGGAAATCGACCGCCTGCATCAGCATGTAGTTGAATTCTAGAAAGGTCAGCGGCTGTTCGCGGTCGAGGCGCAGTTTCACTGAATCGAAGCTCAACATTCGATTGATCGTGAAGTGCGGGCCGAAGGCGCGCAGAAACTCGATATAGCCATAGCCCGACAGCCAATCGTCATTATTGACCATCACCGCATCGGTAGGCCCCTGGCCGAAGGTGAGGAATTTCTCAAAGCCATTGCGGATGGCGGCCATATTGGCGGCGATGGCCTCAGGCGTCAGCAGCTTGCGGCTTTCGTCCTTGCCGCTTGGATCGCCGACCTTCGTGGTGGCGCCGCCGAGCAGCACAATCGGTTTGCCGCCAGCCTGCTGCAGGCGGCGCAGCAGCATGATCTGAACCAGATTGCCGACATGCAGGCTTGGCGCGGTCATGTCGAAGCCGATATAGCCGGCCACGATGGCGCTCGCACAGGCGCTGTCCAAATTGGCCAGATCGGTGCATTGGTGGATATAGCCGCGCGCCGTCAGCGTCTCGATAAAGACGGAGCGGGCGGCGGCGGAAGAAGACATTGCGGGGCCTCTCAAAAGGGGCCGTCCGCTTAGCATGGCCGATCGGCTGCGCCAAATCGGCGCTCTAAACCGCTGGTTCGGCGACGCGTTTGACCGGTGCGCGATAGGCCGGAAACATTGCGCCAGGATCGTCATCGGGCGTTGTTGCGGTGCGCCAAGCGGCGACCAATTGGGCATAGGCGTCCGGATCGCCGATTAATCGGACGGTGGAGAACGCCGCTGTGTGCTTGGAAAAGCCCTGTTTGAAGTGGAACAGCGCGTCACGGCGCGCGCCAAGCCCTGAGCCGACATTGATACTGCGCACGCCCTCAGCCATTAGCATTTGGGCAACCTTCCAGATAACCGCTTTGCTGGGCGCGCGCGCCAGCCAATCGTCATGGGTGGCGTTCAAATGCCAGACCGCATGATCACCGCAGACAAAGAAAATCCCGCCGGCAACCACTTCGTCATTCAGTCGCGCGAAATAAAGCCGCATCTGGCGACCCAAAGCGGCGCGCAGGCGCAAAAAATGGGCGGCGTCAAAAAAGTAGCTCGGATGCGCGTCAAGGCGGCGCATCGACTGGTGATAAATGTCCAGCCACGCGTTGAGGTCGGTGAAATCGGGATCCTCGCGCACCATCACGCCATCGCGATCTAAAGCGTTGAGGTAGGAGCGATAGCGCGTGCGCAGCTGCGCCCACATTCCAGCATAGCCGTCAGCGAGGTTCATCATGACCACATCGCCGTGCTGCATGGCGCGGCCGCTGGCGTAAATGTCTTGGCTGATCGGCGTGAGAATTGGATGCGCCCGCATGACGGCGCTCACCAGGCCGGCGTCGGCAAGCCAGCCCTCCATTGCGTCCAATGCTTCAGACAGCACGGTGGCGGCGGCATCCGGGGTATCCGTGCGGACCAGCGGGCCCGGATAGCCATAGGGGCTCGCGGCGTCAAAGCGCGGTGAGCCGAAAAGCCCCACTGGGCGTTTCAGAAGTGGGGTAAATACGCAGCCGCTCGGGCAGCGATACAGCAAAAACATCGGCTCGCCGCCCTCATAGGCAGCGCAGGCGCGCGTATAACCGGGCAAATGATAAACATCGTGGGCGCCGGCGGTGACGAATGCGTGGGCGGCGTCATCGTCCAGCAACTGCACGCCGCTCGCCACAGCCCCCCCCACAGCGTCGCCCGGGCCAGCCTTTAGCGCTGACGCCGGTAACAGGGAAAGCTGCTCTGACATGCCGATGGCTCCGCCCAGGCCCGTCCGCTTCGTGCGACCGCCGCCTCATATGTACGCCGATCTGCGACCAAACGCCATGTATGGTAGGGTGCGGTCAATTTAGAAAAAGCGCGTTTGAAATCAAACAAAGCATCCTCGCGTCCGCCCAGTCCGCCGCCGAGGTTCAGCCACCGACAGCCAGCCGCCTGGGCGTGCTCAATTCCCTTCCAAACCAACAACTTACTGGGCGCACATTTGAGATAGGGTTCAGCCGTTCCGGCGAGAAAGTAGTGCGCTATATCTCCGCACAGAAGAAAAAGACCTGCCGCTGCGATATCTTCGCCTTTTCGGACGATAAACAACTGCATGCGATTTTCCATAGTCTGGCGTAATGAAGAAAAGAAATTCGCCCGAAAAAAGTAATAATCTGCCGCTTGTACGCGGCGCATCGTGGCAAAGTAGAGCCGAACGAATTCATCTTGGCGGGCGAACGCGAAATCGTGATCGACCGCAAAGCCCAAAGTCTCCAGGCGCTTGATGTTCTGGCGGTGGTTGCGTCTCAAATCGCGATAAATCTGCGCCAGCGGCTGGGCCAGATCAACGAGAACCACTTCGCCGGTGCGCACGGCATGGACTTCGCCATCGCCGATTTGTTGGCCGGGCGTGGGCGGCGACAGGGTCGGATGGGAGCGAATAAAGGCCGTCAGATAGCCAGCGCGCGCCATGCCGGCGACGAAATCGGCCAAACCTGCATTCAACAGCGCACCACTATCGGCGCCCGGTTTGGGGCGTACAAGGGGGCCTGGATAGCCATAAGGGCTGATCAGATCGGACATTTCGGGTGCAGCCGGCCCGATCGCGCGTTCGATCAAGGGCAGGAAAACTTGCCCCGCACAGTTTTCGTACAAGAAGTAGAGCGGCGCGCCGTTGCTCTCGGCGGCGCTGGCTTCGACATAGCCGGGCAGATGAAACGCATCATGCGCGCCGGACCTGACGAAGGCCGCGGCGTCTGATGGCGACAACAACCGCCAAGCATGAGTCGAACGGGCAAACCCCATTGCAAAACCTCGCCGCACCGCAAGTAGCGCTGGTGCGCCGCCGCCCGGGTGACGCAGCTTTGCCGGCTATGCAAATAGCCCGCCAGTGCGCCTCCCAAAGCATGGTTAGCCTGTAATCGCTGCGGGCGGCGGGCCGAGCCGTTTCTCCAGATAGGCGACAACGCGCTGTTCCAGTTGCGGCAACAAATCGACATTCTTGTCGCTGGCGTCGCGATAGAAATGGTCGCCGCCATCGATCAGATTGTGATCCACCTTGATGTTTTTCTGGGTGCGGATGCGCGCAATCACCCGCTCGATGTCAGAAGCCGGCGAAATTGAATCGCGCGAGCCGCAGACCATCAGGCCGGAAGCCGGGCAGGGGGCAAGAAACGACAGGTCGTAATGGTTAATCGGTGTTGAGGCTGCGATAAAGCCATTGATCTCTGGCCGGCGCATCAGCAATTGCAGCCCAATCCAGGCTCCGAAGGAATGGCCTGCAACCCAGCACTGCTCCGCATTCGGATTGAGGCTTTGGAGATAATCGAGAGCGCTGGCGCCGTCAGACAATTCGCCCATGCCGTTGTCATAGGTTCCTTGGCTGCGCCCGATGCCGCGAAAATTGAACCGCAATACGGCAAAGCCAAAGCGTTGAAATATTTGAAATAACTGAAGAGTGACCCGATCCTGCATGGAGCCGCCGGCGCGCGGGTGCATGTGCATGATCAGCGCAATCGGGGCATTTTCGCGCGGCGGCTCGGCATAGCGGCCTTCGACCCGGCCGGCTGGACCGGGAAAAATCACATCTGGCATTGTTATCCTCAGGTTTTCGCGCCCAGCGCCCATTTGGCGGCCATGAACTTTGCGTGATCGGGGCGGTTATAGTTGACCAATTTGGTGGGTATTCTTATTTCTCAGAGCGAGAGGTTTGGACAGAGCGGTTTCGTCTAACACAGGCATATGTCTGCGTCAGCGGTCGCGTCCAGCCGTGGCAAGGCGCCACAAGCCGATATGGGCTCAACCAGGGATAAATCTGATGCGGCTGACCTCGAAAGGGCGATATGCGGTGATGGCCTTGGCTGATCTTGCGCTGAACGGCGGCCAGACGGATGCCGTGCCATTGGGTGAAATTGCCAACCGGCAGGATATTTCGCTGTCGTATTTGGAACAATTGTTTGCCCGTTTGCGCCAGGCCGGTCTGGTCGCTGGCGTGCGCGGACCCGGCGGCGGCTACAAGTTGACGCGGCCAGCGCGCGAGGTGCGAATTGCGGATGTGATCGCGGCCGTCAATGAGCCGATCAAAGCCACCCGCTGTCGCGACGGCTCCGCCAAAAGCTGTATGGGCAAACAAGGGCGCTGCATCGCACACGATCTGTGGGACGAACTCGGCCGTCAAGTTTACGTTTTTCTCGCGGCAGTAAGCTTAGAAGACGTCGTTGAAAAGCGCGTGCTTGGACGGGCCGGCGCGCCCGGCGCCGCCATCCTTGATCTGGAGGCGATTACCGCCTGATTGGCGCGGCATCTGATGGCTCAAACAACGATCTATTGTGATTACAACGCCCAGGCGCCTTTGCGGCCCGCGGCGCGCGCCGCGATGGACGCGGCCCTTGAGCATGTCGGCAACCCGTCCTCGATTCATGCCGCCGGGCGCAAAGCCAAGGCGCTGATGGAGGGCGCGCGCGAATGTCTTGCCGGCGCGATTGGCGCTGCGGCCGGGGATGTCGTGTTTACCGGGGGCGCAACGGAAGCGCTGCATCTGGCGCTTGACGCAGCCCGCGCCGGCGGTGTGGCCAGTCTGGTTTATTCCGCGATTGAACATGATGCGCTGGACGCTGCCGCCCAGATCTGGCCGGGCGCTGTCGCCGCGCCAGTGACGTCGGCCGGCCTGATCGACCTTGAGCGTCTTTCGGCTTTGGTGGCGGCGGCGCCGGCGCCCTGCCTTGTCGCTCTGATGCACGCGAACAATGAAACCGGCGCGATCCAGCCCGTCGCTGCGGCCGCCCGGATCGCTCATGTCGCTGGCGGCTTTTTGATTGCCGACGCAAGCCAAAGTCTCGGCCGGTTGGGTGTCGATCGTCAGCTTCTCGGCGCCGACTATCTGGTCGCGTCGTCGCATAAGCTCGGCGGGCCAACCGGGGCGGGCCTGCTCGCCCTCGGCCCAGGCGCGCCTTTCGCCAATGTGCGCCCCGGCGGCGGACAAGAGCGTGGCCGGCGCAGCGGAACCGAAAATGTGGCCGCGATTGCCGGCTTTGCAGCTGCGGCTGGCGAAGCTGGCGCGGGGCTTAAGGCTGAAACCCTTCGGCTCGCCGCGCTGCGCGATAACTTTGAGGCCCTGCTGTTGGGCGCCAATCCGGACGCTGTCGTTTTTGCCGGCGGTGGGCCGCGTTTGACGAATACCAGCCTTGTGGCTCTGCCCGGCCTACCTGCTGAAATCGCCCTGATTGGCTTGGACCTGGCCGGCGTCTGCGCCTCTTCGGGGGCAGCCTGCTCGTCCGGTAAAGTGCGGGGGTCGCGCGTGCTCGCCGCCATGGGCGTTGATGCGGCCTTGGCGCGTTGCGCCTTGCGCATCAGTTTCGGGTGGGCCAGCACTGGCGAAGAACCCGCCCGCATTGTCGCGGCGCTTTCACAGGTTCGTGCGCGTCGGCGCGTGGCGGCCCAAGGATGACGATCATGCCCCAGTCGGACACTTTGCGCGTAAAGGACGGCGTTGACGCTGGAACGGTCGACGCCGTGCGCGCGCTGGAAAGCGACAAATATGAAGCCGGTTTCATCACTGACATTGAACAGGACTTCGCGCCAGCCGGGCTAAACGAAGACATTGTGCGCTTCATCTCCGCCAAGAAGGGGGAGCCAGACTGGATGCTTGCTTGGCGGCTGGAAGCCTTCCGGCGCTGGCAAACCATGACTGAACCGACTTGGGCGATGGTGACGTATCCGCCAATCGATTATCAGGCGGCGCGCTATTATGCGGCGCCCAAGAACGCCGCGAAGTACAAGAGCCTCGATGAGGTCGATCCGGAGATCCTGGAAACCTATAAGAAGCTTGGCATTCCGCTGCGTGAGGCTGAAACCCTGCTCGGCGTGGAAGGCGCACCGAAGATCGCAGTCGACGCCGTGTTTGACAGCGTCTCGGTGGTGACAACCTTCCGCGAAGAGTTGGCGAAAGCCGGCGTTATCTTTTGCCCGATTTCGGAAGCCATCCGCGAGTATCCAGAGCTGGTGCGCCGTTATCTTGGCAGCGTTGTGCCGACCACGGACAATTTTTTTGCGACGCTGAACAGCGCGGTGTTCTCCGACGGCTCGTTTGTCTATGTGCCGCCGGGCGTGCGCTGCCCCATGGAGTTATCGACCTATTTCCGGATGAACGCCGCCGGCACCGGCCAGTTCGAGCGCACCTTGATCATTGTCGATAAGGGCGGCTACGTCTCCTACCTGGAAGGGTGCACCGCGCCGATGCGCGATGAAAACCAGCTGCACGCGGCCGTCGTCGAACTTGTCGCGCTGGACGACGCTGAGATCAAATACTCGACCGTGCAGAACTGGTGGCCGGGTGACGCCGAAGGCAAAGGCGGGGTCTATAACTTCGTCACCAAGCGCGGCGATTGCCGCGGCGCGCGCTCCAAGATTTCCTGGACGCAGGTGGAGACGGGCAGCGCGATCACCTGGAAATATCCAAGCTGCGTGCTGCGCGGCGACGACAGCGTCGGCGAATTCTACTCCATCGCCATTACCAATGGCCGCCAACAGGCCGACACCGGCACCAAGATGATCCATCTCGGTAAGAATACGCGCTCGCGGATCATCTCCAAAGGCATCGCGGCGGGTAAATCGCAAAACACCTATCGCGGTCTGGTTTCGGCCCACGCCAAGGCCAAAGGCGCGCGCAATTTCACCCAATGCGACAGCCTCCTGATCGGCGCCCAATGCGGCGCCCATACTGTGCCTTATGTTGAAACGAAGACGCCGTTCGCCCAGTTCGAGCACGAGGCGACGACGACGAAACTCTCGGACGATCAGCTGTTCTATCTGCGCTCGCGCGGCATTCCGGAGGAGGAGGCCGTGGCCCTCCTGGTCAACGGGTTCGTGCGCGACGTGCTGCAGCAATTGCCGATGGAGTTTGCGGTGGAAGCGCAAAAGCTTGTGGCGGTGAGCCTTGAGGGGAGCGTGGGATGAGCGAAGAGGTAAAGGATCCGTTACGCCAGAACCTCGGGAACGTGCTGATTTTGGTCAGCACCATGATGGGGACGCCGATCCTTTTTGATCACTTTCAGGGCAAACCCCTGTCAGAAGTGCGTCTGGGCGGTTTGCTCGCCTGTGGTGCGATCGCGTTGACGTGGCTCTTCTCCGAGATCGATTTCAAACGTCGCAAGAAGGAGCAGGCGTGGTTGGACAGCCTTGGCCGGCCCGACGGTGATGGGTCCACGACATGATGGAAAAGCATATGGGCCGCGCCGGTTATGCCTTCATCATGATCGTGCCGTTCTCGTTCATCGGGCGGGGCCTTCTTGCGGTGACGGAAGGGGAAACGCTTCTGGCCTATGTGGCGCAGACACCGCCCTTTCAGCTTGGGCTTGTCGCAGCGGCCGCAGTTCTGATTGTCGGTATGTTCGCTTCGGCCGCGTTGTCCTGGATGATGCAGCAGCCGCGCGCCAATCGAGGATTGCGGAAATGATGCCGTTCGGTCATTGCGTCCTCGGTTTGGAGGCGGCGGGTTTGACGTCGATCGCCAGCTTTGCGCTCGCCCCATGCGCGCCAATACGGGCGGCGTGGCGCTTGGAGAATAAGGATTAAATGATGGCTCTGAGAACCCTTTTGATCCTGGCGCTGTGCGCTGCGGCCGTGATGGGCGCACGCGCTGCGCCCGCGCCTAGCCAAATGCGCCAAGAGATCGTGCGCACGCCATACCCAACGACCGGCCGGCTCGCCGCCTTGCCAATCTCACGCGCGGTGGTTGCGGGCGATTTGGTGCATGTGTCTGGCATGCTGGGCACAGAGCCAGGGGCCGACTTGGCGCAAGGCTTTGAGGCGCAGACGGAACGCGCCATCATCAATGTCGGCGAGGCGCCGGCCGCGACCGGCCATGATCTCTCTGACAGTGTGACCTGCACGGTTTATCCTGTGGACATGAAAGACTTTGCCGCCTTCAATCCTGTCCTTGCCAAAGCCTTTGCGTCCCATCCGCCAGCGCGCACCACGGTGGCGGTGGCGGTGGCGGCCCTGCCGCTTGGCGGTTTGATCGAAATCACCTGCACGGCGCAGCGCCGGGCGAAGGACTAGCGGATGCTCTGCATTTCCAATCTCACCGTCGCGGTTGACGGCAAGACCATTCTCAACGGCCTCACCCTCGCTGTGCCGGCCGGCGAAGTCCATGCGATCATGGGCCCAAACGGCGCCGGCAAATCGACGCTGTCTTATGCGCTGACCGGGCGCGAGGGATATGACGTGTCCGTGGGATCAGCGACCTTGAACGGCGTCGATCTCCTGGCGCTGGAGCCGGAAGCGCGCGCGGCGAAAGGCTTGTTTCTGTCTTTCCAATATCCGCTGGCAATACCGGGCCTCAACACCATGACGTTCCTGCGCACAGCGCTGAACGCCCAGCGCAAAGCGCGCGGCGAAGAAGACATCACCAGCGCTGCGTTCTTGAAGTTTGCCCGCGCCAAGGCCGAGCAGCTGAAGATCGACGCCGAGATGCTGAAGCGGCCGCTCAATGTCGGCTTCTCGGGCGGTGAAAAGAAGCGGATGGAAATTCTGCAGATGTTGATCCTGGAGCCGCGTTTCGCGATCCTGGATGAGACCGATAGCGGGCTCGATATTGACGCTTTGAAGATCGTCTCTGATGGCGTGAACGCCCTGCGCGCGCCCAATCGCGGCATGCTGGTCATCACCCACTATCAGCGCCTGCTCGACTATATTCGGCCGGATAAGGTGCATGTGCTGGTCGGCGGGCGGATCGTGGAAACCGGCGGACCGGAGCTGGCGCTGAAGCTTGAGGCCGAAGGCTATGATTCCTACCTGAAGGCAGCGTGATGGGCGCCATCAATCTCCCCACGCGTCGCAATGAGGCATGGAAATATTCCGATCTGCGCGCCGCACTTGCCGATGCGCCGATTCCCGACGAAATCGCCGCGCGCGCCAGCCAACCCGTGATCGTGCAACTCGCCGCCGCAGCGGATGCGCTGCAGCATGTCACGCTCGATGCCGGCCAAAGCGCTGTGCGGTTGGAGCGGCTGGAGGCGGCGGCGTTTGAGGCCAAGGCGCTTCTGATTGATCTTGCGCCCGGCGCCAGCATGACGCGGATAGTGGTGCAAGATGGATCGGCGGTGGCGCTCAATCTTGTGCGGGTCAAGCTTGCCGCGGGCGCGGTGTTCCGCCAGTTCGTGCTGGCGTTCGGCGCCAAACTCGCGCGGCTGGAAACCCATGTCGATATTGAGGGCGAAGCCGCGGCGGTCGCGCTCAACGGCGTCTATCTGTGCGGACCGGAGCGGCATTGTGATCTGACCAGCGAGGTCAACCACAAGGTCGCGAGCGGCCACACCCGCCAACTGATCAAGGGCGCGGCGCGCAAGGGCGGGCGTGGGGTTTTTCAGGGCAAGATTTTGGTTGCCCGCGGCGCCCAAAAGACCGACGCCGAGCAGCACCACGATGCGTTGTTGCTCGAAGATGGCGCTGAAATCTACGCCAAGCCCGAACTCGAGATTCACGCCGACGATGTCACCTGCGCGCATGGCAACACGATTGGCGCGCTCGATGATCAGGCCTTGTTCTATATGCGCCAGCGCGGCGCGCCAAAAGCCGTCGCGGAAGCGATGCTGGTCGACGCGTTCCTGCGCGGCGCTATCCCCGATTGGCTTCCAGAAGCGCTCGCCCCGGAAGTCGATCACCGCATCGCGCAATGGCTGGAGGGCCAGTCATGACATTTGATTTGGCCGCCATCCGCGCGCAGTTTCCGATCCTTGCCCGCAAGGTTCATGGCAAGCCGCTTTCCTATCTCGACAATGCCGCGAGCGCCCAGAAACCGCAAGCCGTGCTGGACGCGCTTTCGGGCCAGCCGGCGCGGGCTTATGCCAATGTCCATCGCGGTGTGCACACACTCGCCAATGAGATCACCGAGGCCTATGAGCAGGCCCGCGCCAAGGTCGCGCGTTTCATCCAGGCGCCAAACCCGGACAATATCGTTTTTGCCAAGGGCGCAACCCATGCGATCAATATCGTCGCAAATGGCGTCGCCGATCAGCTGAAGCCTGGCGATGAGATTGTCCTGACCGTGATGGAGCATCACTCCAATATCGTGCCGTGGCATTTCCTGCGGGAGCGCCACGGCGCGGTGCTGCGTTTCGTCGATATCGACGCCGATGGCGGGATTGATCTGGCGGCCTTTGCGCAGGCCTTCAGTTCACGGACAAAGTTGGCCGCGTTCACCCACATGTCGAATGTGCTGGGCGTGAAAACGCCGGCCGCCGAACTGGTGAAGATCGCGCACGATCACGGCGCTTTGACGCTTGTGGATGGCTGCCAGGCTGTGGTGCATGGCCGTGTCGATGTGCAGGCGCTGGGGTGTGATTTCTATGCTTTTTCTGGCCACAAGCTCTATGGCCCCACCGGCATTGGCGTGCTCTACGGTAAAGCCGAAGCGCTCGAGCGTCTGCGTCCGTTTGAAGGCGGCGGCGAGATGATCGAAACGGTCAGCCTGGACACCGTCACCTACAATACCCCGCCGCATCGGTTTGAGGCGGGCACGCCCGCCATCCTGGAAGCTGTGGCGCTGGGGGCGGCGATCGATTGGCTGGGCGGCCTTGATCGGACCGCCGCGCACACTCACGAGGCCGCCTTGGCCGTCAGGCTCACCGAAAAGTTGCAAACCCTGAACAGCGTGCGCCTCTATGGCGAAGCGGCGGGCAAGGGCGCGATCGTGGCGTTCAATCTGGAAGGCGCCCATCCCCATGACGTCGCCCAGATTGCCGATCGCTTTGGCGTGGCGATCCGCGCCGGGCATCATTGCTGCCAGCCCCTGATGAAGCGCTTGGGCGTAACCGCTACGGCGCGGGCGAGTTTTGCGCTATACAATACGGTGGAGGAGGTCGACGCGCTGGTCGAAGCCTTGATTAAAGCGCGCGCGATGTTGACCTGATGGACATGAGCTTGAGCACTGCGATGGATCAGAGCGCCCCAATCCAACCCACCGAACCCGCCGGCAAGACCGCTTTGCCGCAAGCGGAATTGGATCGGATTACAGACGATCTGATCGCCCAACTGAAAACTGTCTATGATCCGGAAATCCCGGTCGACGTTTATGAGCTGGGCTTGATCTACAAGGTCGACATTAATGATGATCGCCATGTCGATATTGAAATGACATTGACAGCGCCGGGCTGTCCAGTTGCCGGCGAAATGCCGGGCTGGGTTGAGGCGGCGGCGATCAAGGTCGAGGGGGTGGAAACCGTCAAAGTGAATTTGGTCTTCGACCCGCCATGGACGCAAGCGCGCATGAGTGACGAAGCCAAACTCGAATTGAACATGTTGTGAGCCGACACCATGACTGAACCCGTCCCGCCGAAAAAGCCCGACGGCTTGTTCTGGTCGATCGTGGCCGGCGCGATTTTTCTCGCCTTGCTGTTTCTTGTCGCCTACGGATTTTGAGCCATGCCGCGCCCGCGTCCAAAAGTTGTTACCCTGACTGAGACCGCGGCTGCGCGAGTGAAAGAGATCATGGCGGCCTCGCACAAGCCGTTTTTGCGCGTTGGCGTAAAGAATGGCGGCTGCGCCGGCATGGAATATGTCATGGACTATGCCGATGCGCGCCAACCGCTTGATGAGCTGATCGAAGATCACGACGTACAGATCTTGATCGACGCAAAGGCGGTCTTGTTCTTACTCGGCGCAGTGGTGGATTATGAAGCCTCCGCGATTGCCGCCAAGTTTGTTTTCCGCAACCCAAATCAGACAGACGCCTGCGGATGCGGGGAAAGCGTGACGATCGCGCCGGCCAAGCTTGAACAGGCTTGATGCGGCGCGCGCTGGCGGAGCAGACCGCATGGAGGTGATGTTTTATTCATGGGGCGAGCAGCTCGGCGATGGCTTGGTGAAGCTGCCGGCAATTGCGGCGGCGCGTCAGGCGTTCCCCGATGCGCGGATCGTGTGGTGCGCGATCGGCGGACGCACGGTCTATGCCGGCAGCCTCAAGGCGCTCGCTGCTCCCTTGATCGACGAAGTGGTGACGCCGGCGATCGCCGGCGCGCGCTGGCGCGACCTGATTGCCCCGCTGCCCTTTGATGGGCGCCAGTTCGACATCGTGATCGACACCCAACGCCTTGTTGTGCCGGCCTTGGTGGCCAAGCGCAGCGCGAAGGGTCTGTTCGTTTCTGCAGCGGCTGGCTTTGCGTTTTCCGATCGCCGCCCGGAGCAAGCTTGGCCGGAGCCTGTGGTTGAGCAGGTCGCGGCGCTGATCGGCTTGGCGGCGGGGTGTGAGACGCCCCCGGCGCCGGTGGCGGTCAGTGATCCGCGTTTGCACGCAGCCGCCAGGCACTTGCTGCCAGATGGGCCGCGCTATGTCGGCTTTGCCACTGGTGCAGGCGGCAAAGAGAAAATCTGGCCGCTCGAGCGGTTTTTGGCTTTGGCCCGCGGTGTGGCGGCGCGCGGCGATCGCGCGGTGTTTTTTGTCGGGCCGGAAGAACAGGGCGATCTTGCCGCTATTCGCGCCGCGCTGCCGGATGCGCTTTTGCCGGAATGGGATCGCACCGATCCGTTTGCGGATGTGAAGGGGCCGCTGCTGGCTGTCGCGCTCAGTGCGCGCTTGGCGGCGGGGGTGGCCAATGACAGTGGCGTCGGCCATGCTTTGGCCTTGGGCGGCGCGCCGCTTTTAAGTTTACAGATTTCCAGCCGCAAAGCGCGGAAGTTTCGCCCGGCGGCGGCGCGGTTGGAACTGCTGGTCGCTGACACGTTTGGCGGCGGCATGGAGGCCATTCCGCTGGCTGCGGCGGCCGAGAAACTGGACCTTCTGCTGACGGAGCAGCGATGATTTTGATCCCGGCCTCGCACGGTGAACTCGCCGACAAGATCACGATCCTGCGGATCAAACGCGACCGGATTGGCGACAACGCCAAACGCGCAAATGTTGAACGCGAGCTTTCCTTGCTTGAAGATATTGCTGCGCGCGAGGCTGCGGGGTTTGGGCCAGTGGAGCCGCTGCTGGCTGAACTCACCGCGATCAACGCCAAGTTATGGGATATTGAAGACGCCAAACGCGCCGCGGAACGCGCCCAGCGCTTTGATGGCGATTTCATCACAATGGCGCGGGCCGTTTACCTCGAAAATGACCGTCGCGCCGCCATCAAGCGCCAAATCAATGACGCATTCGGCTCCGACATTGTTGAAGAAAAGAGCCACCAAGGTTTGTAAAAAGTCTGGGAGCGCCATGACCATTTCTGCCGTTGCGGAATTTGCATGCGAATTGTTTGCCGGACTTGGGGGTGTCTCGGTGCGTCGAATGTTTGGCGGGGCAGGGGTTTATGCGCAGGGTCGCATGTTTGCGCTGATCGCTGAGGAGGTAATTTATCTCAGAACGGACGCCGCCTTGAAGGCTGCTTTGCAGGAAGCCGGCTCTCTACCGTTCACGTGGATTCCAGACAGCGGGCCCAAAAAAGGCCAGCCGATCGAAATGCGTTATTGGCGCTTGCCAGACGCCGCCTTGGACGATCCGGATGCGGCGCTGGGGTGGGGCAAGCGGGCGCTGGCGGTGGCTCTTGCAACAGACAAAACGCCCAAAACCAAGCCGAACGCCAAATCCAAAAATCGCAAGCTTACGTGGGAGAGTGACTAGAGCGTGGCAACTCTTTTCGTTTGGCGCCAATCAAGGCGCCACCAGCCCAATCTTTTCAGGCAACGACCTTAACCGCCCTTGAAGTTGGCTTTGCGCTTCTGCAGAAACGCCATCACCCCTTCAGCAAAATCAGCCGTGCGGCCGGCGTCGCGTTGCGTGATGCGCTCACGATTCAGTTGCGCCTGCCAATCGGCATCGAGGCTTTCCCAGCCAATGCGGCGGATCATCGCCAACGCCTTGGGACCGTCTGCGAGCTCTTGGGCGAGGCGCGTTGCGGTCGCGAGCAAGTCGCCATCGGGCACACAGCGATTGATCATGCCCCATTCGAGCGCTTTGGCTGCGGGCACTTTGTCGCCCAACAGCATCATTTCCATCGCCCGCGCGCGTCCGATCGCGCGCGGCAGAAGGTAAGTGGAGCCGCCGTCTGGGACCAGACCGATGCGGCGGAAGGCCTGCAAGAAATAGGCGCTTTCGCCGGCCACGATGAGATCCCCCATCAGCGCGAAAGAACATCCAACGCCCGCGGCCGCGCCATTGACGGCGGTGACAAACGGGATCGGTAAATCGCGTAGAAAAGTGACGAAGGGATTGTAGTGGCTGTCCAGAGCGGCGCCGGCGTCAAACGCTTCCTTGCCGGCCGATCCCGACAAGCCTGACGAGCCCCCGGCAGACAGATTGGCGCCAGAACAAAATCCCCGCCCTTCGCCGGTAAAGACGACGGCGCGGGCTTCACCAGCGGCCTGCTCAAACGCTGCGCGCAATTCAACCACCATATCGATCCCGGCGGCATTCAGTGTTGCCGGGTCCGACATGGTAATCGTGGCGACGCCGTCATGAAGGGCGTAACGAACTTTCGGCTCAGACATCGATGAACTCCTGGAGTGCGCGCGAGGCTAGCGCGAAACCAGGGCGTCGGGCGAGCCCTCCCGTTACGTCAGGCGGCGACGCTTTTTTCCGCCATTTCTGCGTCTGTCGTCACGCGGTTGCGGCCTTGGCGCTTTGAAGCGTAGAGACAAGCATCGGCGCGACCGAGAAGCGCATCGCTTTGCTCGCCTGTCCGCAGCTTCGCGATGCCCAATGAAATGGTTATTCTGCCAAGATCTTCACTCGTCGACCTGCGATAGAGCTTCTTGGACTCGATCGCCTGACGCACGGTTTCCGCAACATTGCGCGCTTCAGCAAGACTTGTCCGCGGCATCACAATCGCAAACTCTTCGCCGCCATAGCGCGCCACAAGATAGTCAGCCAATGCGCCTTTTTTCAATGCTGCGGCCACAAAGCGGATGATCTGGTCGCCGGTTTGGTGGCCCCATGTGTCATTGAACTTCTTGAAGTGATCGATGTCGCACATCAGCAAGCACATGCTTGTTTGGTCGTGGCTCGCTTCGAGAACCCGTCGGTTCAGCGTCTCATCGAACATTTTCCGATTGGCCAAGCCGGTCAAGCCGTCAGTGAGAGAATCGATACGAACTTGCGTGAGCGTTGTGCGCAATTGGTCAAGTTCGCGCGTGCTGTCGCGCAGCCGGCTGGTCAGGGTCTTATTGTGATCGGCCATCTCTTTGGTCGCTGCAGCGAGGCCTGAGACGATGTCTTTCATTGTTTTGACGTCGATGCCTTGGTCCATGCCACTAGAGGCGCGGTGCAGCGTGACGCCGTAGGCTCCGGTTCGCTCGCCCGCCACCTGCAACGCTGAGACGACTTCATTCATCTCGCGCTGAATGTTTTCGCCGGTCGCCAGGAGGGCCCCTGACATGCGATCATTCGAAAAAAAGCGACTATGGAGCTCGCGGTTGATTGCGGCGTCAAACGGATCGCCGGCCTCAATGCGCGACAAGATGGCAGTGCGCAGATCGTTATTGGCGCCCATTTGAAAGGACAGCCAGACTTCATAGTTCTGGGCCGTTGGCGGAACTTCATGTCTCTCCATGAGGTCCAATGTCTGGCGGCTGAGCTGGAAGCCCTTTACGCCTAGAATTTGCAGTGGGGGTTCGGTCACGACGCCCTCGGATCCTGTTATCACAGATTACATGTACGGCCGTGGTGGTAACCCAAAGGTAAACGGACGCGGGGCGGGTTGGGTAATTTTGAGGCTGGTTTGCGTCCGAGTGAATCGCGACTAGGGTGGGACAGCCGAACCTGCGGCGCAAACAGTTGATTTTGACGGAGTGCGTTCCATGAACGTGATGACCAATCTGGCTGCCGCGGACTTCAAACGCCGGATGTCAGAGGTTTTGACGCGCCAAAAGGCGGCGCAGGTCAAGATCGGCCCGCCCAGTGCGGAGGTGCGAATCGATCGGATCAATCGGGCGATCGCCTTGTTGGTCGATCACAAAGAGGCATGGCTTTCAGCTTTGAACGCGGATTTCGGATCGCGCTCGCCAGATGCGTCGCTGCTTACCGATATTGCCGGCTCGATCGGCCCGCTGAAGCAGGCCCGCACCAAGCTCAAGGCCTGGATGCGGCCTGAGCGGCGGGCGCCGGAGTTTCCGTTTGGCCTTCTCGGTGCTCGGGCTGAGATTCGCTTCCAGCCGAAAGGCGTGGTCGGGATCATTGCGCCGTGGAATTTCCCGCTGAATTTGACCTTCGCGCCGCTCGCTGGCGTGTTGGCGGCCGGCAACCGGGCGATGATCAAGCCGTCGGAGTTGACGCCGGCAACATCGGAACTGATGGCCACGCTGATCGGCCAGGCGTTTGCCGACGAAGAGATCGCGGTTTTTACCGGCGGTCCGGATGTTGGCGGGGCGTTTGCCGGCTTGCCGTTTGATCACTTGCTGTTCACTGGCGGGACTGCGATTGCCTACCACATTATGCGCGCGGCCGCAGAAAACCTGACGCCAGTGACTTTGGAGCTTGGCGGCAAAAGCCCCGTTGTGCTCGGCAAAAGTGCGGATATGACCCTGGCTGCGGCCCGGGTCATGACTGGCAAAACCCTCAATGCCGGCCAGATTTGTTTGGCGCCGGATTATGTCCTGGCTCCCGCCGAACAGCGCGTGGCGTTTGTCGAGGCCGCAAAGGCAGCGGTCGCGGCGCTGTTTCCCACGTTGAAAGACAATCCCGACTACACCGCAATTGTCAGCCAGCGTCATTTCGAGCGCTTGAAAGAACTGGTCGCCGACGCCCGCGCCAAGGGGGGCGAGGTGATTGAGGTCAATCCCGCCAACGAGGATTTCAGTCAGCAGGAGCACCGCAAAATCCCGCCGACCCTGATCCTCAATCCCACCGAAGACATGCGGGTGATGACGGAGGAGATTTTCGGCCCGATTCTGCCGATTAAGACCTATGGCCAGACGGCTGAAGCCTTGGCCTATATCAAGGCGCATCCGCGCCCGCTCGGCCTTTATTATTTCGGCGCCGATACGGCCGAGCAGGAGGCGGTCTTAAACGGAACGATCTCGGGCGGGGTGACGGTCAATGACGTCATCATGCATTGCGCCCAGGAAGACTTGCCGTTCGGCGGCATCGGGCCTTCAGGGATGGGCTATTATCATGGCCGCGACGGGTTTTTGGAGTTCAGCGTGCGCCGCGCCGTGTATCGCCAGACGCCCAATGAAAAGGTTCTGTCGCTATTGCGCCCGCCTTATTCAGACCGCTTCCGCCAGTTGGTCGGTGACCGGGTGAAAAAGTAGCCAAGCCTGGCCGCCCGACCTGAGCGTCGCGGCGAAAACCAGCTTTCCCTTTGTGTGTCTGCGCACTAGGTTGCCGCCACGCGGCGGCGGGCCTGGCCCGATTCTCCCTGCGATCGACTGGGCGAAGACGAGATGACTGAATTCCTTTTGGAATATTTGCCGATCGTGATCTTTTTCGGGATCGCCATCGCGCTCGGCGCGGGGTTTCTGCTGGCCCCTTGGGTGCTTGCCCCCAAGCGGCCAGACAAGGAAAAAAACTCCGCCTATGAGTGCGGATTCAATGCCTTCGACGATGCCCGCATGAAGTTCGACATCCGCTTCTATCTGGTGTCGATCCTTTTTATCATTTTCGATCTGGAAATCGCCTTCCTGTTTCCTTGGGTGCTGGCGCTTGTCAATGGCGTGAAGGCCGATCCGGCGACTTATGCGGGCCCCCATCCGGAATTCCTGTTCTGGTCGATGATGGTGTTCCTGGGCGTGTTGACCATTGGCCTGATCTATGAACTGCGCAAGGGAGCGCTCGAATGGGAATGAGCGACGCCAAAACCCCCGGTTTGGGTGCTGTGCGGGCCGGCGTGGAGGGCGGCTATCCGGTCTCTGAGAGCGATCCGTTTTTCACAGGCCTGTCGAATGAACTGGCCGACAAGGGCTTCCTCACTGCCCGCGCCGAGGATGTCATCACCTGGGCGCGCACCGGCTCGCTGATGTGGATGACCTTCGGGCTTGCCTGCTGCGCGGTGGAAATGATGCAGGCGGGCAATCCGCGCTATGATCTGGAGCGGTTTGGCGCGGCCCCGCGCGGCAGTCCGCGCCAGTCCGATCTGATGATCGTGGCCGGCACGCTCACAAACAAAATGGCGCCGGCATTGCGCAAGGTCTATGACCAGATGCCGGAGCCGCGCTACGTCATTTCGATGGGCAGCTGCGCCAATGGCGGGGGATATTATCATTATAGCTATGCCGTGGTGCGCGGCTGCGACCGGATCGTGCCGGTCGATATCTATATCCCGGGCTGCCCGCCGACCGCTGAGGCGCTGGTCTATGGCATTCTGCAGCTGCAGCGCAAAATCCGCCGTGAAGGGACGATTGAGCGATGAGCGGCCCTGGTTTTGTGGATGTCGCCGCCGTTGAGGCGCTCGGCCAATATGTCACCGGCTTGCTCGGTCCGATGCAAACGGCCAGCGCGATCCGGTTTGCCGATCTGGCGATTGAAGTGCCGGCCGATCAGATCGTGCCGGTGCTGAAGCTGCTGCGTGATGATCAGCGCTGCCTGTTCACCACCTTGATCGATATCACCGCGGTCGATTATCCGGCGCGGGAGAAGCGGTTCGAGGTTGTCTATCACCTGTTGTCGATGCGCAAGAACCAGCGCATCCGGATCAAACTGCACACCGATGAAGACACGCCCGTGACCTCGATCACGACCCTTTGGCCGTGCGCGGATTGGTTTGAGCGCGAAGTGTTCGACATGTTCGGCGTCGCGTTTTCCGGCCATCCAGACCTGCGCCGCATCCTCACCGATTATGGCTTCCAGGGCCATCCGTTGCGCAAAGAATTCCCGATGACCGGCTTTGTCGAGGTCCGCTACGATCCCGAACAGCAGCGCGTCGTTTACGAGCCGGTGAAGCTGCCAGCGGCGTTTCGGAATTTCGATTTCCTGTCGCCTTGGGAAGGGATGCTTCCGGGCGACGAAAAGGCAAAGAGCTGATCCATGGCTGACGACGCAACCCAGATCCCGCCGCAGCCAGGCGACCAGAAGCGCCCGTTCACGATCAATTTCGGGCCCCAGCACCCGGCCGCGCACGGTGTTTTGCGCCTCGTGCTCGATCTCGATGGCGAAGTTGTGGAGCGCGTCGATCCCCATATCGGCTTGCTGCATCGCGGCACAGAAAAGCTCGTCGAATACCGCACCTATCTGCAGAATGTCCCTTATTTTGATCGGCTCGATTATGTCGCGCCGATGAACCAAGAGCATGCGTATTGCCTGGCGCTTGAGCGCTTATTGGGCGTCGAAGTTCCGCGCCGGGCGCAAATCATCCGCGTGCTGTTTTGCGAAATCGGCCGCATCCTCAACCACATTATGAATGTCACGACGCAGGCCATGGATGTCGGCGCGCTGACGCCGATCACCTGGGGCTTTGAAGAGCGTGAAAAGCTCATGGTGTTTTATGAGCGCGCCTCTGGATCGCGGATGCACGCGGCCTATTTCCGCCCCGGCGGCGTCCACCAGGATCTGCCTCAAAAACTGGTAGATGATATCGACGCTTGGTGCGATCAGGTCGGCAAAATGTACGACGATATCGAAGGCCTGCTGACTGAGAACCGCATTTTCAAGCAGCGCAATGTCGATATCGGCGTTGTCAGTGTGCAGGATTGCCTCGATTGGGGAATGAGCGGGGTGATGGTGCGCGGCTCCGGGCTTGCCTGGGATCTGCGCCGCGCCCAACCCTATGAAATCTACAACGAAGTCAGCTTCAAAATCCCGATCGGCAAGAACGGCGATTGTTATGATCGCTATATCTGCCGCATGGATGAAATGCGCGAGAGCACCAAGATCATGAAGCAGTGCATCGCCCTGCTGCGCAAAGCCGATGGTCCAGTGCTGCCGGAGAAGTCGAAAGTTTCTCCGCCGCGGCGCGCCGAAATGAAGGGCTCAATGGAGGCCCTGATCCATCACTTCAAGCTTTATACGGAAGGCTTCCATGTCGGCCCCGGCGAAATCTATGCCGCGGTTGAAGCGCCCAAGGGTGAGTTTGGCGTGTTCCTGGTCGCTGATGGTGGAAATCGGCCCTACCGCATGAAGATCCGCGCGCCCAGCTTTCCCCATCTCTCGGCGATGGATTATCTCTGCAAAGGCCACATGCTGGCGGATGTCAGCGCGATTTTAGGCTCGCTTGATATCGTGTTTGGTGAGATTGATCGCTAGAACTTTGACGCGCTTCAGCGCGTCTTATCCGCGCACCGTTTCGCGGTTGTTTTGAGCGGTTTCGCGCTGCTATAAATGATCCATTATCGTAAGCATGGAGTGGCTATGGACCTCTTTGCGCATGCTGATTAGAGCCGATTAGGAGTTTCGGCTCTTTGTACGCTGTTGGGGATTGGCCTGATTGCAGCGATTTGGACACCCGTGCAACTCGCCACGAGTGGCGCGCAGGGTGATTCAAAGAACCGCAGGTTTGGCTGGGTGACGGGGGCGCCAAATCGGACTCCATGGGTTGGTCATCCGCATGGGAGGGCCGGTCATGGTTCGTACGCTTTGGGACGCTTTGGGTGAGATCGAGGACAAGCGCGGGCGCAAGGGGCGCCAATACAGTCTGCAATCGCTGTTGGGCATTTCGATTGCGGCGATGCTGGCTGGCGCCAACGATCTGATCGCGATTTTTCGCTGGGGCCGCCGACTGAAGCCGGAAGCGTTGCGCTTATTCGGCATCGACAGTGGGCAGGCCCCATGCCACGCGACCTATCATTATTTTTTCCAATCC
>JBEIHY010000043.1:0-27758 GCA_040381035.1 Hyphomonadaceae bacterium
CGATCTTCCTGAACGCTACAGTGACTGGAAAGCGACGCATCGGCGTTATCGCCGTTGGTGCGAAGCGGGCGTATTTGCAAAGGTTTTCGAGATTTTGGCGGCAGACGCCGACAATGAATTCGTGATGATCGACGCGACCGTAGTGCGCGCTCACCAGCACAGTGCGGGCGCCCCACAAAAAGCGGCGAAGATCAAGCCATCGGTCGCTCGCGCGGCGGTCTGACAACAAAAATCCACGCCGTCGTCGATGCGCTCGGAAATCCCGTCGCGCTGTCGCTGACGGCGGGCCAAGCCGCCGATATCACACAGGCGCAACCGTTACTCGAGCGCCTGACGCCCGATGCGGTCATCGCCGATAAGGGCACCGATTCCGACGCGCTGGTTGCGACGCTTGAAGCCCGCGCAATCACCTGCGTCATTGCGCCGAAGGCCAATCGCAAGCAGCAGCGCGCGTGCGATTTCGCACTCTACCGGGAGCGCAACCTCGTCGAGCGCTTCTTCAACAAGATCAAGCATGACAGAGCAATAGCGTGCCGCTTCGACAAACTGGCGAACACTATTCTGGCTGGCGTCATGCTCGTTTGCGTGGTCCTGTGGCTCAACTGACGACACGCCCCAGTTGAACCGACTGGTTTAAATGTCCACTATGGCCACTATTGGCGCTTTCGATGCGAAAATGAACCTTTCTGCCCTCCTCGACCGGGTTGAAGCGGGCGAAGAGGTGGTGATCACGCGTCACGGCAAGCCGATCGCCAAGATTTCGCCGATCCCGAAATCCACCACGCTCACCCCGCAGCAGGCAGCGGAGCGATTGTTGGAACTGAGCAAAGGGCTCAAAATCGGCAATTGGCGCGAACTGCGCGACAAAGGACGAAAATGAGTTTTTGCGTCCTTGATTGCTCGGCCACAATGGCGTGGTGTTTCGCAGACAAAGCCACGCCGACAGCAAACGCGCTGTTGCGCGAAGTCGGCCAACACGGCGCGGTGGTTCCAACACTTTGGTATTGGGAAGTCGCCAATGTCCTCACGCGTGCGGTGCGCCGCGGCCGCATCACAGTTGGCGACTATTCGGCGTTGCAAGCCATGCTTGAAGCCCTGCAGATTCAGCATGACCCTGCCGCCAATCACCGCGCATGGACCATGGCGGCCCAGCTTGCGGCGCAACATGACCTGACCGTCTACGACACCGCTTATCTTGACTTGGCCCTCCTGCGCGGCCTTCCATTGGCGACGACGGACATGGCGCTCACCAAGGCGGCGCGAACGACAGGCGTTGCGCTGGCGCTCTAGCTGACCTTCACCAACGCGCTGTGGCGCTTGCCCCACCGGCCGCCATTGCGTGTTCGCGCATAAGCGCAAAGCACAGCATCCAAACTTACAACGGGCGGCCGTGCGCAAATGCCTGGATTCTGGGCTCGACCTGTGGTCGACCCAGCCTGCGGTCGATTTAGAATGATGGTGGTCATGGCGCTTAACCTTTGGCCAAAGCGCTGTGACGCACGCCCCAAAGGAAATACCCCACAACGCCGATCGCCATCCAGATCGCAAAGTAAATCTGCGTCGTGTGCGCCAGTGAGGCGAAAAGGTAAGAACATCCGCCGATTGCCAAGAAAGCCACCAGCGGCGCCAGCGGCGCGCGGAACGGGCGCGGCGCGTCGGGCGCGATGCGGCGCATCACCAACAAAGCCGCGCTCACCGCAATGAACGCCGCCAGCGTGCCAGCATTGGCGAGCGCGGCGAGGTGGTTGAGATCGAGCAGCGCAGCGAGCGCAGAACACACCACCGCGGTCACCAAGGTCACCGCGACCGGCGCGCCGCTCTTGCCGCTGACAGCGCCCAGCCGGCGCGGCAAAAGCCCGTCACGCGCCATGACGAAAAAGATCCGTGACTGCCCATAAAGAAAAGCCAAAATCACCGTTGGCAGCGCAACGACAGCAACGCCCGCAATCAGCGCCGCCGCTTCCGGATGGCCCAGCGTGCGGATGACTTGGGCGAGCGGCTCCTTGCTAGCGGCAAAGTCCGGATAGGCCATCGCGCCCAGTGCGGCGGCGGCGACCACCATGTACAGCACGGTGCAAATCACCATCGATCCCAAAATCCCGATCGCCAGATCGCGGCTGGGGTTTTTGGTTTCTTCCGCGGCGGTGGACACCGCATCGAACCCGTAAAACGCAAAAAAGATGATCGCGGCGGCGGCCATTACGCCCTTGGTCGTCTCACCTTCGGGATGGGCGCCAAAACCATGCGGCATAAAGGGCGCAAGACGCGCGGCGTCAAAATGCGGCAGCGCCAAAACCACAAAGGCCAGCAGCGCGACCAGCTTCAGCACCACCAGCCAAGCATTGACCGTGGCGCTTTCTTTCAAACCCACCATCAGCGCGCCAGCGACCGCAAACACAATCAAAACCGCCGGCAAATTTATGAACCCGCCCTTAGCGGTTTCCGCACTGGTGAGCGCCGCCGGCAGATGCACGCCAACGCCCTCCAGAAATCCGACGAAATAGCCCGACCAGCCGACCGCCACCGCGCTCACCACCACGGTGTATTCCAGGATCAAGGCCCATCCGACCAGCCAGGCCACCCCCTCGCCCATCGAGACATAGGAATAGGTATAGGCCGAGCCTGAGGCCGGAATCATCGAGGCAAGCTCGGCATAAGCCAAAGCCGCCGCCGCGCAGACCAGGCCCGCGATCGCAAACGACAAGATCACCGCGGGGCCGGCCTTGTCGGCGCCAGTACCGACGAGTGTGTAAATGCCGGTTCCGACGATCGCGCCCACCCCCATGCCGATCAGGTGCGGCCAAGACAGGGTGCGCTTTAAGGCGTGGCCGCCCTGCGGCGGGCCGGCTTGGGTCAAGGATTTGCGACGGGTCAGTGCAGACATCAGAGGCTCCCCCGATCGGGCTCTTGCTTGGCCCGGGGCTTTGCTGTATTGCCCGCCGCTTCCGATTTAGCCACCCCTTGCCGACACGAGCCCAGCCATGAAGTCCGAAGGCCACCCGGATTACCACTTCATCACCGTCAAGCTGACGGATGGCGCGAGCTACAAGACCCGCTCGACCTATGGCAAGGAAGGCGCGGAGCTCGCGCTCGATATCGATCCGCGCACCCATCCGGCCTGGACCGGCGGCGCCCAGCAATCGTTGGATCGCGGCGGGCGCGTGGCCCGCTTTAACGACAAGTTTGCCGGCTTCGTGCGCAAAAAGGCCTAAGGGCGGCGCCGCCGCGAGAACAAAAGCGCGCCGATCGGCGCGCTTTTTTATTCGCCGAAGCTTTGTTGGAGGCGCGCCAGTTGCGCGGCTGCGCCCACTGGCGCCAAGGCTGCCGAGGGCTGTTCATACATGTCTGCGTCGATCCGGCGCACGCGATCATAAATGCTTTCGGAGCGCTTCATCAGCTCGGTCAGTTCGCACGGCAAATCCTCCAGGCCGGCAAAAGCCTGCGCCTTGGGATCGCGATTGGCGAAGCGGAATTTCTCCGAACGCGCTTCATTGAGGGTCATTTCGCCTTCGCGCACGGCGCGTTGCACCAGCAGCCAGGAGGCCACCTGCATCAATCGCGTCGTCAGCCGCATGCTTTCGCCGGCATATGCGAGCGCGGCGGTGCGCGACAGCCGCTTGGAAGCGGCGCGGCCAGGCCCATCGAGGTAAGCGGCGGTCTGCTCGACCAGCCCCATGCCTTCCTTGAAGGTCCGCTCAAACATCTCTGAGCGCGCGAAATCGAGTATGCGACGGGCCAAGGCCATCTCCTCCGGCGTCAGGGAACGATCGGTCACAGGCTTCTGCCCCAGGCGCGTAAGTTCAGTCATGCGCCATCATCTAGCAAGGGCTGGGCCTTAATCAGTTGAGCGCTTCAACTCGATGACGACTTAAAAAACGCATCCGCCGCATCTCGGTGGCGGCGCTTGGCGACCAGCATGGTTTCGCACGCGACGATCTCCGCCTTCAGGCCTTCAATTCGCGCCTCCAACTCCTCCACGGACAGCATATCGAGCGAAGGCGGCGACTTTATCAGTGGGGATGCGGGATCATCGTTCAGCATGGCGCGAGCTCCGACTTCACTCTACCCTGCACATCAGAATTGAAAAGAGGAGCCAGCGCCCATGACCGCCCCAGCGACGATGACGATCATTCAGCATGGCCCGCAAACCCATCTGCGCCTTGAGGAAAGGCCGCTTCCCACGGTTGGCGCCGGGCAAGTGCTGATCGCAGTGGAGGCAGCCGGGATCAACCGGCCCGATCTGTTGCAGCGCGGCGGGCTCTACCCGCCGCCGGCGGGCGCAAGTCCGGTTCTGGGTTTGGAAGTGGCGGGACAGATTGCGGCCGTTGGCGCGGGCGTCACCCGCTGGCGCGAAGGCGACAAGGTGTGTGCGCTGCTCTCTGGCGGCGGCTATGCGACCTTTGCCGTCGCCGACGCCGGCGCCTGTTTGCCGATCCCGGATGGTTTATCCGCAATTGACGCCGCCAGCCTGCCTGAGACGGTTTTCACGGTTTGGGCGAACGTGTTTGAGGCCGGCGCCCTAAAATCGGGAGAAGCGTTCCTCGTCCATGGCGGGGCAAGCGGCATTGGCGCGGCCGCAATCCAGATGGCGCACGCGCACGGCGCCGTCGTTTACGCCACCGCCGGCGACGCCGCCAAGGTCGCCCATTGTGAAAAGCTCGGCGCGGCGCGCGCGATCAATTACCGTGAAGACGACTTCGAAGCCCTACTGCGCGATGCCGGCGGGGTTGACGTTATCCTGGATATGGTGGGCGCGCCTTATGCAGCGAAGAACCTGGCGATTATGAAGGAACAAGGACGATTGGTTTACATCGCCTTCCTCCATGGCGCGCGGGCCGAGATTGATCTGATGCGGATCATGCTGAAGAAGCTAACCATCACCGGCTCCACCCTGCGCAATCGCGCCGACACCGAAAAAGCCCGGATTGCGGCGGCGGTGGAAAAAACCGTCTGGCCGTGGCTGGCGGCGGGCAAGGTCAAGGCCGCGATCGACAGCGTGTTTCCCTTTAGCCGAGCCGAAGACGCGCACGCGCGGATGCAGGCCTCAACGCATGCCGGCAAGATTATGCTGGTTCCAGACGCTCTGCTTTAGGTAGCCACCGCCTCGCCGCGATATACATAAGCCGTAAATCGGGGCGCGCGCGGCAGATAGCCAGCCTCCAGCTCGCGCACGGCAAAACCGGCCTGGGCCAACAGGCCCGGAATGTCGCGCGTCAAATGGCAACCGCCAGCGAGCTTTTTCCACAGCGGCTCCAGCCGATCCTGCCTGCGCGCGACGGCCGCATCCGGCGCGCGGCCATGCTCGCAAAACAACACCCGCGCATTCGGCTTTAAGGCGGCTTTCGAGGCGCGCAGCGCCGAAAGCGCATCGGGGATAGTGCACAGTGTGAAAGTGAGCAGCAGCGTATCAACACTCGCCGGCTTCAGCGCCAAATCCTCGGCCTTGACCGGCATATAGTCCACAGCGATTGGCGTTTTGAGGATCGCCTTGCGGGCAAGCTTGGCCATGCCGGGCTCTGGCTCCACCGCGATAATGCGATCGACTTTGCGTTGATCGTAGAAGCGCAGATTGTGCCCCGTGCCGAAACCAAGCTCCAGCACCACGCCTTCGCAGCGCGGCGTGATGGTCGATCGCGCCCGCATGATCGCCGCCCCCCCGCAGGCGCAATTTATCATGTGCGGCAGGACATATCGCGAATAGAGCCCCATTTCCGTCTGGCCTCTCAGGCTTTGCGCCGCCCGCGCATCCAATGCATCACCGCCCAGGCATGGGCTTCATGGCGCAATAACGGCATGGCTTCGGTTGGCGTGATCCAAATCAGCTTGTGATCGGCTTCCGTCGGCTCGCCGTCCACGGAGTTCAATTCAACTTCATAAAACGCCGCCAGAGAATTGCGCGCCTCACCTTGCGGCAGCCAATATTGCCCGGCGCGGCCAATGATGCGGATTGGCCAGACAGTGAGGCCCGCCTCTTCCTGGAATTCACGCATCAATGCGGCGGCTTCGTCTTCATCGGACTCGATCCCGCCGCCGGGCAAATCGTAGTCAAAAGGCGCAGCCTTGCCGATGCGGGTGATCGCCAGCGTTTCCCCGCGCGGGCAAAGACCATAGACGCTCATCCGCTCGCGGTAGATGAGGCCGGCCTGGGTCTGGCCGAATTGCAGGGAAAAGCGGGTCATTGGA
Organism: Hyphomonadaceae bacterium; assembly: GCA_040381035.1. Classification (GTDB taxonomy): domain Bacteria; phylum Pseudomonadota; class Alphaproteobacteria; order Caulobacterales; family Aquidulcibacteraceae; genus REEB506. The sequence continues at coordinate 6,184 of JBEIHY010000043.1, forward strand.
GGCTAACTATCGGCAAACGCTGGGGGTGATCAATGTGGCGCGGTGTGCGCCAAAGTGGCGTCGACCACGGCCAGCGCTTCTTCCAGACGCGCGCGCACGCGGGCCAGTTCATGGGCGACCATCGGGCCGTCCTTCATGCCAGACTGGGCGAGCTGCTCGGCGGTTTCGCAGGCCTCCGCCAGCGCCCATAGGCCCAAACCTCGAGCCGAGCCCTTCAGCGTATGGGCCGCATCGCGCCATGTATGCACCGGCGCCTCGGCAATCAAAAGGCGGCTCCACAGGCCGCATTGATCGCGGAACAGCCCAAGAATTTCGCGCTGCAACGCTTCATCTTGGCCGGTCATGTGGCTGAAGTGATCGCGATCGAACAATTGCACGCCCATGGCTCGCGCCTCCGCCAGCCCGCTTCATAGGGCCATGTGTCTGCGGCAATTTGACGGCGACGTGTTTAAGGACCGTTGACGCCGTTCAGGCGGCGTCGCGGCCGACCCGGTGGGCGAACTTGGCCGCGTACATCGCCTCATCTGCGCGCGCAAGGGCGGCTTCGGCGCTGTCCAAGCCGGCGACCGGATAAACCCCCACCGATGCCGACAGCCGATGCGTTTGCCCCTCATAAACCAAGGGGGTCGACGCGATCAGCGCCTCCAAGGCCGCAGCCTTGGCGAAGGCTTCCTCGCCGCCGGTTTCAACGAGGATCACGCCAAACTCATCGCCGCCGAGGCGCCCGACATGATCACTGTCGCGGATATGGCTGCGCAACACCGCCGCGATATGGCGAAGCGCGGCATCGCCAACGCTGTGGCCGAACTGGTCGTTGAGCGCTTTGAAACCGTCCATATCCAGATAAACAACCGCCGCAGGCCGGCCATAACGCTCCACATGGCCGACAGCGCGGGTCACCTCGCGCAGAAAAGCGCGCCGATTGAGCACCGGCACAAGCGCGTCGCGATCGGCGCGGACCTCCGCCTCGCGCAGGGCGGCCATTAAGGCTTGCATGGCGATGCGGGCCGACGGCTCTAGATCGTCGGGTGCAAACCCGAAGGTCTCACCCAAAGCGGCGAGCGAACTCAGCGGTGCGGCGGCGGCGTCTGAGCGAACCATGTCGCCACCATCGCCGCGCTTGGTTAGGAGAAGGTGAATCGCGCACGTCCGCGTGGCTTTTGCGGCGCGCCAATCCCGGCTAGAAGTTGACCTTGAGCCGCCGTGAAAGGGCAAAACACCATGGCCGACAAGGTCGCCGCTAGTCGTCAGTCGGCCCCGCCGGTGGCGATCATCATGGGCAGCCAATCCGATTGGGACACGATGAGCGCCGCCGCCGAAGCGCTCGACGCGCTGGAGATTGCCTACGAGGTGCGAATCGTGTCCGCCCATCGAACGCCGGACCGGATGTTCGCGTTCGCCAAAGCCGCCGCCGGGCGCGGGATCAAGGTGATTATCGCCGGCGCCGGAGGTGCTGCCCACCTGCCCGGCATGGTCGCTGCGCTGACCAGCGTGCCGGTTCTCGGCGTGCCGGTGCAAAGCAAAGCGCTCAGCGGCCTCGATAGCCTCTTGTCGATCGTGCAGATGCCCAAGGGTGTGCCGGTTGGCACGCTGGCGATCGGGGCGGCAGGCGCGGCCAATGCCGGGTTGCTCGCGGCCGCGATCCTTGCCCGCTTTGACGCAGCGCTCGCCGCCCGCCTCGACGCCCATCGCGACGCCCAAACTGCTTCGATCGCGGAAAGCCCGCTGTGACGATGCTGAGCCCCGGTGCAGTGATCGGCATCCTCGGCGGGGGCCAACTCGGCCGGATGCTGGCGGTCGCCGCCGCTGAGCTTGGCTTTGATGTCCATATCTACACCGACGAACCCGGCAGCCCGGCGTCACGCGTTGCAGCCAAGACCACCTTGGCGAGCTATACAGACGCCGCCGCCCTGACTGCGTTTGCGCGCGCTGTTGATGCCGTGACGTTTGAGTTTGAAAATGTTCCAGCCGCGGCTGGCGAAGCGCTTTTGGCCGCCGGCGCGCTGGTGCGCCCTGGCCCGCACGCTTTGGCGATCGCGCAGGACCGGGTCAGCGAAAAGACCTATCTCTGCGGCGCCGGCCTGCCGACGGTGGCGTTTGAAGCCATCGATTCAGAAGCTGACATCGCCCCCGCGCTCGCCCGCCTTGGCGCGCCGGCTTTGCTCAAAACCCGCCGCTTTGGCTATGATGGCAAAGGCCAGGCCTGGGTGCGCTCCGCGGCAGACGCCATCGCCGCCTGGGCCGCCATTGCCGGCAAGCCGGCCATCCTGGAAGCCAAGGCCGATTTCGTGCGCGAAGTGTCCTTGATCGCCGCGCGCGGCGCAGACGGCGCCTTCGTGACCGTTCCCTTGTGCGAAAACATCCACCGTGACGGCATCCTGGCGCAAACCCGCTTGCCCGCGGCCACGGCGCAAGAGATTGCCGCGCGCGCGGCCAGCGATGTGTCGCAGCTCATGGCAAAGCTCGATTATGTCGGCGTCTTGACGGTAGAGTTCTTCGAACTGGCCGACGGCGCCCTGCTCGCCAATGAGATCGCGCCGCGGGTCCACAATTCCGGCCACTGGACCCAAGACGGCGCCGATATCAGCCAGTTCGAACTGCAAATCCGCGCCGTCGCCGGCTGGCCGCTGGCCCAGCCGCGCCTCCTTGGCCCACTGGTCATGCAAAACCTTATCGGCGCGGAGGTCGAAAACTGGGCCGCCATCGCGGCTGATCCGAGCGCGCGGCTGCACCTCTATGGCAAACGCGACGTGCGCCCCGGCCGCAAGCTGGGTCATGTCACGCGCTTTGTGTGACAAAGACGCCACTGCGGCGAAAATCGTCTAAAATTCCCGGTTGCCGCGCAATTTGAACCATCGCACGCAGCTATAGGCTGCAATTTGGCGCCACACTGCGACGTTCCGCATCACATCCGACTAGTGGACAAGCCTGACAAAACAATTGATGCTGCGTGGGTCTACAGGAGAAGGCCATGCTTAATCGGCCATTGCTAACCGTCCACGAAACCGCCGACCAATTGAAGGTGAAAGAAAGCACCATTCGGTCCTGGATCCGCAGCGGCAAGCTGCGCGCGATCAAATTCGGCCGCGAATGGCGCGTCACCGTCAAGGACCTTGAGCGGTTCTTGAACGAAAACGCCAATTTCGCCGCCGCAGCCGATTAGGTCCGGCTCCGTCAGATTTCGCGTGTTACGCTGCGGGATTTGATGTAACCGTCCGGCAGGAATAGTTTGATGTTTTGCGTCGCCGCCTAACCTGTGCGCTCGGCCGGCCTAATGCCGGTCGGGGACGCGCGTGGAGGGGGCGGCTAGCTCAAGCGATCTTCGCTTTGCCGGCCGATTGTGTGTTCGGCCGGCCATGAACCCTCCCAGCCCCCGGCTTGGAGGGTTTTTTCTTGTCCACGCGCCGACCGCTTTAAATGCACCCAGGAGGATCGGACCCAGATGTCCGCTTAAGCACATGACCTACGAAGTGATCGCCGCCCACGGCAAAGAGATCAAGGCTTGGATCAAGGGCGTGCCTGTCGAAGAGGCCGCCATCCAACAGCTGCGCAACACCGCGGCCCTCGACATGATCTATCCGCATGTGGCGGTGATGCCGGACGTGCATTTTGGCCGCGGCGCCACCGTCGGCAGCGTCATCCCCACGCGCGGCGCGATCATCCCGGCGGCGGTGGGCGTTGATCTTGGCTGCGGGATGATGGCCCAGGAAACCACCCTGCGCGCGTCCGATCTCCCGGATACGCTCGCGCCCCTGCGCGCACAGCTTGAGCGAAAAATCCCGGTCGGCAATGGCCCCGGCGGGGATTGGAAGCCCGAGCGCCGGCCTGGCCGCGTCGACAAGCGCCTGCGCGCCGGCGAAGCGACGATGTCGTCCCTCGCCGACCGGCTCGATGTGATCTTGGCCAAGCATCCCAAACTGCGCGGCGACAAGCTCGCCGCGCAAATGGGCACGCTTGGCGGCGGCAACCACTTCGTCGAGGTCTGCCTCGATGAGCGCGACATCGTGTGGGTGATGTTGCATTCCGGCTCGCGCGGGACTGGCAACATCATTGGCAATTACTTCATCGACCGCGCGCGCGAGGCGATCGCCAAAAAGGGCATCTCCCTGCCGGACCGCGATCTGGCCTATTTCATCGAAGGCGAGGATTCCGACTTCGCCGACTATGTCGCGGCTGTGGCCTGGGCGCAGGATTATGCCTGCGCCAATCGCGCCGCGATGATGGACTCTGCCCTTGAGGCGATGCGCATGCATTTGCCTGCCTTCCAGCTTGGCAAGATCGCCGTGAATTGCCACCACAATTATGTCGAGCCGGAACAGCATTTCGGCGAGACGGTGTGGGTGACGCGCAAGGGCGCGGTGCGGGCGCGGGCCGGCGAACTGGGGGTTATCCCCGGCTCGATGGGCGCGAAGTCCGTGATCGTGCGGGGGCTGGGCAACGCGGATTCGCTGTGCTCATGCGCGCACGGCGCGGGGCGCAGAATGAGCCGTGCGCAAGCCAAGCGGGAGTTCACCGTCGAGGCGCATATTGCAGCGACCCAAGGCGTGGAGTGCCGCAAGGACGCGGGCGTGATCGACGAAACGCCGATGGCCTATAAGGACATCGACGCCGTGCTCGCCGCGCAGTCCGATCTGGTCGAGGTGGTCCACACCTTAAAGCAGATCGCGTGCGTGAAGGGATAGATCGCGTTTGCCAAAAGCGGATGCCGATTTTGGCGCGCAACGCAAGCCAACGCACACCCGAAGGCGGCCGCTGCGGAAGCGTCGCGGCCGTTTGCGCTATTGACCCGGCAAGTCTTTGATCAAAGCCACCAAGGCCGACAGCCGATGGGTGTCGGTTCGCGCCATCAGCGCTTTGACATGATGGCGCACCGTTGACACCTGGATGGCGTGATCGGTGGCAAACGATTCAATCGTTTCCCCGCGCGCCAGCGCCTGGGCAATTTCGGCCTGGCGCGTGCTGAGCCCAAAGGCCGCCTGCAGCGCATCAATATTGGGCGCCGCACCCTGGCCGACATCCGTCAGAACGATCAACAGTTGCGCTCCAGGCAGAACGTCCAGGGCCGACAGCCGCAAGGGGCTGGCGCTGGCCAGGATCGGGCGGGTCGTTGGCGGGCGGGAAATGCGAAACAGGGCCTGGCCGCTCGCCCAAGGTTGGGTGTCCTTGGTGCGCGCGGCGAGGCGATCGAGCTCGGCCTGCGCGCGCACATCGCTGGAAAACAGGCGTCCATCGCGCACGCCGAAATGGGCGCAGAAAAAGCGTTCCGCCTCCGGGCTGACAAAGCCGACCTGGCCGTCTTGATCCAACAGGATCACCGCGCGCCCCGCCTGTGACAGCCCCTCCGCAAAGCCATTCCGGCGCGCGTCGGCCAAGGCGCCGGCAGCGATCGCGGCGCGATTGGCGCTGGCCATGATCCGGGCCTCGCCGGCGCACTCGGCGGCGTCGAAGCTGCCGGCCGCCTCCCCGCGCGACAGCGTAAAGCCCCAGCGCTGCGTGCCCCACGCAAACGCCCACGCCGCCACCCGCCCGCAGCGCCATTTCGGCGCAAAGTCTTGGAAGAAGTCCGATCGGCGGCGCAGGTCGGGTGCGATCAAGGCCCCGTCGGTCATCAGCGCGTCGTTGCGGCCAAACGCGAAACAGGCCTGGGTTCAGTCGTCGCGGGCGGCCCAGCCATCCTTGTAACAGGCCCCGAGCATCTCGGCGCGAAAATCAGGCAGCGCAAATTCAAGCTCACCCTCGCCGATGCGGATCAGATAGAAGTGATCAGCGTTGAGCGCTTCTGCGACGCCCTGAAACGCTTCCGCCAAGCCCGCTTCGTGCGACGCTGCACCATCCAGCGCCCGCAAAGCGCGTGCGACCTCCACCATCCCTGGCCTATCCATCCGTTAAACCTGCGCCACCAAAACGGATTTCTAAAACGCAAGCAACGCGACTTTGCGCCATCTTGGCGCCGCGCACGGCCGGGCCACGCTTCCCAGCACACGCGAAATCCGCAACACTGGCGTCATGAAATCTTACCTCGGCTGGGCGATCGACTTCGCCAATCCGCCGGGCGCGCCGGCCTTTAGCGGCCCCGACGGCGTGCAATGGCGGGTGTTCAAGAACCCGATCGCGCTGGGCGTCGGCGGGGTCGCCGCCGTGCTGTTGGAGTTCGCCGATGCGCGCATCCGGTCAGGCGTGTGGGACCATTCCAGCTTCAAGGTCGATCCGATCGGGCGCTCCACCCGCACCGGCATGGCCGCGATGATCGGCTGTTACGGCCCGCGCGAGGCCGCCAGGCGGGTGATCCAAGGGGTCACGAACATGCACGCGCGCGTGGCCGGCGAGACGCCGGCGGGGGAACACTACAAGGCGCTTGATCCCGAACTGCTCGGTTGGGTGAGCGCAACTGCCGGTTATGGCTTCCTCACCGCGTATGACCGCTTCGTCTCGCCGCTCAGCGCGGCAGACAAGCTGCGCTATTATGCCGAAGGCCACGAGGTCGCGCAGCTATACGGCGTTGTCACGCCGTTGCGCAGCGACGCCGATTTCTTCGCCATGCTGGCGCGCCTGCAACCCAGGTTTGAGCCGCACCCGATACTCACCGAGTTTCTTGGCATTATCCAGGCGCGCAAAAGCCTGCCCGGCGCGCCAGGGCCACTGCGCCGGGCCCTGGCGAAAGCGGCGGTGTCTCTGCTGCCGGCCGACCTGCGCGTGACGCTCGCTCTCGACAGCCCGGCGTTTGCCCTCAGCGCGTTCGAGCACGCCGCCATGCGCACGCTCGGGGCCATTGCGGAGCGCACGCCCGTGCCGACGTCTCCGCCGGTGGAAGCGTGCAAGCGGCTTGGCCTGCCGGGCGATTTTCTGTTTCGCAGCCAGGCCACGCAGGCCAAACTTCTGGCCTATTCCTCTGCGCGCGGGCCCGCGCCGCGATAGCGGAACCGGCCGAGAAGCGCCGCCGCCATGTGCGGCCAGAATTGCGCCTGGGCGGCTTGGGCTTTGAGTTTCTCAATCTGCATGACATTGTCGATCCGGTCGGCCAGGAAGGCCCAGGTGCTTTCATAGCCCGGCGTTTCATCGCGTAGCCAATGCGCCAGCACCGCGGCGTGAACCCCGATCAGGATCGCGCGCTTGGTGTAATAGTTGAAATCCGTGGAGGCGTCGTCGAGCGCGCGCCAAATCCGGTCCGCGGTGCGCCATTGTAGCCGCGCCGCCAGGGCCGGGCGCATCAGCGCCAAGGCCGCCACTGCGCGCTGAGCGGCCTTGCGGTGGGGATCAAGCGCCAAGATGCGGCCCCGGATCGCGGCGGTGACGCGGGCGCGGACCTTCATCCGGGTCAGATCCATCCCGGCGAGGCGGGCGAGCATGTCCTGGTCGGTTTGATCGGCGAAGGCGTCGAGCAGGTCGGCCACCCCTTCCGGCGCGGCGAGCTGCATTTCCCCTTCGCTCAAGCCGGCAACTTTTGCGCTGGCGCGCATGGGGGCGTCAGTCCAGCCATCGGTGGCGGCTTGGGTTAACATTTCAGCCAACAGGCGGCGGCGGAAAGCTTCGGACGGGGCGGCTTTTGGGTCGGATTCGCTCATTGGCCTCATATGGGATTGACCCGGCCGGCGCCAAAGGGGCCCGGTGAAGATAGACATCGGCCAGCGGGTTTGCTATGCGCCCGGTTCTTCACGACCGCCGGTCAAGGCAGGCGCGACCTCGCGCGGCTGCCGCCATTGGTTTTACAGCTTACGGGAGATTGGTCCTGGTACAGATTTTCGTTCGGGATAATAACGTCGATCAGGCGTTGAAGGCCCTCAAGAAGAAGATGCAGCGCGAAGGCACCTTCCGGGAAATGAAGCGCCGTAACCATTATGAAAAGCCGTCCGAGAAGCGCGCCCGCGAAGCTGCGGAAGCCGTGCGCCGGGCGCGCAAACTGGCCCGCAAGCGCGCCCAGCGCGAAGGCTTGATCCCGCGCCGCTAAGGCGGCCAAGGACGGAGCCGCGGCGTCCCCGCCGCGGACCCCGATCCGCTTCCAATCTCGATCCCTGAACTGCTGCCCCCCTCAAAAGGGCAAAGCGGCACAATCAGGCGCTACCCAGTCCCGGCGCGCCGCGACGCTGATCAGCGTTTCCCGCCGCCAATAGGCCAAGAGCCAGCCGGAATGACCGTGCGGCGAGGCCATCAAGGTTCTGAGCACCGCGCAAATCGGCGTGTCAGGGCCAGAACGGGCCATATGATGGCGCCGGCTTTACCGACGCGACCGTGATGGTGTGATGGTATCCGCAGGTCTCTGTATTCGCCGTCAGCGTCGCTTCATCATAGGCGATGATGATGCGCTTAAACGCGGCGATCTCGGCCAATTCGGGCCGGCGCCGCAAGATCCACAGCGCTGCTGCGAAATGGGCTTCATGGGTCCATTCCGATTTCGGCAGGCTGCCATCCAACAGGCTGAGCGTGAGCCGTTTGATGGCGGGATCGGTTGAAAGCGACATGGCGGTTTGTCCTTTTCAGTAAGGCCCAACCGGCATCAAAAACCCCACCGATTGGGCGGGGTGTGAGCGAGAAGCGAATGGCGCTGGCCTCACCAGCAGCCGGACTTCAGCACGCGCACGCCAATCCCCGCAGGAGCGCGGCATTGCTGCTAGGAGTGGCGAACGCGATCTTGCATCGGGCTTACAAGGCAGCGATCGCGCGCGCAAGAGCGGGCGATGGCGCTGCGTGAACAGGCGCGCGCACAATCCCGGCCGCTGATCGCGCGCCCTGCAAGAGCCCCCAACGCCCACCGCGCGCGCCGCCAGAAATCTATCCGACCCGATTGGCGCCGGCCCCAGCTTACGCCCATGGTCAACCTCGCCTTCCCCCTTGCTCATATCAATCTCATGTTTGCGCTGCTTACGCGCGTCCTGGTGCTGTTTGGCCTTGGGCCAAAGCCGCCAAAGCCGCTGTTGCGTGCGCTGATCTTTGCTGAAGCCGCGCTCGCAGGCGTAAGCCGGGCAAACCTGCGTGAAGACGGCGTGGCGTTTCCTGATTTCGATGATGCGCAGCTCATTGTTTGGTGCAACCGCAATAATCCGTGTTCGGACAGATCCCCCTCTGCCGTGAGGGAGAAGGCGATTGCGCCCCGCCCTAAAAACGATGGCCACCACAAGCACATCACAACCGCCCGGGCCTGAGCCTGGGCGGGCGCCGGCGTTGCGTTAAACTCAAGCCACCCGCTTTCCACCAAGCCGCGCGCGCAAAGCCGAAAGGCTCGCCTGTCCGCTGACGCCGGCCTGGAACAGCCGCGCCGAAAGCCACAGCACCACCAGCACGCTCGCCGCCATCAATCCAAACAGGCCCGCCAAATCCAATGGGCTCAACCCCGCCGGCGCACGCAGCATGGTGAGGAATGGCGTAAACAGCGGCACCCAGCTTGCGCCGACCACCAGCGCGGAGTTCGGATTTTCGAACGCCGGCCCGAACATCAACACCGGCACGGCCATAAACATGATGACCGGGCCGACCAGCGTTTGCGCTTCCTGGATCGTTTCGCACATCGACCCCAACGCCAGGAATAGCGCGCCGTACAAAAGATAGCCGGCAACGAAGCAACCGGCGAAAGTCGCGATCAAGCTGGGCTGAAAAGCGTAGCTCAAAACCGTGGCGGCTTCGGCATTGCTCTGACCGACGATCTGGGCGCCGGTAAAGCCGATCACGCCCCAGACGCTGAACAAGGTGGCGCTCACCGCCGCCACGCCCAAAAGCTTGCCGCTCAAAATACTCAGCGGGCTTGCCGCGGTGAGCAGCGAATCCAAGATCTTGTTCGACTTCTCCTCGATCACGCCCGATAAAAGCATATTGGCGATCGACACGATCGCCATCCACAACACAAAGCCCAGCGCAAACGCCGCCACGAACGGCGCGCGATCTTTCAGCGCCACCGCGCCCGCCGACGCCTTCGCGCGCGGATCGAACTCTTTCAGCTCCGGGGTCGAGGCGATCACCTGGTCGGCCACTTCGGCGTCAAGGCCGAGTTCAGTGAGCGCCTCGGCGCGGATGACATCCGCCATGGCGCGCCGCGCGCGGATCGCGGCTTCGCGGTCGGTCAGATTGGCGCTCCAATAGTCGATCGCGGCGCCCTCGGCCGTGCGGCGCACGACGATGACGGCGAACAACGCATCGGGGCGGTCGCGCGGGCCGGTGAGGAACGGTTTCACGCCGTCCAAGGTCGCCGCCGGCAGGGGAACAATTTTGTAGCTTGCCCGCGCCATGCGCTCGGGGCCGGGCTTGACGTCAAAGGCTTTCGCGACAGCGGCGGCGTCACTTGGCCGATCGGCCAGGACCGCGATCGGGCGCACGGGTTCGGCCTGGCGCAACGCAATCGGCCCAGCGATCACCAGGGCCAGCAAAAACGGCGTCGTCAACAACGACACCCAAAAGCCCCACGCCCCGACATAAGCGAGATATTCGCGGCGCGCGACGAGCAGAACTTCACGCATCGGGCGATCTCCAACCGGACGCCGGGGCGGCAGGTGATTGTGGGGCGCTGGCGTCGCCGACAAGGCGCACAAACGCGTCATGCAGTGTTGGCCGGCTTTGCTCGAAAGCGGTGAGCGGCGCACCGGCGGCGACACTCGCTTGCAGCAGTGCGCGCGGCGATTGGCCGGCGGCAAGATCGGCCCGCCAACGACGCACGCCCGAAAAGCCTTCGGCCAAGGCCTCGATCGCAAAGGCGCCGCCGAGCGCGCCGGCCAAATCAAAGCCGCCTTCGGTTTCCAAAACGGCGGTGCGGGGCGCGGCCTCCAGCGCCTGCTCCACGCTGCCTTCAAACGCTTTCTTGCCTTGTGCGATCAGTGCAATGCGCGAACACATCCGTTCGGCATGCTCCATGATATGGGTGGAGAACAAAACCGTGGCGCCGCGGGCGGCGAAGTCGCGAATCATCGCTTCCACACTCGCCTGATTCAAAGGATCAAGGCCGGAAAAGGGTTCGTCCAGAATCACCAGATCAGGATCATGCGCGATGGTGGCCGCGATCTGAACCTTTTGCGCCATGCCTTTCGACAGCGTCTTGATCTTCTTGTCGCCATAGCCGCTGAGCTGTTGGGTTTCTAACAGGCGCCCCGCGGCGGCGCGCGCAGCTTTATGCGAAAGCCCCTTGAGGCGCGCGATATAGGTGATGAAACTCATCGGCGTCATCGCCCGATAAGCGCCACGCTCTTCGGGTAGATACCCGACACGCCGAAGCGCCGCCCGATCCAGCGGCTTACCGTCCAGCGTCACAGTTCCTGCGCTCGCCTGCAAAATCCCGACAATGATCCGCAGCGTTGTGGATTTGCCGGCGCCATTGGGGCCGAGCACGCCAAACACTTCGCCCGCGCTCGCAGAAAAACTCACCCCATCGACGGCTCTTAAGGAGCCATAGAGTTTCACCAACCCAGCGACCGCCAAAGCCGCGCCGCTCATCGTTTCGTCTCCAGCGCCAAGGCTTCGCGCAGCGCCGCGCGGTGATCGGCCCAGGCCGGATCGCCCCACGGGCCTTCATCTTCCAATCGGAAATAATCCATATGCGGAAACCATCCCCCTTTGCCCGGCGCGCGCGCGGCAATGTCAGCCAAGCCGGGCCCAAACAAATCGCTTGCCGCGCCGCTGATCAAATCGCCGCGCATGATGCCTTGCATCGGAAAATAGATGTTCGTCCAGCGCACGCCACAGAACACAGCGGCATTGTTCGGGCAACGCGGGCTTGCGTGCGACATGTCGGCTGCGCCAGGCGTGCGGCAATAGCTGAAGCGGCGCGCGCCATCGGGAAAGGTTTCAAACTGCGGTGGGCAGGTGGGAAATTCGCGCCGGCGCACAAGTTCGTCAAACTCGGCGCGGTCATCGGCCATCAGCGTGTCGGCGTGGGCAATCGGCGAACCGAGCGTGACGAGATCGCTGATCAGCCACAAGGGCGCGCCGGTTTCATCATCCAGGCCCTGCAAAGCGCCAAACATCTGCGCCTGCGCGGCGCGCCATTTGGCCATACTCGCGGGGGTTGGCTTGGCGGCATGCTCAAGGCCGGCGGCCTCCACCGCCGCAAGAGCCGCCTGCATCGGCCCCTCGCGCCCCATATCGCGATTGCGCCGGCCCCACATCAATCCGGCCAACTCATAAGCGATCACCCCGCCCAGCGAATGGCCGACCAGAATGATGCGATCATATTTGTTGCTGGCGTGCAGCGCCTCAAGCAGCTTCACGCCACGCTCGCGAATGTCTTGCCGGCAGCCGACATTTTTCGGCGTGGGCCTAAGATAGCGCGCCGCATCGCCGAGCACCGGGCTGAAAAACAATTGGTCGAGCAGAACGAGCCCGCAAAAGCCAACCAGCAGCAAGCCGATCAGCATCATCAGCGCCGCATCATGGCCCTCAGCGCCCGAAAATACCGCTCCGCCAAAGGTCATGGCGATCAAAAACGGCGCGATGATCGCAATCGCGCGCAGGATGCGCCAGGCCTTGTGGAGTTGCGGCGGCACCTGGCCCTTGCGGCGCGTCGCCAAATGCCCAAGCCAGCCCAGCACATCGCCCAATTCATTGTCGCGCATCAGGTGCGCCCAATAGAATTCAAAAAAATCGGTGCGCTTTTGTTCGGCGTTGAAATTGGTCGACAGGCGGCGCAATTCAAACACGCCCGACAGTTCATCCGGCTCCGAATATACCCGCCGGGGCGGCGCGCCCTTGGGCGGCGGCGCATGCATCCACACCAGATCGACAAATTTCCACAGCGTCGACATCGGCCGCTGTTCGCCGATGCCGTGAATCAACACCACCGCTTGCTTTTTCTGAACGCCGCCGGCTTCGGCCATGATCCCCTCGTGTCGGGCGCACAAAGCCCTGCCCGGCCGGCGCGGTCAACCGCCATACTTGGCCCGCATCGCCGCCACCGACGCCGCCGCCATCTCGGTCAGCACATCCTGATCCACATCGGCCAGTTTGTTCAGATACAGGCATGATTTGCCCAGCTTGTGCTTGCCCAGGCGGGCCAAGAGCTCGCCGCGTTGCTCATAGCCGTCCATCACATAGACCACCAGATTGGCCTTGCGCGGCGAAAAGCCGATGATCGGCCACGGGCCGGAGCGCGACTCATATTGGCCATAGCCGACAATATTGGCGCCCCACAGAACGGGTTTTTCGCCGCTCACCGCGCGCAATAGCTTGTCGATGACCTTGGCGTCCGCGCGCTTGCGATCGTCTTCAATGGCGCTGAGGAAGGCGGCGACGCTTTCTTTGGTCGGTTTGGTTTTCGGCTCCGTCGGCATTTGTCCAGGTCCGGATTAGTTGAAAGCCACGCGCATCTGGTCGATCTGACGGATCGCGCCGGGGGCCAATTTGGGTTCGGGGCCCGATTGCTCCGTGTTCGGCGACAGGCGCGCAATCACAGCCAGCGCCTCTTCCATCTCGGCCCGCGCCAAGGCTTCGCCCGCACAGCGATGGGCGCCGGCGCCGAACACCGGATGCCAGCGCGGGTGATCGGTGCGATAGATGTTGAACACATCGGGATCGGCGTAGACATCCGGATCGCGCAGCGCCGCCATCAGCGACACCGTGACCAGCGTGCCCGCCGGCAGCAGCACATCGTCGAGCACGAACTCTTCCGTCACCACCCGCGGAATGGCGGCCACGATCGGTTCAAACCGCAGGCCCTCCTGCACCACATTCGCCTTCAATCCTTGCGGATCGGCGCAGAAAGACCGCCATTGATCGGGATGATCCAGCAACCGCCACAGCGTCATGCACATCGAACCGCGCGTGGTGTCGGAGCCGGCAAGGATCAGGCCGACAATCTGGGTGCGGATTTCGCCCTCGCTCATATCGCCCTGGGCGGCGGTGGCGGCGACATAATCGCTCAAAAAATCGCCGCGCGGATTTTTGCGCCGATCATCCAGCAGGCCCTGCACATAGTCATTGAAGGCGCGCAGGCTGTCCTCGATCCGGGCGCGGCGCTCGACATCGACAAAGCCGAGACTGTCGGCGGTGTCTTGCACCCAACGCATGAACACCGGCAGATCGGTTTGCGGAATGCCCAGAATGTCGGCGATGATGCGGGCCGGCAGCATGCTGGCAAACTCCGCCACAAAATCGAACGGCCCGGCGCCAAGTCGCTCAGCCACCAGTTCTTCTGCAATCGCGATCACTTTCGGGCGCATGGCGTCCATCAGCTTGAAAGCAAAGGTCCGCGCGATTGGGCTGCGGCGGCGCTGGTGCACCTCGCCATTGGCAAACAGCATGGCCAGACTGGTGAAATCGAAAATCGGCCCATCGACGATGCCTTGAATCATTTTCACTTCGGTTTCGATCTGGCGCGTTTTCGGACCCGTCAGCGGCTCCATATGGCTGTGGCGCAGGCCCATCACCAAGCCAAGCGGCCCGCGCACAAAGGGCGAGGCCGCGCGCAGCATGTGCAGGCCTTGATAGGGCGACACGCCCGGTATCGGGGCAAAGTCGATCTGGGGCAAATCTTGCAAGGTGCGAGGCATGGCGACGCCTTTGCGTTATGCGGGTTTGAGGAATTTTATTGTCATCCGGTCGCTTTCGCCAATCGCCAGGTAACGCGCGCGGTCGGGATCATCCTCGCCGCCGATCAGGGTTGGCGGCAGCGACCAGACGCCCTGGCGATGGTCTTTGGTGTCAAGCGGATTGGCGTTGATCTCGCTGCGGCCGGCCAAGCGGAACCCGGCATTGGCGGCCAGCGCAATCACGGCGCTTTCAGTCATATAGCCATTGTCAGGGGCATTGAACGGCGTACTCGGTTTGGCCGTGTTCGGACGATTTTCCGGCCAGCGATGATCTTCAACGCCCAGCACCCCGCCCGGCCTCAGCAGCTCAAACCAAGTGTTGAACCAGGCCTGCGCGATCTTGAGCCAGACGAGATTGTGGACATTGCGGAACGTCACGATCATGTCGGCGCTGCCCGGCGCCAAGCGAAGCTCCGGCATCAGATAGTCGCCCGTGAAGCGCACCTTGTCATACAGCTCCGGCGCGCGGGCGAAGCGTTGCAAAACGCCGGCATTCTGCGCCCGCTGGGGCACGAGATTGGGATCGCCGCCGGTGACATAGAGCTTGCCGCTGTCGCGCAGATACGGCGCGAGGATTTCGGTAAACCAACCGCCGGCGGGGATCACTTCCAGCACGGTCATGCTTGGCGTCATGCCAAAAAACGCCAGCGTCTCTTTTGGGTGGCGATATTTGTCGCGGGCGGTAGACAGCTCCGAGCGATGGCCCCCGGCAATCACCGCATCGAGCTTGGCGAGCGCCATGGGATCGAACTCGGCGAACGCTAGCCGCGCTGGATCGATCGGGATCGGCGCGGGCTTTGCGCCGCCCCGGCGCTGTGCGGCGGCCGGCAAAGCGGCAAAAGCGGCGGCGGCGGCAAGGCCGGTGAGCACGAAACGGCGGTCTGTCATCTTGGCGGCCTCCCTGAAAGATTGCGCCCACCCAAGCACAGCGCACGGCCAAGAACCAGCGCGACCCGAAGGCGGCGCGCTGCGTTACTTGATCGCGAACTCCACCCGCACATGCCGGCCGGGCCGCTTCAATTCATAGGCCAAGCGCTGGTGTGCGGTGACGTCCAGCGCCCAGATATTGGCCACCGAGGCCGGCCGGCTCTGCTTCAGGAACAGGTCTTTCGAAAACGCATCGGCGGGAAATTCCTGGCGAACGGCCACGCCAACGCTCACCGTGTCGCCGCCATATTGCGACAGCGCTTCTTCCTTACCGTCGTGCAGGTGGCGATGCTTCAAGCGCAGACCCGATGCGGTTCGCGTGATGATCCAGGTGCGACTGGCATCGGCGCCTATGGCAAATGGAATTTCCACTTTATCCGGCGCACAGGCCACCGGCCCCATCGTCAACGGATTGGAGGCAAAGTCCTTGTCCAGGATCGGATCGCCAACGATGAGTATGCCCTGCCCGGACTTACCGCACAGCGTGGTCAGCGCAGCCCAGAATTGCGCTTGCGGGTTGGCGACAGGCGCCGGCGCGCTGGCGCAGCCGATGAGCGCGAACACAGCGGCGGCCAACACGGCGCGGCGGACAAACATGGCGGGCGTTCCTTTCTGCTGGAGACGCAAACACAGCCGGCGCAGCGTGAGCTGCGTGCAGCTTTACAAGCCTTTGACGATCTCTTCGGTCATCTTCTTGGCGTCGGCAAAAAGCATCATCGTATTATCGCGGAAAAACAGTTCGTTTTCGACGCCCGCATAGCCCGAGCCCATGCCGCGTTTGATGAACAAAACGGTTTTGGCCTTTTCCACATCCAGGATCGGCATCCCATAGATCGCGCTGGTCGGATCGGTTTTGGCGGCTGGATTGGTCACGTCATTGGCGCCGATGACATAGGCCACATCGGCCTGGGCGAAATCATTGTTGATGTCTTCGAGTTCAAACACTTCATCATACGGCACCTGCGCTTCGGCCAGCAGCACATTCATGTGGCCGGGCATGCGACCGGCGACCGGATGGATGGCGTATTTCACTTCCACGCCCTCGGCCTTCAACTTGTCGGCCATTTCCTTCAGCGCGTGCTGGGCCTGCGCCACCGCCATGCCATAGCCGGGCACGATAATGACCTTCGAGGCATTCTTCATGATGAAGGCGGCGTCATCGGCGCTGCCCTGCTTGACCGGGCGGGTTTCCTTCTTGCCGCCGGCGCCGGCCGCAACCTCGCCTCCAAAGCCGCCAAGGATCACGCTGATGAAGCTGCGGTTCATGCCTTTGCACATGATGTAAGACAAGATCGCGCCGGATGACCCAACCAGCGCGCCGGTGATGATCAAAGCGGTGTTTTCCAGCGTGAAGCCAAGTGCCGCGGCGGCCCATCCCGAATAGCTGTTCAGCATCGACACCACGACCGGCATATCGGCCCCGCCGATTGGGATGATCAAAGTCACCCCGATCAGAAACGACAAAGCCAGGATCGTCCAGAACGGCCACGCCTCTTTGCCGCCGGTCATCACCATATAAACCACCAGCCCAAGGATGGCTGCGCCGATGGCGATGTTGAGCAGATGTCGGGCGGGCAACAGGATCGGTGCGCCGCTCATATTGCCGTTGAGCTTGGCGAACGCGATGACCGAGCCGGAAAAAGTGATCGCGCCGATCGCCGCGCCAAGGGAAAGCTCAATCAAGCTCGCCATCTTTAAACCGCCCAGCGGCTTGGCGATGCCGAAACTGTCGGGCGCATAAAACGCCGCCGCCGCAACCGCCACAGCCGAAAGGCCGACCAACGAATGGAACGCGGCCACCAGCTGGGGCATGTCTGTCATTTTGATCTTGTTGGCGAGATAGGCGCCAATCAGCCCGCCAACGGCCACGCCGCCAACAATCAGGCCGATCGTGACGCCATCCAGGGGCAGCACAAACAGCGTCGTCGCCACCGCCAGCGCCATCCCGATCATGCCGAAATTGTTGCCCTGGCGGCTGGTTTCAGGGCTAGACAGCCCGCGCAAAGCCAGAATGAACAGCACCCCGGAAACGAGGTACAGCAGTGCGGCAAAATTGACGTTCATTCGGTCTCAGCCCCCAAGACTTGGTTAAGCGCATCGATCAATTGCGGAATGTTTTCACCCGCCTACAGAACCACTGTTGCGCCAGCTAGGCTGGAATAGCCATGAATCAAGCGATGGCGCATCCCAATAAGGCCGCGCCAATCGATTTGGGGCAAGCCAGATTGTACTTCACGCGGAACATGATTGGCCGCTCCGCCCACAATCTCTACCGCACGGCGGCGCGCCAGGAACAAAATCTCATCGACGGCAATTTCATCGTCGCCGCCACACGCCAGAATTCGCAGCGCAGACGGTGCGAAACGCCGCATGTCGATCAGCCAAGCCCGGGCGGCTAAATCGGTCATACGGCAACGACATCCTGGCCGACCAAAACCGCCCAGTGCGGGGCGAGGGCGTCCCGAAAGGCAAGGTCAGCAGGTCGGCCGACCAGTTGCTCCAAGCGCTCCTGGGCGTCCAACAGGTCATGGATTCCGGGCGCGCCTACCATTTCGGCGAGCACATCCACATCGCTGCCGGGCTGCGCCTCGCCGCGAGCGAAGGAGCCGAACATGCCGGTCAGCCGCACGCCAAAGCGCGCCTCCAGCGTCGGCGCTTCGGCGCGCAGGATCGCCCGCACGTTCGCCAGCGTCAGTTCCGGGGCGGACACTTCGACCATGATTGAGCCTAGCCGGATTTGCCAAGGCGTCGTCAAGCGCGGCCGCGCCGCACCCATTGTCGCCAGCCGCTGACATAGGTCGCCGCCGGGAAAGCGAAGAACACCAAAGCGGCAAGCGCCCAATGCCATTGCCAGACATCCTTGGCGCCAAAAAACGCCGTCACCGAGCCGAGCACCGGGATCGCCGCCACAATGAAGCCGACGACCGCCGAAGACCCCGGCCCCCATGAGGTCACGCTCTGCACTTGCGCGGAAGCCGCGAAGAATTGCAGCGCCACGATGACCAACCATGCAAAAGCCAGCGCGCACCCTGCCGCCCCAACGGCGCCGAACGTGAACGCCGCGCGCCGGGCGCGGGCTTCGGCGGTGCGATAGGCGTCGGCGCGCTCATCCTCGTCGATGCGCGGATCATTGGCCAAGACCGGATCGACCGCGAGTTGACCCAAGGCGCGTCGCGCCGCCTGCGCCATCCCCGCGTCATCCGCCACGTCATGGCCCCGGCCCATGGGATCGCCGCCGTAGGCTTCGACGGTGAAGTACAATTCCTGCACCGCGCGCGGCACGCTGGACCGGGCCGCAATCGCTTCATCAAAGACTTCGACGAAGCGGCGCTTGAACGTGTCAGCCGATAAGCGCCCGCCGACATAGGCGTCCACCAAAGCGCGCCATTCCAGCGGGGTCATTGGGCCGGCTCCAGGTCGAGGCCCCGCCTTGTAGCAAAGCCTCATTCAACTTGCACGCCAAGACGGTCAATGTTGGGCAGGTTTGGCGCCGACGGGTTTTTCTTTTTTCTTGTACATTGCCAACATGCGTTGGGTGACCAGGAAGCCGCCAAAGATATTGACCGCCGCCAAAGCCGCCGCCACCGCGCCCATGCCCTTGGCGACCCAATCGCCCGAGCTTAACGACCCGCCTTCTGGGCCGGCGCCGGCGCCGGCCGCAATCAGCGCGCCAACAATAATCACCGAGCTGATCGCATTGGTGACGGCCATCAACGGCGTGTGCAAAGCCGGCGTCACCGACCACACGACATAATAGCCAACGAAAATAGCCAGCACGAAAATCGCCAGCCGGTAGATGGTCGGATCAATTGCTTCCATCGAGACACCTCAAACATTCATCTGATAGGCCGCATCGGCGCGGGCGATCCGGCCGCTGGCGTCCTGTTGGTGGGTTTCGGCGACAATCACGCCCTGATGATTGCGATAGACCATCGTGTGCCCGCGGGCGCCGACGCAATGGGCAATCGGCTCGAAGTGCAAATTCGGCACGCGCTGCAAGGCAATTTCGAAATAAGCGCGCAGCAATCCCTTGCCATGCACGACGCCATCGGCAGACACGCCAAGGGCGGTGATGAAGGGCGAGCAGAACTCAACCTCGTCGGCGTAGAACTCCAAAATCTTATCGAGATCGCGGGCGTTCCACGCCGCATACCAATTATCCACATAAGCCTGGTCCATATCCGGGCAAGGCTCCTATTGGGCAGTGAATTTGGCGCGGCATTCAGCCATGCGCGCGTCGAGATCAGCCGCGGACGCAGCGCCCCACACCTTCTTCAGCGCCTCGATCGCGGCCTGCTTGGCTTCCGGCGGCATGGCTTCTTTGTCGAGCAGCGCCATCATGGTCCAATAGAAAGTGCTCTCGGCGGTGTCGGGGCCGGACGGCGCCTTGGCGGCGGGATCGAGATTGCCTTTGGCGGCTGCAACCGCCGCGCAGCCGATCAAAGCATCGCGCGGATTGTCGGCCAATGGCGGCAAGGTGACGGCCGGCGCGGCGGGCGCCGCGGCCGGCGCTGGGCCGGCCGGCTTATTGGCGGCGGGCGGCGTGCAGGCGGCGAGCGCCAGGCCGGCAGCGGCGATCAGGAGATAGCGCATAGAGGCTCCTTAGGCAGCCGGCGCCGGGGCGGGCGCGAAGGTCGGATGGATCATCTTGCCGTCGCGCGTCAGCATCGCGCCCTTGATGATCTCATCATCCCAGTGCGGCGCAAAGGCTTTCGTCTCCTTGTCGGCGAGCAGCGGGGCAAGGTTCAAGAGGTTCTTGGCGTAGAGTGCGGAGCTGTCGGCGGCAAGCCGCGCCGGCAGATTGGAGAAGCCCGCGATGGTGACGCCATTCGCGGTGCGTACGATTTCATCGGCCTTGGTCAGCGGGCAATTGCCGCCCTGGGCGGCGGCGAGGTCGATAATCACCGAGCCCGGCTTCATCGCCGCGACCATCTCGGCGGTGACCAGAACCGGCGCCGGCCGGCCCGGGATCAAGGCCGTGGTGATGACCAAATCCTGCTTGGCGATGTGTTCGGCGGTCAAAACTGCCTGCTTGGCCTGATACCCCGCGCTCATCGGCTTGGCGTAGCCGGCGGCGGTTTCGGCCTGCTTGAACTCGTCATCCTCGACCGCGATGAACTTGGCGCCGAGCGACAGCACCTGTTCCTTGGTCGCCGGGCGGACATCCGTGGCCGTGACGATCGCGCCGAGCCGTCGCGCCGTGGCAATCGCCTGCAGGCCGGCCACGCCCACGCCCATGATGAAGCACTTGGCTGCCGCGACCGTACCTGCCGCCGTCATCATCATCGGAAAGCCGCGGCCGTAGAGATGGGCGGCTTCAATCACCGCGCGATAGCCGGCAAGATTGGATTGCGAACTCAGCGCGTCCATCGCCTGGGCGCGGGTGATGCGCGGAATGAACTCCATCGCGAGACCCGCAACGCCACGGGCGGCGAGCGCCTCAACAAGTGGTTTGTCCGCATACGGACTCATCAAGGCGATCACGCCAGCGCCAGGCTTCAGCGCGGCGATTTCGCCCGCATTGGGGCTGCGCACTTTGAACAGCACATCGGCGCTGTCCATGGCTGCGGCTGCGCTGGGAGCGATCGTGGCGCCCGCGGCGGCGTATTGGTCATCGGGAAAGCTTGCGCCGTTGCCGGCGCCGGTTTCAATGCTCAACGCATGACCGAGCGCGATCAGTTTCTTGACCGTCTCCGGCGTGGCGGCGACGCGGCTTTCACCGGCTGCGGTTTCCTTTACGACAGCAATGCGCACGTGCGCGCCTCCCCCTGCTCAGCTGAGGCGCTCACCTTGGCGGGGTTCGGGGCGCCTTGTCCAGCCGGGTTTCGCCTAACCCGCGAAGCCTAGGCCGAATGCCGCCATCGCCCCGCCGATCGCCATCAGCACGGTCAAAGAGATCGTGGTCGCCCACCAGGCCGCCCCCATCTTCATCAGGAAGCCGGCGCCCGCGCAGATGGCCACAAAGGCAATCAGGCCGGGAAACCAACCAAAGCCCATGGCAAAGGCGACCGTGAACATGGCAACACTCGCCACGATCAGCACCGCGCTCCATTCGGTGATCTTCAAGAACGCCGAAAAGGTCTGCTTGTGCTCAGAAATGTCCATGTGGCCGCGATGATAGTCGCCGCCATGGGTCGAATCGCCCATGCC
>JBEIHY010000044.1:0-27382 GCA_040381035.1 Hyphomonadaceae bacterium
ACGACGCGTCACCCTGGTTATGCCGTCAGCCAACGTGTCCGCAAACGGATCGAAGAATGCTTCGGTTGGATGAAGACATGCGGCGGCATGCGCAAGACCCGCCACAAGGGCCACAAACGTGTCGCTTGGACCTTCACGCTCACTGCCGCTGCATGCAAGCTGATCCGGTTGCCAAAGCTGCTCGCTGCAGCGTGATCAAGCCCGGGCACCGTGCAAAATCGCCCCAAAGCGGCAAACTTCCTCCGAAAATGCCGGAAAATCGCGATCAAATCGATACATGCGCAGGCCTCGGGGAAGATTCCACCTTGCACCTGGACTATTTCCGCGGCCTGTTAGGCTTGGTGGTTCCGGCGGTGCAAGTGGTGGCGACCGGGCGACTGTTTAAGCGCGGCGTGCTGGTGAAAAGCGGCGACGCGCTGGAGTGGCTTGCCCAGATTGACCGGGTTGTGCTGGACAAGACCGGCGCCCTCACACGCGGCAAGCCGCAACTGATTGATCGTCCGAACCCGGATGATCTGGTCGCGGCGGCGCAGCTGGCGCGGGCCTCGCGACATCCGCTGGCGCGCGCAATTGTTGAGGCCGCCGGCCCCGGCAAGGTCAGCGCCGACGCCCGCGAGTTTCCCGGCGAGGGCGTGGACGGCACAATCGCGGGCGCACCTGCGCGGCTGGGAGCGCGCCGCTTTGCTGCGCCGGATGCGCCGGGCGCGCCGGCTGACACGCCCGAAATCTGGTTTGCCCGCGCGGGCCCGGCGCCGCTGCGGCTGCGTTTTGCCGACAGCCTGCGCAGCGATGCGCGCGCCGCCGTGGCGGCCTTCGCCAAACTCGGGCTGGAGCCGGAACTGCTGTCAGGCGACGCCAAAGCGCCAGTGAGCGCCGCCGCCGCCGAAGCCAGCCTGACCCGCTTTGCCGCCGCGCAGAACCCGGCCGACAAGATCGCGCGCCTGTCGGCCCTTGCCGCCCAAGGCCACAAGCCATTGATGATCGGCGACGGGCTGAACGACGCGGCAGCATTGGCCGCAGCTCATGCCTCCGCATCACCGGGCACGGCGGTGGATGCAACCCAAGCCGCCGCCGATCAGGTCATCCAGTGCGAGGCAATGGCGCCGGTGCTGGAGGCGATTGATGTTGCGCGCCAGGCGCGCCGACGGGTGTTGGAAAACCTCGCCTTCTCGGCGCTCTACAATGTGATCGCTGTGCCGTTCGCCGCCGCCGGGCTGGTGACGCCGCTGATCGCGGCGCTGGCGATGTCAGGCTCGTCGCTGGTGGTGACGTTGAACGCATTGCGCATCTCAACCGCGAGGCCCAGATGGACGCGTTGATTTTTCTGATCCCGGTGGCTTTGAGCTTGGGGCTTTTGGGACTGGGCGCCTTTTGTGGTCGCTCCAGGCCGGTCAATATGAGGACTTGGAGGGCGCCGCCCAGCGCATTCTGATCGATGACGACGATTGAGTGCGCTTGAAGCCGACGCCGGCGCACGGCAAATTCGGCCGATGTCGAAAGCGAAATCGAAAGCCGCCGCCCATCCGCCTGCGCTCACGGGCATTGTTGTGCGCCCCTGCTTCCAACAGGACGTGCAGTGGGTGCAGCTGATCTATGCCCACCATGTCATGACATCGACGGGCACGTTTGAAACCGAACCGCCTGATCTCGAAGAAATGACTGCGAGGTGGACGAAAGTGGCCGGCAAGGGCTGGCCGTTCATCGTCGCCTGTACGCCCCACGATCCATCCCGCGTGATTGGCTTTGCCTATGCCCAGCATTTTCGCGAACGCCAAGCCTATCGCTATACCTTCGAAAACTCGGTTTATGTTGCCCCGACCCATCAGGGCATCAGCGTTGGCAAAGCGCTGATGGCGGCGCTGCTGGAGGAGCTGCAGTCGATTGGCGCCAAGCAAGTGTTGGCGGTGATCGGCGACTCCCAGAACCAGGCTTCGATTCGGTTGCACGCCGCCGCCGGCTTCCAAGGGGTCGGCAAGCTCCACGCTGTCGGTCACAAGTTTGGCCGCTGGCTTGATGTGGTGCTGATGCAAATCCAGCTGTCCGATCCACAGCAAACAAAAGATGGTTAATGTCTCCAGACTCGTCAGGGGCTGTTTACTTGTGTTAATCTGCGATTGTTGACGTTGAGTTTTGGTGTCGAGATGACTGAGTTCAGTGAACGGCGTGTCAACCTTCTGTTAATGGATCGCAACCATTCTGTGACCATGCGCTACAGAACGATCCTGCGTTTCGCCTCCTGTATCGTCGCCGCCGGGGTGGTCGTGGCCGCCTTTGGTGGGGCTTCTGTCTACGCCCAGTCGGGCCCCGGGCACTCGGCCGGCCCGGCCTGGACGGGGGTGACGCTGCCCAGCGCCGCGCTGCTGGACCCCGAAGCAAGCGTCGTGGACACCGCCCAGCGCCCGTTTCGACTTTTCGTCCGATCCCAGACGCCGCCGCAAGGCGGCGTTTTGCTGTCGCTCGCCGACCAGCCGGGCGCCAACCCAACCTTTAATGACTTCGCCCCGACCGGCAAAGGCCAAGCACTGGTAGGCGAATTCAGCGCCACCGCCACGGCCGTGGCCGGAGGACCGTTTGACGTCGCCATCGCCCAGCGCGCCCGCCTTGAGGACGGCGCCGATGGCCGCGTGATTGGGCGCGGCGCGGAAGTGCGTTTTGGCCAAGGCCTGGCCGATCTGGTCGGGGCGAGCCCGTTCGACCCCAGCCGGCCAGCCTGGTATTTCTTCGCCGCCAGCGACGGCCAAGCCCTGACCTGGGCGCCGGGCACGCTGGAAGGGCTCGCATATCAGCAAGAGCGAATTACCGTTGGCGATCTGCAGGCCGGCTTCAGCTATGAGCATGGCGGCGTGCAGACATCCTTCTCCTATCTGCAACGGGAAGTGTCCAACAGCACCCGCGGCGCCGGCGCACAGAGCCGGTCGGAAACCGAAAGCTTTGTTGGCGCAACCGTCACTGTGCGGCGCTAATCGGCCGGCATTCGGTTTGGCGCCGCCGCGCAGAATCGGCCTAGCCTCAGGCTTCGAGGAGTGGCGGCCGCGGTAACGAATTCTTTGCCGAACCGCCGCATCCATACCATATCTATTGGACATTGGGCGCCCGAAACCACCACAGGTTGCGCTCGGACAGGTTGAGGACCAGACAGAATGGCATTCGGCGACACCCCCACCGCTCCCCAGGGCCTGCTCACCCCGTCGCGCGCATACAAGCCGTTCCGCTACCCTTGGGCCTATGATTTCTGGCGCCGGCAACAGCAGATCCATTGGCTGCCGGAAGAGGTGCCGCTGGGCGAAGACGTCAAGGATTGGGCCTCCAAGCTCAACGACGAAGAACGCAATTTGCTGACCCAGATTTTCCGCTTCTTCACCCAGTCCGATGTCGAAGTGGCCGACAATTACAACCAGCGCTATTCGCGCGTCTTCAAGCCGACCGAAGTGCAGATGATGCTCACCTCGTTTGCCAATATGGAGACGGTGCATATCGCGGCCTATGCGCTGCTGCTTGAAACCATCGGCATGCCGGAAACTGAATTCGCCGCCTTTCTTGATTACGAGGAGATGCGCGCCAAGCACGATTATATGGGCAAGTTCGGCGTCGACAGTGATGAAGACATCCTGCGTACGCTGGCGATGTTCGGCGCCTTTACAGAAGGGCTGCAATTGTTCGCCAGCTTTGCGATGCTGATGAACTTCCCACGCTTCAACAAGATGAAGGGCATGGGCCAAATCGTGTCGTGGTCAGTGCGTGATGAAAGTCTGCACTGCGAAGGCATGATCAAGCTGTTCCATGCCTTCGCAAAGGAAACCGGGGCCCTGACCCAAGCGGTGAAAGACGATATCGTCGAATGCTGCCGCACGGTCGTGAAGATGGAAGACGCTTTCATCGACCTCGCTTTCGGCATGGGTCCGGTGCAGGGCATGATCGCCGACGATATCAAAGCCTATATCCGCTACATCGCCGATTGGCGCTTGGGCCAGCTCGGCCTGCCGAAAATCTATGGCGTCAGCGAGCATCCGATTCCGTGGCTGACCGCGATCCTCAATGGCGTCGAGCACGCCAACTTCTTTGAAGCCCGCGCCACCGAATACTCCAAAGCCGCCACCAAGGGCGAATGGCATGGCGGGGAAGGCGTGTGGACGAACTTCGACAAGATGATCGACCGCCGCAAGACCGCCGAAATGTTCCCGGCCGAATAAATTGCCGCCGTTTCCTTTGAGGAGAGTTATTCGAGAGTATCCGTCTTGATCGAGACGGATACTCTATGCCTCTGAACCCAGACCGCATTCGAACGGCAAGCCTCAGTCACTTTTCTTGAATGCGCCCGAGCCGATCAGCCGCGCGCGCAAATTCGCCAGCCGCCCATCATCCAGATCGAGCACCGCTTTCGCGTCATGCTCCAAACTGGCAACTGCCTCGCTGATCGCGGTGAAAGACGCGGCGAGAAAGTCTTCCTGCACGCTAGGCATTGTGCGCGACAATTCATCGCCGGGCGATTCCCCATAGCGTGACGCGATCCGGTCTCGAATCGCTGGCAAGCGCTTGTCCCAATCGATGGTCTGGTTCGTCATCAGATAATCAGCGACGGTTTCGGCGTCTGCAACGTCAACAAGCCGCAAAGTCAGTGCGCACAAACACCCCGTGCGGTCCTTGCCGGCGGCGCAACCGACCACCGCTGCGCCCTCGCGATCAGCAAGATCGCGCAGAAACGGGCCAAACAACCCAACAGAGCGCGGTTCGACCGGATAGGCGCTGGAGGTCGCGCGCTGATAGCCTTCAACGCCGCCCAGCGACCAATCGGCGTCGTTCATCGCGGCCAGATGCGGCGGCGGTGTGGCAACGCCCTCATTATGGGTGAGCACAGCAACGCCCGCGCTGGGCCAGCGATTGAGCTCGCTCTTGGGCTCCGCCGGCCGGCGCAAATCGATCAACAGACCAACGCCCAAATGATCCAGATCAGCCATGTCTGGCTCTGTGGCTTGCGCGACATGCGCCGAGCGATACAAATGATTCCGCCGCCCGCGTCCGCCATGACGTGAGGGATAATCGCCAAAGTCGCGAAAGTTTGCGACACCTTGAAGTCGCTGGATCCGTTTTTGGATGGGCGCTCATATAAACGGGTCAGGCGGATGGAGAAAGAGTGCAATGGAAATGAGCTTTGTGGCGGCTGATGGCGCGCGCCTCGTCTATGATGATCGCGGCGACGGCTATCCAGTGGTGCTGCTGCATGGCTTCATTGCCAGCGCCGCGGCCAATTTCATAACGCCCGGAATTGCCGGAGCGGTGACAGCCGCAGGCTTCCGCGCGATTCTGCCTGACCATCGCGGCCATGGCCGCTCCGCAGCGCCAGACGATCCAGCCCGATATCCGCCCGACATATTGGTTTCGGATGCTTTGGCGCTGGTCGATGCTCTTGGTCTGAAAGACTATGCGCTGGTTGGTTATTCGCTCGGGGCGCGGGTGGCGATTCAGATGCTGGCGGCCGGCGAGCGGCCGCGCTGTGCGGTGCTTGGCGGCATGGGCGACAGCGCGATTCATGGCGCCGCGCGGCGGGCTTTCTTCACTGCCGCCTTGAACGGAGACAACGTACCGGGCGCTGAGCGCGTGCGGGCGTTCGTCAGCGCGATGGGCATGAGCCTCGCTGCGGCGCGCCATGTGCAGATGAGCATTCGCGATACACCGGCGTCAGCCTTGGCGGGTGTGGAGACCCCGATTTTGTGCCTCAACGGCGCTGACGATTTCGACAATGGCGACGCGTCCAAACTGGCGGCCCTGTTTCCCAATGCCCGCGTGCAACGCACCACCGGCAATCACATGAGCGCCGTCAGCGATGCCGCCTATGCACGGGCGATCGTGACGTTCTTGAAGGAGCATTGCGGATGATTGATCTTGCCGACCTGATGCCGTTCTCAAGACTGATGGGCCTGGAAATCCTGGAAGCGACGCCGACGCGCGTCACCGCCCGCCTGAAGGTGCGCGCCGATCTGTGCACAACTGGCGGTATTCTGCACGGCGGCGCGGCGATGGCGATGGCCGATGCGATGGGAGCGGTTGGCGGGTTCTTGAACCTCGCCCCCGGCGCGCACAACGACACTGGAGAGCAAGACCAACTTCCTCGGCGCGGCCGTGGAAGGCTCCACCGTGCTCGGCGAAACCACGCCAATCCATATCGGGCGCGCCACCAGCGTTTGGCAAACCAGGATCACGCGCCAAGACGGCAAGCCGGTGGCGCTTGTCATCCAGACCCAGATGACGTTGGCGCCGGAAGCCAAAGCGTAAAGACGGAGCCCTCACCGGGCGTGCTTTGCGCGCGCACATCGCCGCCCATCGCGATCATCAATGACCGCGTGATCACAAGGCCAAGCCCCGTGCCGCCAAAGCGGCTGGAGGTGTCTTTTTCCGCTTGAGCAAACGGCTGGAACAGCTTGGCGAGGCCCTCCGGCGCGATGCCAACGCCGCTGTCATGGACCGCGATTTCAACAACCCTGCCGGTCGCGCCCACGCTCTGGGAAGCTGAAATCGTGACGACGCCTTGATTGGTGAACTTCGCGGCGTTGGAAGCCAGATTGAGAAGGCATTGCTTGAGCCGCATCCGATCGGCCAGAACCGGCCCGATATCGGCAGCGATCGCCAGTTCGAGTTGATTGCCGCCGGCGACAATCCGGGGCCGGATCAATTCGTCGACCTCTGCGATCACATCGCCAACATTGACAGGCTGAAGATGGATATCCATCTGACCGGCCTCGATCTTGGCGTGATCAAGCAATCCGTTGATCAAGGTGAGCAGGTGTTCGCCGGCATTGCGGATACGGCCGGCGTCGAAGCTTTCCTGCACGCGGCCCGCCTCACGCGCGGCTTCCTGTATGAGTTCGGAATACCCGATCACGGCATTCAGCGGCGTGCGCAGCTCATGACTCATCGCCGCCAAGAAGTGGCTTTTGCTCCGACTTGCCGATTCGGCGGCTTCTTGGGCATGGGTGTGAATGCGAATTTGACGCGCGACCTGCGACTGCGCGACATGAATGGTTGCAAAGCCAATGAGCCCCAGGCCGAGCAAGATCCATCCAAGCCGTTGCTCGAACGCGGCCGTGCCCGGCCGCTGATCGCGCCATGCCAGCCAGCCAATCCGAACGCCGCGATCATCGACCACTTGCCGATGAATGCGACCTGAACCGCCGGTGGTTGTTGAGAAAGCCAAATCATCCAGGCCGAGCGCGCGGCCCTGCTCGGCCAAATCCGCCGCGCCAATCGGGTGCGCCAATGCGATCAGCACAACCGGCGCGCTTGACGGCTGCGTCGGCGCGCTTGCCGGATGGAGCGCACCCAA
Source organism: Hyphomonadaceae bacterium (assembly GCA_040381035.1). Classification (GTDB taxonomy): domain Bacteria; phylum Pseudomonadota; class Alphaproteobacteria; order Caulobacterales; family Aquidulcibacteraceae; genus REEB506. The sequence continues at coordinate 7,319 of JBEIHY010000044.1, forward strand.
ACCGACTTTGACGAGTTCGCCATCAACAACCACAAGGGACGTCGCGACCGCATGGGGGGTTCCGCGCATCGCCGCCAATTCAGCCAAGCGGCTGGGCCGAAACGCAACGCCAATTGCTGCGATCAGCGCTTCGGCGCGCAGGGTGTCTTCGGCGATCGTGGAAAAGCGCACCTCGCCGTTCGCGCCCAAGACAAAGACGCCCGACGCCATGGGCGACGGAAGGTTTCTGGCCTGCCAATCGGCGTTTGGCGCGAGGCTGATATTCTCATAGGCCGCCTCCCACACCGCATATTCTGTGGTGAGGCCGCGCATGGCGCGGGCCTCAGCGCGCAACACTTCACCCACAAGGCTGCGCGAGGATTCCACAAAGGCGCGATCGCGCTCGGCGGCCATGTCGTGCAGGAGAGCAAGGCCGACAATCGCAAACACCAACAGCAGCGACAAGATCGGGCCGCCGACGACGAACCAGATGCCCGCGGTGTCGCCCTTGTCGCTGGCGGTTGCAAGCCCACGCAGGGCGCCGATAACGCCGGGGCCGCCAACCGGCGATTGCGGCGGCCGCGCCGGTTGGGCCGGTTGGGCCGGTTGGGCCGCGATGCCGAACGGACGCAGATCGAGCGTCATGGAGCGCAACGGCCCCAAAGGCTTCGTCGTCAATTCTGCGTCAGAGCTAACCACGATGTCCGTCCAGCTGTTCAAACCGATCTAGCAAAATCGGATGAACGGCGCGTTTTGAATAACGGACAAAAATGTCTGAACCCGGAAGGTCCGCCCCGGCTTGGTTAACGCCGCCCTAAGGCGATTGACGCCCAATCGGCCGATCGCGCCGGCGGAGGGGCCATGCAGCAGTTTGGCTTGATCGTGATCGGCTCTGGCCCTGCCGGACGGCGCGCGGCCGTGCAGGCGGCCAGGCTCAAAAAGTCCGTCTTGGTCGTCGAGAAAGGCCGCCGCATCGGTGGGGTGTGTGTGCATACCGGCACGATCCCATCGAAGACGCTGCGCGAGACGGTGCTCAATCTGTCCGGCTGGCGCGAGCGTGGTTTTTGTGGCCGCGCCTATCGCGCCAAGCAGAACATCACGGCCGATGATATTTCGCGCCGGCTGTCGCTGACGCTCGACCATGAGGTCGATGGACTGGAGCATCAATTCACCCGCAATGGCGTGGCCTGCGTGCGCGGCGATGCGCGGTTTCTTGATCCCCACACCATCGCAGTGGAGCAGGCCAACGCCGTGCAGCGGTTCAGCGCCGCGAAGTTCATCCTCGCCGTCGGCGCCCTACCGCACCGGCCGGCCCATATTCCCTTCGACGGCCAATGCATCGTTGACGCCGACGAAATCCTCGACATCAAGACCCTGCCCCGCTCTCTGATCGTGATCGGCGCCATCGTCATTGGCGTGGAATACGCCACGATCTTTTGAGCGCTCGATGTGAAGGTGACGCTGATCGAACCGAGCGACGGGCTTTTGCCGTTCCTGGACCGCGAACCGGCTGAGGAGTTCCGCCACGACATGCGCGAACGCGGCATGACGCTGCGGTTCTTGTCCACCGTGGCCCATGTCGAACGCCGCGGCGTCGGTTGCCATGGGGTGCGCGAGGACAGCCGTGAGATCGGCGCGGGCATGGTGCTGTTCGCCGCCGGCCGCCGGGGCGCGACCGCTTCCCTCGGCCTGGAGCATTGCGGCCTCAGCGTCGATGCGCGCGGGCGTCTCAGGGGCGACCGCGAAACGTTCCGCACGGATGTCCCCCACATCTTTGCGGTCGGCGACGTAATCGGTTTTCCAAGTCTTGCCTCAACCGCGATGGCGCAGGGCCGGATCGCGGCGCGCCACGCGTTTGACGAACCCGCCAGCGCGCCGCCGGAATTCTTTTCCTATGGCCTTTATGCGGCGCCGGAATTGTCCACCGTTAGCCTCAACGAGGAACAGGCGCGCGCCAAGCGCATTGCTTATGAAACCGGCGTAGCGCGCTTTGGCGCAACCGCGCGTGGCCACATCATGGGGCTCAATTCCGGCTTTCTGAGAATGATCTTCGCGCGCGAAACCAGAAGGCTGCTCGGCGTGCATATTGTCGGCGAAGGCGCAACCGAGCTGGTCCATATCGGCCAGGCAGTGCGCAATCTGGGCGGCACGCTCGACTATTTTGTCGACAACACATCAACCATCCGACGCTCGCCGAAGCCTACAAGGTCGCGGCGCTGGATGCGTATAATCGCATGCCCGCCGCCCAACCGAGCCGCGAGGCTTTCACGCGGTTGGAGCACGCCTGGGAAGTGGCGACCGGCGCCTGCGGCTGATCGTCAGCCCGCTGCGGCGGCAAATGTCACGCCGACAGAGATGTGACCAGCCGCGCAGCGGCGGCGATGCTGGGCGCCGTGATCTCAGCCTCGAGCCCAGTAAAGTCTTCCACTGTCCCACCATGCGCCGCGCGCCGCCAAGTTTGCGCCTCGGCGGCGTCCTGGCTGACGAATATGATCTGATCGATGCTGTCGATCTTCTGCTCATCGGCGCGCCGGCGGGGTTGCTGAAACGCGCTGTTGGACGGCGACAGGACCTCAAACACGACCCACGTCGTCTCAGCGGTCTTGGCGCCAGCGCGCGCGCCGCAATCGATTGTGACATCGGGATCGCGGGCGCTGGCCGCGGTGCGGACTTTCAGGTCCGAGCCATAGACCCGGGATGGGCCGGCGCGCAGTTGCGGTTTGATGGCGCGCATAATGTTCGCCGCGATCTGGGCAAGCTTCGGCGCGCCGCCGGCCATCAGGCGGGTTTTGCGCAGAATCGGCACGCCATCGACCCGTTCCCATTTCTGGTCTTCGTCAATTTCCCAATCGAGGACATCTTCTCCCCTGATGCGCTGCGGCGTGACGGCCAGCATGGCGGGGCTCCTGAGCGCGCCAGCTGACCGAAAGACAACCCTGCGCCCAACCCCTTCCCCGACGCCAGCGATAGACGCCGCCCCCAGCGATCCGCTACGGTATCCAGATAAAGAACCGCACGCGACGCCCGGGAGGCTCCCATGATCTTTGAACACTCCGACGAGACCAAGCACTGGATCGCCAAGGTCCAAGCCTTCATGGACGCGCACATCATCCCGGCCGTGCCGACCTATTATGAGCAGGAAGAAACCGGCGATCGCTGGAAGGTGATCCAGGTCGTGGAAGACCTGAAGAAGAAGGCCAAGGCTGCCGGCCTGTGGAACATGTTCATGCCGCCTGAGCCGCGCGACCATAAGAGCGTCGACGACACGTTTGAATTCGAAGGCCCGCATCTGTCCAATGTCACCTATTCGGCTTTGGCTGAACTGATGGGCCGGGTGGGCTTTGCGTCGGAAGTGTTCAACTGCTCCGCGCCTGACACCGGCAATATGGAAGTGCTGCACCGCTATGGCACCCGCGCCCAGAAGGATCGTTGGCTGAAGCCCTTGATGAATGGCGAAATCCGCAGCGCCTTCTTGATGACCGAGCCGGCCGTGGCAAGCTCGGACGCGACCAATATCAAAACCGAGATCCGCCGCGATGGCGACGCGTATGTCATCAACGGCACCAAATGGTGGTCTTCTGGCGTGGGCGATCCGCGTTGCAAGATCGCGATTGTCATGGGCAAGACCGACCCGGACGCGAAAACCTATACCCAGCAATCACAAATCTTCGTGCCGCTCGATGCCCCGGGCATCACCAAGATCCGCCCGCTCACCGTGTTCGGCTATGACGACGCGCCGCATGGCCACTTTGAAGTGCGCCTGGAAAATGTCCGCGTGCCAGCTGAAAACATTATCTGGGGCGAAGGCCGCGGCTTTGAAATCGCGCAGGGCCGCCTTGGCCCCGGCCGCATCCACCATTGCATGCGCACGCTCGGCGCCGCGGAAGTGGCGCTGGAGAAAATGTGCAAGCGCCTGCTGACGCGCAAGGCGTTCGGCAAAACCATCGCCGAGCACAGCGTGTGGGAGCAGCGCATCGCCGAAGCGCGCATCGATATCGAGATGTGCCGCCTTTTGTGCCTAAAGGCGGCATACATGATGGACATGGTCGGCAACAAGGTCGCCCGCGCCGAAATCGCGATGATCAAGGTCGCCGCGCCGCGCATCGCCCTGAAAGTGATTGACGACGCGATCCAGGCCCATGGCGGCGGCGGCGTTTGTCAAGATTTCGGCCTCGCCAAAATGTATTCCGGCATCCGCACCCTGCGGCTGGCGGACGGTCCGGACGAAGTGCATTGCCGCACCATCGCCCGGCTTGAGCTTGGCAAACATGCCGGCGCGGCGGCCAAGGAAGCGGCGGAAGCCGAAGCGCGGCTGCACATGCCGGGCATTCGGTAAATCATGCACACGCGCGCTTGGTTCAATCGGGTCCACTTTTGGCTGTCGGCCATTGTTGGCGTGCAAATCCTAATTTGGATTGGCACTGGCTTGTTCTTCGCCGCCAACCCGATTGACCAGGTGCGTGGCGCACATCTGCGCAAAGACCCGCCGCTGGCGGTGATCGCCTGGAACCGTGTGAAAACCCCGCCCGAGATCGCGGCGGCGGCCGTGGACGCGAACTCCGTCGACATCCAAATGCGGATGATTGACGGCGCACCGACCTATCTTGTTCGCGCACTTCATGGCCGCAGCGCTTTGGTCGACGCCGAAACCGGGGCCGTGCGGCCCGTGATCGACGCCGCCACGGCCGCGCGAATCGTCGCCACGACCTATACCGGCGCTGGCCAAAGCACGGCGCCGATTTGGCTCACCGCCAAGACTGGCGAATATCGCGGCCCCGTGCCAGCGTGGCGGGTTGACTTCACCGGCCCCGACGCCGCTGCGCTCTATGTCGACGCCGCCACCGGCGAGGTCAAGGCCGTCCGCACGCCGCTGTGGCGGCTCTATGATGCGCTATGGGGTCTGCACATCATGGATTGGCGTGAGCGCGAGAATTTCAATTCGATGCTGCTGGTTTTTGCCGCATCGCTTGCCAGCATGCTGGCCTTTGTCGGTCTCGGGCTAACGGCCTACCGCCTTGCCCGAGCCGTGAAGCGGCGCGCCGCATGACCGTGCTGACCACCGACGAAGGCCCGGTGCGGATCGTCACGATCAACCGACCGCGGGCGCGCAATGCTGTGGATCCGGAAACGGCATTGGCCCTGCGCAGCGCGTTTGACGCGGCAATGGCCGACGCAACGATCGGCGTTGTGGTGCTCACCGGCGCGGACGAAACCTTTTGCGCCGGCGCTGATCTGAAAGCCGTCGCCGCTGGTGAGAGCTTCCCGGGTCTTGTCGACGGCCTCGGACCGATGGGGCCAAGCCGGGCGCTGTGGCCAAAGCCGGTGATCGCCGCAATCGAAGGCCACGCGGTCGCCGGCGGGCTGGAACTGGCGCTGCTGGCGGATTTGCGCGTCGCCAGCGAAACCGCGGTGTTCGGCGTCTATTGCCGCCGCTGGGGCGTGCCCTTGATCGATGGCGGGACCGTGCTCTTGCCAAGGGTGATCGGCCAGGGCCGCGCGCTCGACATGATCTTGACCGGTCGGCCGGTGGCGGCAGCCGAAGCGCTGCTCTTCGGCCTCGCCAACCGTGTCGTTGCGGCCGGCGAAGCACTCGCCACCGCAGTCGCCTTGGCGAAGGACATTGCCGCCTTCCCGCCGGTAACGATGCTGAACGATCGCGCAAGCGCCTGGGAACAATGGGCCTTGCCGCTCGCGGCCGCGTTTGACAATGAAGCGACGCGTGGCCGCGCCTCGCTGGAGGCGCAAGCGCAATCGGGCGCGGCGCGATTTGCCGCCGGGGCCGGCCGTAGCGGCAAATTTGGAGACTAGGCGATGAACTCAGCAATGCTGCTCTGGCCGTTTTGGCTGTCGCTGGCCGGTTGCGCGATCGGGGCCGGCATGGGCGCTTATGCGATGATCAAGCCAGGCTGGGCCGCCTGGCTGGTGCGCCTGCGCGACGATCCGGCCCGGCCCGGCGGCTCGGCGGAGTTCCGCGGCACCTATGGCGGGCTGTTCTTTGCCGTCCATGCGGGGGCGGCCTATTTCATCTGGACTGTGATGGACATGCTCAGCCTCGGCGATCCGATGGCGCTGCAGCTTGGCCTGTTCACGTTGGTGCCGGCGGCGGCCCTGGCGGCTTTGGTATGGTGGGGCACGGCTGTCGGGCGGGTGATTTCGATTGTTTTCGACAAGAATGGCGGCGCCTTCAACTACGGATCGGTGATTTTTGAGCTGATCCTAGGCGCGCTGATTGCCGCGCCGCTCTTGGCCTTTCTCGGCCATACCGCGCCCAAGCCGGGCTAATTCAACAAGCGATCACGCGATTGTTGCCCGACAAACGGCCGCACTTCGTCCAAAGTGCGGATGAGGACGGGCCTGATGCTGAAACCGCGCGACGATTTGAAAACCCCGGCCCTGGTCTGGGTCGGCGGCTGCACCGTCGGCGAGGCGGCGGGGTTAGAAGTCTCGGCGGCCGTTCTGGCTGCGGGATCGACTGGGCTCCTTATTGGGCCATTGCTGGGCTGGTACGGCGTCGCGGGACTGGTCGATGGCGCGATCCTTGGCCTGTGCCAGTGGGCGGCTCTGCGCCGTTTGGGCGATCCGCCGCGCTTCCTTGGCTTTGCCTTGGTGACGATGGCGGCGACGGCGTTTGCCTTCTCCATCCTGCACGCCGCCGGAGCGGCCTGGGGCGAGGACGTCCCGCGACTCGGCTTGAGCGTGGGCGTCTATGCGGCCACCGGCGCGCTGGTTGCGGCGGCGCAGGCGATCACCTTGGCCAAACGCGGCGTGCGGCCGCTGCGATGGATTCTTGCGGCAACTTTGGGCTGGGCGGCGGCCGGCCTGCTCGTCGGGTTAACGGCGCGGATGATCGGCGCCGATGTCGGGGCGGCCGCGCTGTCGGGCGCGGCGGTAGGAATCGCGGCCGGCTTGTTTCTGGGCCTGTGCACGCTGGTGGCGTTGAAAGACTATCGCGGCGCTTGACGCTGGCCGCCTTCGCGCGGTCTCCTGTCGCCTGCAATCAATGGGAGAACGCCATGGCCGCCGATGGAACCGGAACGCCCTTCGCGGGATTCAAGCGCGGCCGGATCGACGATGAGATCGTCCATCCTGATCTTTACGCCAGCGGCGAAATCCACGCCGTTTATGCCCGCTTGCGCCAGGCCGATCCGGTCTATTGGACCCAACCCGAAGGCTTCCGGCCGTTCTGGTCGATCACCAAGCACGCCGATATTCTGGAGATCGAACGCCAGAACGATGTGTTCGTGAACCGCCACCGCACCTATCTGTCGCCGATTGCCGGAGAAGAATGGATCCAGTCGATGACCGGCGACACGCATCTGTTTCGCACGCTTGTTGATATCGACGATCCCGAGCACATGAAGCTGCGCGCACTGACGCAAGGCTGGTTCATGCCGGCGTCGCTGAAGAAGCTGGAAGCGCGCGTCGCCCAGATCGCGAAAGAGCATGTTGATCTGATGGCCGCCAAAGGCCCGGAATGCGATTTCGTCAAGGAAGTGGCGCTCTGGTATCCGCTGCGCGTGATCATGGAAATCCTCGGTGTGCCGAAGTCGGACGAGCCGTTCATGCTCAAGCTGACGCAGGAAATTTTCGGCCCCGGCGATCCTGATGTGGTGGCTGACACCGACCGCAAGACCGATGGGCCCACCCTCACCGCCGACGCCGGCGTGGACCTTCTGCAAACCGCGATGGAGTTCTACAAGTATTTCGGCGCCATCACCGCCGATCGCCGCGCCAATCCAAAGGACGACCTCTCCACCATCATCGCCAATGGCATGATTGACGCTGCCCCGATCGGCGAACGCGAGGCGATGAGCTATTACATCATCGTCGCCACCGCCGGCCATGACACGACAAGCTCCACCGCTTCCGGCGGGATGCTCGAATTGATCCGCAACCCGGAGCAAATGGCCAAGCTGAAGGCCGATCCGTCTTTGCTGCCGAATGCGGTTGAAGAAATGATCCGCTGGGTCACGCCGGTGAAGCACTTCATGCGCACCGCCACGCGTGATTATGACTTGCGCGGCAAGACGATCAAACAGGGCGATGGCCTTGCCATGTTCTATTGGTCCGGCAACCGCGACGCCGACGCGTTCGACGCGCCCGACCAATTCCGCGTCGATCGCGACGTGAAGAAGCAGGTCGCGTTCGGGCACGGCGTGCATCTCTGCCTCGGCATGCATCTGGCGCGGCTGGAGATCAAAGCCCTGTTTGCCGAGCTGCTGCCGCGGTTGAAATCCATCGAACTCGCCGGCGCGCCGCGCAGCACGCGGGCCAATTTCGTCTCTGGCCTGAAAGCGCTGCCGGTGCGGTTTGAGATGGCGTAAAGCGCCAACCCCTCCCCATCGGCGCCGGAAGGCGCTAAAGCGACGCGATGAAATTCCTCGACCAGGCCAAAATCTTTATCCGCTCCGGCGACGGCGGCGGCGGCGTCGTGTCGTTCCGGCGCGAAAAGTTCATCGAATATGGCGGCCCGGACGGCGGCGATGGTGGGCGCGGCGGCGATGTCTGGATTGAGGCGATGGACGGGCTCAACACCCTGATCGACTACCGCTACCAACAGCACTTCAAAGCCCAAACCGGCGTGCACGGCATGGGCCAAAACCGCCACGGCGCCGATGGCGAGGATGTGGTTCTGCGTGTGCCGGTTGGCACGCAAGTGTTTGAAGAAGATCGCGAAACCCTGATCGCGGACCTGGCCGCACCGGGCATGCGCGCGCTCTTGGCGAAAGGCGGCAATGGCGGCTTTGGCAATGCCCATTTTAAGGGGCCGGTAAACCGCTCGCCCCGCCACGCCAATCCCGGCTTACCTGGGATTGAACGTTGGATCTGGCTGCGTTTGAAGCTGATCGCTGACGCCGGCCTGATCGGTCTGCCCAATGCCGGCAAAAGCACGTTTCTGCGGGCGGTGTCTGCCGCCACGCCCAAGGTCGCGGCCTATCCGTTCACCACATTGCACCCCCATCTCGGCGTTGTCGATATCGGCGACAACGCCCGCTTCGTGCTGGCCGACATTCCCGGCCTGATCGAAGGCGCGGCGGATGGCGCGGGCCTCGGCACGCGGTTTTTAGGCCATGTCGAGCGCTGCGCGGCGCTGGTGCATCTGATCGACGCCACCGAAGCCAGCCCCACGGCCAGCTACCGCACCGTGCGCGCGGAACTGGAAGCCTATGGCGAGGGCCTGGTCGAAAAGCCCGAAATCATTGCCCTCAACAAGATCGACGCCCTCGACGAGGGCGCCATCAACCGCAAACGCGCCGCCCTCCAGCGCGCCATCGGCAAGCCGGTGGCGCTTGTTTCAGGCGTCAGCGGCGCCGGCGTGCGCGAACTTCTGTTTGCCCTGCTGCGCCATATTCGTCCGGATGCGGACGATGCGCCGGTCGGCGAGGATTCCGACGGTTGGGCGCCGTGAGACGGGCCTTGCTTGAAACGCAACCCCCAAAGACGTAAGATCGCGCCATGGATATCGCCGTCACAGACACTGAAGCGCCTGGAAAATTCGGCGATTTGCTTGGCCGCGTTCTCGCCGGCGAGCAGGTGGTGATTACCCGGGCGGGAGAGCCGATCGCGCGCCTGGGGCCAATGCCGCCAAAGCTGGGCGGTTTTGCGCACTGGGGCGAGGCCGCGCCTGACACCTTTCTGCCAGAACCGGAAGACTCTGCGGTCGCCGGTTAGCCAATCATGGGCTACCGGTTCGATACGAGCGCCTTTTATTGGGCGGCTGCGGAGCCGGCGCGGCTTTCCGCTGCGGCCGAAACGGCCTTCACCGACAGGGGCCGGCCTCACTTGCTCAGTGCTGCTTCTGCTTACGAACTCGCCAACACGCATCGAATAGGAAAACCGCCTATGTCTCGCACGGGCGAGTACGCGCAAGCGGCCAGTGCTTTAGGCTCCACGCACTTGCCAGTTTCTGACACCGAAGCTCGATCGGCGGCGCTCATCGACAGTCCGCATCGTGTACTCTCTCATCGCATGATCGCTGCCGCAGCGCGCGCGCATTGGCTCACGATGATCAGCCCGGATTTGGAGTTTGCCGGCCTTGGCGCGCAGCGCCTTTGGTAAACGCCATGACCGCTCCCCTCGCCACCGCCCGCCGCGTCGTCGTCAAACTCGGCTCGGCTCTGATCGCCGGCGCAGATGGCGCTGACGCGGCGCGCTTGGCCGACATCGCGGCCGATATTGTCGCGCTGAAGCGGGCGGGAACCGAAACGGTGATCGTCTCTTCCGGTGCGGTGGCGCTGGGGCGCGGCGCGCTGAAACTCGGCGCGCGCAAGCTGAGCCTGGCGGAAAAACAGGCCGCCGCCGCCGCCGGCCAGCCGCTGTTGATGCAGGCATGGTCGCATGCCTTTGCGGCCCATGGCGTGGCGGTGGCGCAAGCGCTCTTGACGCCGGATGACACCGAGCGCCGCCGCCGCTGGCTCAATGGCCGCGCGACCTTGCAGACGCTGCTGGCGCTGCACGCCGTGCCGATCATCAACGAGAATGACACGGTGGCGACGCAGGAATTGCGCTATGGCGACAATGATCGCTTGGCTGCGCGCGCTGCCCAGATGATCGGCGCCGATGCACTGATCCTGTTGTCCGACATTGACGGCCTTTACACTGCCGATCCGCGGATTGATCCGAATGCGGCGCATCTGGCGCTTGTGGACGCCATCACGCCGGAGATTGAGGCCATGGCCGGCGGCGTCAATGCGGGCGCAGGCGTTGGCTCAGGCGGGATGCGCACCAAGATCGAAGCGGCGCGGATTGCAGCGCTTGCCGGATGCTGGACCGCCGTGGCGCGCGGCGACATCGCCCACCCGCTGGCGGCGCTGGCCGGCGGCGCCAAGGCGACCTGGTTCAAACCGATGGCGGAGCCGCGCGCGGCTTATAAGGCCTGGATCGCCGGCGCCATCAGCCCGGTCGGAGCGCTGGTTTTGGATGCCGGCGCGGTTGGCGCCGTGCGCGCCGGCAAGAGCTTGTTGCCGGCCGGGGTCGTGCGCGTTGAAGGCGCATTCGACAAGGGCGATACAGTGCGCCTGATCGGCCCGGATGGCGCGGTCATTGCCCGGGGCGTCGCCCGTTATGACGGCGCCGATGCGCGCAAAATCACCGGGCTGCGCTCCGATGCCATCGAAGCGACTTTGGGTTATGATGACGGGCCCGTTTTGGTTCACGCCGATGATCTGGTAGTTGGCTAAGGGCGTTGCGCATCCGCACAGAAAGGCCCGCCATGACCGCTGATGATCTGGAGGCCGCCGGATTTGTCCGCGACGCCGACGAGGGCCGGTTCTTCACGCTCGACGCCGCCGGGCGGGTGGCGCGCTTCGGCGTGCGCCGCAGCGATGGCGACGGCTTTCTGAGGCAGACGGTGATTGCAATCGATTGGGCGGCCCAAACCGCATCGCGCGAAGACCGCACCCGAACCGCCTTCCCCCACCCCGACGCGGACCCGACAAACACGCTGGACCAGCACCTCGCCGGCTGGCGCGATGAATTGGTCCATGCCGACACGTTCAAGCAGGACTGCGCGTTCTGCGGCAAATCCAACACGGAAGTCGCCCGCCTGATCGCGGGGCCAACGGCGATGATCTGCAACGAATGCGTCGCGCTGTGTCAGGAGATTTTGGCTGACTGACTAGCCGGCCAGCGCCAAGCTCGGACTTTCGGCGATGGCCGATTTGGCCCATATGACCTGCATGTCCGTTCTGCTTGACCAAGCCATTGCCCGCCTCCAGGCGCTGCCGGCCCACCGCCAAGAAGAAGCGGCTGAGGCTATGATGGCGGTGTTGTCGCGGCTCGATGGGACGGACGAAGCCTTGAGCGAAACTGAGCTGGCTGAAATTGATCACCGGCTTGCGCGGGGGCCAAACTACGCGACCGACCGAGAAGTCGATGAAGCGTTTGGCGGCCCGCTGCCGTGAAGGTCCGGTGGGACCGGGAAGCGCTGGCGGATAACCGCAAGGTCCATGCCTTTATTGCAAAAGACAGCCCTGCAGCCGCAATCAGGGGGGCCGAACGGATCAGGCAATCCGCGCGTCGTCTTGAAGTCAATTCCGAAGCGGGCGTTGCCGTCCGCGGCCGTTCTGTCCGACGGTGAATTGAGCCGGTCTTTGGATATGTTTTGGTCTATCAGATCCGCGCAGAGGACGGCAGTGTTTGGATTTTGAACATTTTCCATCCAAGCCAGAACCGGCCCGAAGTGCCAGAATGATTGCGTCGCGCTGTGTCAGGAGAGCCTGATCGACTGATGCGAAACGCGCAGTTCCGCGCTGGCCCCGGCAAACAAGGCCGCCGCCCGGAGTGCCATGTCCATATCGCCCGGCGCGCAAGCCTTGCCGATCTGCAAGCGGGCAACCAAAACGCCCCGCCGGGCCAGCGTGTAAAAGCACCGGTTGGCAAATCCGGCGTCTGGCGATGCGGCCATATCGGCATGCAGGCCGGCAAACGCCAGGGCGCGGGCAAGAACCGTGGAATCGAGCCCGCCGAAAATGTGCGCGGGCCCGCCGGGGGCGAGAGTTTCGCCGGGCCAACGATCGCCGGCGGCGGCGCTCAAGCGCGGGTCAGAAAGGTTGCCGGCGGCGGCCACCACCGTGAAATCGCCGCCAGTCCGAACCGGATCGACAAGCACAACCGCGTCCGCCGCAGCGGCCGTTTCTACCGCGCCTTGGTCGCCGGCAAACCAAGCCAAGGGGACAAGCGCCAAACGCAGCTCTGCGCCGGGCAGCGCAAAGCCGCTGGCGCTGAGCCGGCCAAAGGCCGCCGCCACCGGCCCGGCCCGCCATCCGTGATCGGCCGCCCGGCGCGCCGACCACAGGCGACTTCAAACAGCGCAAAGCCCAAAAGCGCAATGCAAATCATTGTAACTGTTAGATTTCATTTTGGCGACAGCCGCCAATAAAGTGCGGCGCCGGCGCCCCTACCGCCCGCGCTGCACCACCCACACGCCGCCGAGCACCAAAGCCGCACCGAGCAGCGCCAAGGGCCCAAGCGCTTCGCCAAACAGCACCCAGCTTAAGCCCGCCGCCGTCACCGGCTGCACCCACAAAAGCACCGCCGACAAGGCCAAGGGCAACCGGCCAAGGCCCGCCGCGATCAGGCCCTGACCGCCCGCCTGGGTGACAACGCCCAGCGCCACAACAATCGCCCAGCCCTTCCAGCTCTGCGGCCACAGGCTTTCGCCAAGCGCGGTTGCCGCCACGAGGGCATAGACCGCAGCCGCAGCCGTCGTCACCAGCATCACCGTGCGCACATCCAGCGTTTTGCGCGCCCGGCCAACGAGGATCAGATACACCGCATAGCCGCACGCCGATGCGAGCCCAAACAGGTCGCCGACCAGCGAGGCCGTCCCAATACCGGCCTGGGCGCGGGCAGTGGACAGCATCATGGCGCCGCTCACCGCCACCGCCACGCCGATTAAGAAGGCGCGGGTGATCGGCTCCTTGAACAGGAAGAAGCCGGCCGCCGCCACCAAAAGCGGCGTCATGTTCGAAGCCAAAGTGGCGTTGAGCACTGAGGTCTTGCCCAGCGCGATGTGCCATAGGCCGAGCTCCAGACCAAACACCAGCCCGGCAAGGGCAAGCACGCCTAACTGGCGTCCGTTCAAAGCCAATGGCCCGTTGGCGCGCGGCAACAGGAACGCCGCCACGGCCAGGATCGGCAAGGCAAACATGAACCGCCAAAAGGCCGTGGCCTGCGGCCCGACCTCTGACAGCCGCATCCCGATCGGCGCAAACGCAATAAGCGCCGCTCCGCAGGCGACGCTCACAATGGCCCGCGAACGGGCGGCCGGGTCGGCGGGCTCTGAAGACATTGCGCCTTCAAAGCCCGCCTGTTGGGTTTAGGCAACCGGGATCAGAAGAAACGTTCCGGAATGCGGATGGTGTCGCCCGGATGCACGGCGGTGTTGGAGGTCACCGCCACGGCTTCTTCCTTGCCGCTTTCGGCGCGCTTGATGAACACGCGGCGCTGATCGGCGCGGTAGGTGTGACCGCCGGCGGTGGCGACCGCCTTTAGAATGGTCATGCCGTCGGCATAGGGATATTCGCCCGGCTTGTTGACTTCGCCGAGGATGAAGAACGGCCGGAAGTTGAGCACCTGGGCGCTGACCCGCGGATCGTTCAGATAGCCATCTTTCAGCCGGTTGGCGATTGCCTGTTCAAGCTGGACGGTGGTGAGATTGAGCGCGTCGATCTTGCCGATCAGCGGGATCGAGATGGCGCCGGAGCCATCGAGCGAGAATTCGCCCGACAGGTCGGTCTGGCCAAACACGATGATGCGGACCTTATCGCCAGACCCGAGTTTGTACTCGAAGCCGGGTAGATTCACGGCCGTCGGCGTGGCCACAACCGGGGCGGCGCCGGCCGGCACAGGTGCGCTCGCGCACGCCCACAAAGCGAAAGCGCCCAGAATTGCGACACTCAAAGAACGGATACGCTTAAACATGGGTCGGACATCCCCTAAAGACGCTGCGCTATCTCCGCTGCAGCTGTTGCCTGCAAGACAGGCGCCGGTTGCACTTTGGGCGCCGTCGCTTGGATGAAATGCACCGCGTCTTTGAACAGCCGCGCTGCGGTAAGCACCCCAGTAACATAGGCGCCGGTATCGAGGCCCAGTCTCGCTTGCGTAAATACCGGGCGATTTTCCGGCGTGTGACCATGCACAACCACATAGGGAAGACCGTTGGGCACGCTCAGGAAGGGTTCGCGAATGGCGATCAGGTCGCGCTTTGCTTGGTCTGCGAGCGGTCGACCGGGCCGAACGCCGGCATGGACAAAGAGATAATCGCCAAGGGCGACATAAAGCGGCAGGCTTTCCAGAAATGTGCGGTGGCGAACTGGCAGCGCCGCTGCAAAGGCCTGGCGCGCCGCTTCCCAGGCAATCGGATCGGTCGTGCGCGGGGCTGTGACGCCGTAATTGTGCAGCGTTTCACCCCCGCCATAGCGCGCCCAACTCGGACCGCGGGCGGCGTCTTTCAAGAAACCAAGCAGTTCGGACTCATGGTTGCCCAGCAAACAATGGACCTCAAAACCGGGTAGCGGGTCATGGCACAGATGTTCCAAAATGGGGCGGCTGTGAGGACCGCGATCAATATAATCGCCAAGAAACACCGCGATTGGCTTGAGCGGGGCAACCGCCTGGCTGCGTGCGGCGTCGCGCCGGATGCGCGACAGCAACAGTTCGAACAGATCCAGCCGGCCATGAATATCGCCGATCGCATAGATCAGCGCGCCGTCGGGTGCGCACGGATTCGCCGGCGGCTTTTGCCGGTGTGGTCGTTTGGGTGTGTCGAACATGGCCATGCAGGTCAGCCGTCTCCTCGCTGGCGAAGAAAGCATAAGCCGCGCCGCGCCAAGCATGTCCAATCAAGGCTTCGCTAGCGCGCCGACGCTTCCTTTGCGCCAAGGCGGCACAGACGCCGCGCAGTGCGTGCGTGTCCGCTCGAAAGGTTCGCCTGAAAGACGTGCCGGATTGGCGCGCTCGCCCGGCGAAGATATTTCGAATGCGACGTATCTGTTTGTATCTCGTCGTTTGGAGCGCCCAACTTGGCCGACCGCTTGTTCCTTTCCCCGCCGGATGTGACGGGACGCGAGCGGCAATTGGTGATGGAGGCGTTCGACAGCAATTACGTCGCGCCGGCCGGGCCGATGCTCGATCGGTTCGAGGCCGCGATCAGCGCCTATACCGGATTTTCGCATGTCGTGGCGGTGTCGTCCGGCACCGCGGCATTGCATCTGGCGTTGCATATTCTGGGCATCGGGCGTGGCGATGCGGTCGTGGCGCCGACTCTGACCTTTATGGGTGGCGTCGCGCCCATCCACTATACGGGCGCGACGCCGGTGTTCGTCGACAGCGAGCCCGACAGCTGGTGCCTTGACCCGGCGCTGATTGAACAAGCCTGCGCCAAAGCCCGCTCGGCTGGTCTTAAGCCGAAGGCCGTGCTGCCGGCCGACCTCTATGGCCAATGCGCCGGCATCGACGCCATCACGGCCGTTGCCGGCCAGCTTGGGTTGGATGTCGTGCTCGACAGCGCCGAGGGGATCGGCGCGCTGTATCACAATCGCCATGCCGGCCAAGGCGCCCGCGCGGCGGCCTATTCGTTCAATGGCAACAAGATCATCACGACATCCGGCGGCGGGGCGCTCGCCAGCGACGACGCCGATCTGATTGCGCGCGCGCGCTATTTGTCGACAGCCGCCCGTCAGGCGGCGGCGCACTATGAACACACTGAGGTTGGCTTCAACTACCGGCTGTCGAGCCTATCGGCCGCCGTGGGCGTGGGCCAGCTGGAGCAGATCGAAAGCAAGGTCGCGCGCCGGCGGGCGATCTTTGCCCGCTATGTCGCCGAACTCGCCGCGCTGCCGGGCGTCAGCTTTGCGCCGGAAGCCGCCCATCGCCGCCACACCCGCTGGCTGAGCGTGATGCTGGTTGATCCCGCCGCCGCCGGCGTTGACCGCGAAGCCCTGCGGTTGAAGCTGGAAGAAGCCAATATCGAGTCCCGCCCGGTTTGGAAGCCGATGCATCTCCAGCCGGTGTTTGCCGCCGCGCCGTCAGTCACGAACGGCGTTTCAGAGCGGCTGTTCGCCCAAGGCCTGTGCCTGCCGTCCGGCTCCGGGATGAGTGACGCAGATGTCGCGCGGGTGTGCGACGTCATTGCCAAGAATATCCGCGCAGCGCGTGGGCGCAGCGTTTAGGGCTTAAGGTCCGTCGGCCTCATCTGGGTGTGACGGTGGGAACTCAACGCCTTCGTAAATCTCAGCCAATGGCAAGCTGATGGCAAGATCGTCGATTGGCGCGGCGGCGTCCATGCCGGCGATGCGGAGCGAACGCCACCCCGTCCCGTCACGCACAAACACCCGCCCTTGTGCGCGCGTCTGGGCCAGCAACACGATTGTCGTGATGCTGGCGACGTTTGGGTCGTCTTCCAGGCGTTCGAGCTGCTCGAGCGTGGTGGTGCTCGGGCTTTCCACTTCAAACACCACCCGCGGCTCCTTGGCGGCGAGGTCGGCCATATCATTGCGGCCGCAATCGATCACCACATCGGGGTAGCGATAATTGCCTTGCGGCATGGAGACTTTGCGTTCTTGAAACGCTCGGCACGGTCCATTCAATCACCGACGCAAGCCAAACGCGAGGTTCTGCGCAATCAGCGTATGGGCAAATGTGCCGCCCGCCATGATCCGCGCGACGCCACTGACGAGTTCGTATTTGCGCTCCTGGCGGCTTTCCCAGGCAAGGAATTCGTCAGGCGCGAGCGCAAGGCGGGCGAGATCGTTCATGCCTCCAGCCTATCATCGCCGGGCCGGCATTTGAAGCGCGGGCTGGGTTGCCTTAGGGCCGGCCACAATGGCGAGGCCTGGAATCGTCCAACTCCCAAAACCGACCGCTAGCTTAACGACATCTGCCCGGCGGTATCCATCGGGCCCAGGATCGCCGTGGCGATGAACCTGGCGGCGATCAAGGTCAACCACCCAGTATTCCGCCAGGCCTGATGCGGCATAGTCTTGCGCCATTGGGCCAAGATCAGCCGCCAAGCTGGTCGCAGCGATTTCCACCACCAGCTTGACTGCTGCGCCAGGTATCGTGCGTGCGCCATGGCCGGCCCCGCTTGCGTCCCACACAGCGATGTCCGGCATCGGCTGAGAGCCATCCGCGAAATCGACGGAAATCTCCTGATCCACCCGCCAGCCGTAGCCGGCTGCCTGCACGCCCGCGCGGATCGCGAGCGACATGTCAGTTTGCATGGCCCCATGCGGAATAGGCTTGGCGCTCAGTTTGACGATCATGCCGCGCAGCAACTCTACCCGCTCACCGTCCCAACCGCCGTTCGCCGCCAAGGCGGTTGAACTCGCGCGTGGTGAACCGGCCAGGATCGAGCGCGTAACAGGTCATGTTGCGACCTTATCAGAGCCAATGCCAAAACGGGAGGCGCCGCACCGCGTGTGGCGAACCAGACGTTTGCTCCGCGCTTGGTCCAATGCGCCGGCGAACGTCGCATTCAGGACATTAGGCGTAAGCACGCGTCCGGCGCATGATTGCGGCCGGTCGGCATCTGTCGCGGCGCGGAGGGTAAAACATGGCGCAAGCTCAAAGAGCCCGCGGC
Organism: Hyphomonadaceae bacterium; assembly: GCA_040381035.1. Classification (GTDB taxonomy): domain Bacteria; phylum Pseudomonadota; class Alphaproteobacteria; order Caulobacterales; family Aquidulcibacteraceae; genus REEB506. The sequence goes on from JBEIHY010000044.1 coordinate 25,380, forward strand.
GTGCCCAAATGGGTCATGCTGGTCGCCGGGGCGTTGACTTGCACCATGATCTATCCGGCGATCGCGCAGCAGGCGGCGCTGCAAAGCCTTTATGGTGAAGCCATTCCGCTGAACGATCTCAGCGAGATCATCGTGCGAAATTGGGGCGTGCTGATTACCCTGGTCGGCGCGATGCTGAGCTATGCGGCCCTTTATCCGCCGGTGCGTGGGCTTGTGCTCATGGTGGCGATTGTCAGTAAGGTCGCGTTTATTGGGCTGACGCTGTGGCTCGGCGCGCGCTTCCCAAACCAGCAGGTCGGTGTCGCGCTGGCGGTGGATGGGGTGATGGTGGCGCTGTTCGGCATCTTTCTGTTGGCGCCGAAAAATGCCTGATCCGGCCACCGCAACGCGCTCAAACCAAAAGGGGCCGCAATCGTTTGCGGCCCTTTGGGCGCTTACTTGAACAGCTTTGCCCAGTTGCGGGCTTTGCGCTTTTTCCAGTGACCGCGGTGATAGGCGTCGGACACGATCAGCGGCGCGACCGTGGTGGCTTCAGCAAACACCATCTGTTCGAACGTGACGTCCACCTTGCCCCAGCTGCACGCTTCTTTCAGCGTCGAGGACGAGCAGGCGCCGTCGCGCACATCCGCGACCGTGATCTGGATCGCGTATTTGTGCATCTCGACATCTTCGTGGCCGAGGATTTCGGCGCACACGACGGTGTCTTGCGCAAAGTTCTTCGGCACGCCGCCGCCGATCATGAACAAGGCAGTGGAGCCGGCGGCGATCTTGATGTCGGTCAGTTCGCGGAAGTCGGCGACGGAATCGATCGTCACATATGGCTTTTTCGCCTTCATGCGATCGACCTGGTGCTTCACCAAACCGAAACCAGCCGAGCAATCGGAGAAGGCCGGGCAGAAGATCGGCACGCCCTTTTCATAGGCGCGCTGGATCAGGCTATCCTTTTTCTTGGCGTTGCCGGCAGCGAGCCATTTGCCAAGCTCCCAGATGAACGCGCGCGAGGAATAGGGCCGCGGCTCCAGCAATTCGCAGAATTTGCCGATCGTGTGATCGACATGCTGGAGCTCTTCCTCGTCGATATAGGTGTCGTAGATGCGGTCGATATAGAGATCGCGCAGCTCGCGATCGTCGGGGATTTCGCGCGCCTGATAATGCTTGAAGCCGAGCGCTTCGAGGAAATCCATGTCGATGATCGAGGCCCCGGTGGCCACGATCGCGTCGATCATGTTGTACTCCACCATGTCGCGCCAGACATGCAGACAGCCGCCGGCGCCGGTGGAGCCGGCCATGGTCAGCCACACCGACACGTCTTTGTCGGCAATCGCCATGTTGAGGATTTCGGCCGCGCGGGCGGTATCGCGGCTGGTGAAGCTCATCTTGCCCATCGCCTCGATCATCGTCTTGCCATCGATCTTGGCGATATCGATATGCTCAACCGGATGGGCGAGCAGCTCAGCCTTGCGGTTGGACTTCGAGCGCGATGGCGGCTTGGACTTGACCGTTTTCGCGGCTTTGGTCTCTTTTGTCTCTTTGGCGTCTTTGCCCTTGGCCATGGGATGGTCCTTCCTTGAAATCGGCGGCGTCGGAAGGAAAAAGCCCGGCGGACGCACCGCCCACGCCGGACCCGATAACATGCGGGCCGGGCGGGTAGGCCATGGCGGCCCTTGCGTCAAGAAAATCTTTTGCGAAGCGGGCGTTTGCTTGGTTTCCGGCGGGCCACCCAAAAAGCTCTCGACTTTGTTGCGGGCCGCAACGCCGCTGGCATGCCAGAAACTATCCCGGCTATGGTCAACCGTCGGCGCGCCCCCGCCGCGCGGCGGCACTTGCGGATGTCAAAAAGAGAAAAACCGATGCGCTAGTTTAGCGCATCTAACGTTTGGTACCCGTTTGAGCCAAAGCGCGCGACCAAACGTTAGATGCATCAGCTACACTAGAGCTTGGATTTTTCTAGTGTTCCTTATGGTTCTGACATTTGCTCGGCGTCTGTGGCAAGCGGTAGCAAA
>JBEIHY010000045.1:0-26686 GCA_040381035.1 Hyphomonadaceae bacterium
CGTCTTGAATCTCGCGCAGAAAGATTGGAAGATGCCGTCAAAGGAATGGACCACGGCCAAAACCCAGTTCGCCATCGTGTTCGAAGACCGGTTCAAGCTCAACTGATCAAACGGCCGTTACACGGAATTCCTGATAGTCTCATTATTCGCCGTCGCGCCTGATGCTGAATTCCCCAGCTTTCACCCGTGTCGGCAGTTCCGTGCAGAACGCTGCGACCGCGGCTTCGCCATGCAGATCGACCATATCGGCAAGCGCTGCAAAAATCGCCACCGAGGCAAGTTCTTCGGCTTCCACCCCCGCATTGAGCGCTTCGGCCCAGGCATCCAGAATAAGATCGAGGGCCAATGCCTTGCGGGCTTCGGGCGTGGTCGGTTCGCTCATTGTGCGCGCGCTGTGGCGGCAAGCGCGGAGGTCAAGCGCCGGCCGCGCCGCTTTAATTCATCTTCGACCCCCGCAATTGCGCCGGTGCAGGCGGGGAAGCGCACCTCTTCGGCGCGATAGCCGGCATTGAAGGCGTTCGCCATTTGCGTGCGCAAGCCTGCCAGACGCGGCTGGGTGCGCGGCGCTTCCTTGTCGAGCAGCGACCGCATCATCTCATACCACTGATAGCGATCAGTCCCGGCAGAGCACAGCAGTTTCAGATAATGCGACCCGCCAACCACTCGCGCCAGCTCCTGCAATTGGGCCGGCCGATCCAGGCGCTCAAATTGTTCGGCTTCGCTGACCGGCGGGGCCGGGCGAGGCGCCGGGCGCGTCTGGGCCAGCGCCGGCGCTGCCAAAACCGCCAAAGCGAGGGCTGCGAGAGCGAGCTTCATTGCCCCACTATACCCGATCCAAGGGCGCAAAAAAGGCGCCTTCAGCCATAGACCCGCAACCGCGCCAGGGCCGCTTCGGCCTCCGCCATGATCCGCTTTACCAGCGCGCCCGCGGGCAAGATGTCTTTAACCCCGCCGGCCGATTGGCCCATGGCGAAGCAGGATTTGTCGCGCGTGAGGCCTTCGGTTTGGCCGCCAATGCCGCCGATTGCGCCGTTATTGACGCTGAGCATAGCTTGCATCGGGAAGGGCTGAATGTCGCCGGGGCGGCTTTCCCAATCATCGACATAAGCGTTTTTCAACACCCGCATCGGCTTGCCGGAATAGCAGCGGGTGCGGATCGTGTCTTCGTCCTTGGCTTCCAAAATCACGTCGCGATAGAGCGCGCCGGCATGGGCTTCGGGCGTGGCGATGAAGCGGGTGCCCATCCACACCCCTTGCGCGCCGAGCGCCAAGGCGGCCGCCAGCCCGCGCCCATCATGAATACCGCCAGCGGCGATAACTGGGATTTTCACGGCCTCCACGGCTTGCGCGACAAGCGGCAGGGTTCCGACGAGCCCGGTATGGCCGCCGCCTTCGCCGCCCTGGCAGATCACCCCGTCGCAACCGGCTTGTTCAGCCTTCACGGCATGCTTGACGGCCCCGCACACGACCATCACCTTCAGCCCGGCGGCTTTCAGCTTTTCCATGATCGGCATCGGCACGCCGAGGCCTGCGATGAAGCTCGATGCGCCTTCGGCGACAATCACATCAACGCTGGCGGTGAGTTGCTCGGGCGTGGCCGCCAGAAGGTCAACGCCAAACGGCTTGTCGGTCAAGGCGCGCACCTGGCGCATCTGCTTCTTGATGAAATCAGGAGAGGTGCCGGCCATGCCGAGCACGCCATAGCCACCCGCATTCGACACCGCCGCCGCCAGTTCGGCATAAGACACCCCGCCCATGCCGGCGAGCAGGATCGGATGGTTAATCTTTAACAGATCGCAAATCGGCGTGCGGATCGGCATGGGTCATTCCTCCATTTGCTCTGTTAACGCCCGATTGACCCTGCGGCGGTCAAGCGGCGATCAACTAGGCCTTAGGGGGCGGCGTGGTAATTGTCTTCGATGACCGTAACGCCCCTCGCTTCGACCACGCCACGAACCTGGACCATACCCGCTGAGGCGGTGGTGGCGGCCGGATTGGCGCTGCTGGCGTTTTCGCTCGGCCTGTTCGGCCCGTTTTTCTTCAATGACGGCGACACGCTGTGGCACCTGCGCGCAGGCGAGCTGATGCTCGATCAGGGCGCGGTGTTGCACACCGATCCGTTCAGCTTTTCCTTCGCCGGCCAGAAATGGACGACGCATGAATGGCTCGCCGAAGTCTTAAGCGCGTTGGCCTGGCGCGGCGGCGGCTCGGGTGGCGTGGCGGCGTTGCATGCGCTGGCGGCGGGACTGTTGGTGCTGGTCTTGATTCGCGCGGCGGCGCCAGGCGTGCGAACATCGGCATGGCTGTTGGCGTTGGTGGTGGCGTTCGGCTGCCTGCTGCCGGGCTATCTGGCGCGGCCGCATTTTCTGGTTTTGCCGCTTTTGGCGTTGTGGACCTGGGCGCTGATCGACGCGCGCGGGCGGGGTGAGTCGCCGCCATTGGTGCTTGCGGTTGTGTTGTGGTTGTGGGCCAATCTGCACGGCAGTTTTATCTTCGGCGCAGCTTTGGCGGCGTTTTTTGCGTTCGAGGCTTTGGTGGCGGACCTGCCGGCCTGGCGGCGCACGGTGTGGCGCTGGAGCCGGTTTGCCGGCGCCTGCCTGGTTGCGGTGATCGCTACGCCGCATTTGATCGATGGGCTGCTGTTTCCCTTTCAACTGAAGCAGATCGACAATCTGGTGAAGATCGTCGAATGGCGCCCGATGGATTGGGCGTCGCTCCAGCCGGCGCATCTGGCGGTGCTGGGATTGGGCGCGCTGCTGCTGCACCCAAAAGGCCGGCCGGGCTTTCTGCGGCTGCTGCTTTTGGCGGGGTTGTTCTGGATGATGGCGCAGCATCAGCGCCATCAGATGCTGTTTGCGATTGTTGGCCTGGTTGTGATGGCCGAGCCGCTGGCGCGCATCGCACAGGGCAAGTTTGAGCCGCGCGCGGTCTTTGGCCCGGCGCTGGCGCTGTTCCTTGCGGGCGCGGTGCTGCTCACAGGCGTGCGGATCGCCACGGGTCCGGCGGCCATGCCAGAGACGTCCACTTATCATCCAGCCGCGATTGCGGCCTTGCCGGCGGACCTGCGCGCCCAGCCCGGCTTAAACGATTACGGCTTCGGCGGCGCCTTGATTTTTTCCGGCGTAAAAGTGTTCGTTGACAGCCGCGTGGATATGTATGGCGACGCCTTCATGAACCCCTATTACGCGATGCTCGCCGATCAACCCGGCGCGCTCGATGCCGGCCTTGCGCGCTGGGGCTTTCGCTGGGCGATGCTGTTTCCGGGTGAGCCGGCCGTTTTGGCCTTGCAGCAACGCGGCTGGCGCGTGCTGTTTCAAGATGAGCGCGCCGTGGTGTTAGCGGCGCCTTAACCACGCGCACACACGCAACATCCACCACTTCTTGCAATCATGTCACGTTCGTCTCCAAGAAGGAGCCCGCGCATGACCGCGCATGCCAAGACACTGGCCGCAGACTTGCAACCGCAGGCGCAGCCCAATGCTCCGGATACCGACTATGCCGCGCTCGGGCGGCTGTTTGAAGCGATGGCGCTGGGCGCGCGCCAGGTTCCGGCTGAGACCGCTGAATTGGCCATTGTCATTCCGACCTTGAACGAAGCCGGCAATATTGAAGCGCTGGTCGGAAAAATCGAAACCGCGTTGGCCGGCGTGCACTTCGAGATCATGTTTATTGACGATGACAGCCGCGACGACACTCGCGCCGTGATGCGCCAACTGGCCGCGCGCGATCGGCGCGTGCGTGTCGTGCATCGCATTGGTCGGCGCGGTTTATCAACGGCGGTGATCGAGGGCGTGCTTGCCACTACGAGCCCCTTCGTGGCGGTAATGGACGCCGATTTGCAGCATGATGAGAGGCTGCTGGCGCAGATGCTGCAGACATTGAAGGCCGCGCCGCTCGATCTTGTCGTTGGCTCCCGCTATATCGACCAGGGCGGCGCCGGCGGGTTGGAGGGCGCGCGCGCGGGCATGAGCCGGTTTGCCACCGATGTCGCGCGCCGGGTGCTGAAAATCGACCTTGCCGATCCGATGAGCGGCTTCTTCATGATGCGCCGCGAAGTGTTTGACGCCGCCGCCCGCCAGCTCTCCGGGCAAGGCTACAAGATCCTGGTTGATCTGTGCGCATCATCGCCCGCGCCGCTGCGGGCGAAGGAATTGCCCTATGTGTTCCGCAAGCGTCATGCTGGCGAAAGCAAGCTCGATACGTTGGTGGTGTGGGACTTTGGCATGCTGCTGGCCGATAAGCTGGTTGGCAAATATGTGCCCGTGCGGTTCCTTGCCTTTGCAGCGGTCGGCGCGCTTGGGCTGATCGTGCATATGGCCGTTTTGTCGGCGTTGTTTGTCACCGGGGTGGCGGTGTTTGCGGTGGCGCAAACGGTCGCCGTTGTGACGGCGATGACGTTCAATTTCTTCGTCAACAATATGCTGACCTATCGCGATCGGCGCCTGAAGGGGTTTGGCAAAATCGCGCTGGGCTTGCTTACTTTCTGCGCAGCCTGTGGGCTTGGCGCGATCGCCAATGTCGGCGTGGCCAATTTCCTGTTCCAGCAGCACTGGACGTGGTGGGTTTCGGGCGTGGCCGGGGTGCTGGTCGGTGCGTGCTGGAATTATGTCGCGACCGCGCTCACCACCTGGCGCAAATAGAAACGCCCGGAGCCGTCAAGCTCCGGGCGCGAATATTCTAACATGCGTTAGAAAATTACTTCTTCTTCGCGGTCGGGATCACCACAGTGTCGATCACGTGGATCACGCCGTTCGACGCTTCAACGTCGGCGCCGATGACCTTCGCGCCGCCCACGGTGACCGAACCATCGGCCGCCTTTTCAACGGCGATCTTGTCACCATTGAGGGTGTCGACTTCGGTCTTGCCGGCGGCGATGTCGGCCGACTTGATCGCGCCATTGACGACGTGGTGCTTCAGGATCGCGGCCAGCTTGTCCTTGGATTCCGGCTTCAGTAGACCTTCCAGGGTCTTGGCGTCGACTTTCTTAAAGGCTTCGTCGTTCGGGGCGAACACGGTGATCGGGCCCGGGGCCTTCAGCGCGTCGGCGAGGCCCGCGGCGGTGACCGCAGTGACCAGCGTGCCGAACGAGCCATTGGCCACGGCGGTGTCAACGATATTGACCAGAACCGGGGCCGGCGGCGGGGCCGGGGCTTCCGCGACCGGAGCCGGGGCTTCTTCCTTCTTCGCCGGTTGGCAGGCGGCGACCAGCGACAGCGCGGCAAAAGCGGCGACGCCGGCAAACAGCTTCATCTTCGACATGGGTTCTCTCCAGTTTGAAATATTGCCCCGCGGGGAGGGAGGCGTTGATCGGCGGCGGAGGCCGCCGCGCCGAGCCGTCCGATCCGGATGCGGGCTCGCTAGCTCTTTACCATTGCTTCTGCGTAAGTAGAGGGGGCGTATGCGTCTTATTGATCACGTTTTCGCAATCCAGCTGCGCGGACTTGCATGGCCGCGCAGCTGGCGCGGGTGGTTTAGCGCGGCAGCAGCACGCGATCGATCACATGCACAACGCCATTGGCGGCGAGCACATCGGCCCGGGTGACACGGGCGTTGTTAACGCTCACGCCCTGGCGGCCGTCGACGTCAAGGGTTTGGCCGGAAAGCGTTTTCGGCATTGCGGTTTTGCCGGCAAGGTCGCCAGCAAGGATGCGGCCGCTGACCACATGATAGGTCAAGATCTGCCGCAACTGGGCGCGGTTTTCCGGTTTCAAGAGGCTTTCCACCGTGCCTCTGGGCAGGGCGGCGAAAGCCGCGTCGGTCGGCGCAAAGACGGTGATCGGGCCTGGCCCCTTCAACGCATCGACCAATCCGGCCGCGGCGGCGCCGGCCAGAAGCGTGCGGAACTGACCGGCGCCGGCGGCGACATCGACAATATCGCCAGCGGCGGCCGCACGCGCCGGGGCCGGGTGGGAGATGCGCGTCATCTGGGCGCTGGTTTGCGTCGCGGTCGCGGTCGTCTTGGCTTTGCCGGGGCAATCTGCGGCAGCGGCTGGCAAGGCGAAGGCAAGGGCGGCAAAGCCGGCCAACAGGGCGGTGCGGATCATGAAAAACTCCTGGGCGAAGCGCAGGATCGCCGATCATTAAATAAAGCGCTTGGTATATTTTACGATGGCAGCCACAAACGGTTCAGTGCGACGTTCAAGATGACAAATTTGTCATCTCAATGCCGTTCCATTGCCGCGATTGCACAGTGAAATGGTGTGATGTCGGTCTGGAGTCGTCTTCTGGAGCGCGCCAAACACGCGTTTGACGCGGAGGATCCCGAGCCTGAGCAGGCTTCCGGGCCTGGCGCGTGTGCGCCCGATCCCGGCGATGTTGATTTTACCGCCGCCGTCATTGGCTTGGCCGCCAAAATGGCCCGCGCCGATGGCGTGGTCGATGATCGCGAGGTCGCCGCCGCCGCCGCCGTGTTTCGCCCGCCGCCGGGCGAGGAAGAGAATTTCCGCCGGGTGTTCGCGCTCGCTAAGCAAAGCGTGCATGGCTACGAAAGCTACGCCCGCCGGATCGGCAAGCGATACAGGGACCGACCGTGCCTGCGCGAAGATGTGCTCGACGGTTTGTTCCATATCGCCTTGGCCGATGGCGGGGCCGGGCCGGAAGAATTGTCTTATCTGGAGCGGGTGGCTGGCCATCTGGGCCTGAGCCAACTGGATTTTCGCCGCCTGAAAGCGGCCCATCTCGGCCCCGATCCGGGTGATCCCTATGCAGTGCTCGGCCTCAGTCCCGGCGCTGGTCTGGAGGCCGCCCGCAGCGCCTGGAAGCGTCTCGTCGCCGACACCCATCCCGATAGCGTGCAAAGCCGCGGCGCGCCGGCGGAATTTGTCCGCATTGCTGAGGCCAAGACCGCCGCCTTGAATGCAGCCTTCGCCGCCATTCGCGCCGAGCTTGTCGCGCATTGACGCAACGACCGAGCGCCCCAACATTAGTGGCTCCCTGGAGAAGCCAATGACCGCCGACCTTCCTGCCCCGCCGCCAGGCCCCAGCCCTCGCCCGCGCTGGTCGCCGCTGCAGCTTGGCGCGCTGGTCGGCGTGGCGGCGATCGGCGCGCTGGTGATTGCGGGCCTGGCCTTGATCGGGGCGTTTGTCGCCGTGATCGGCGGCGCCGTCGCGCTCACCGTCATGGCGCTGCGCGGGCGCGTCAAGTCGGCGCCGGCCGAGGCTGAGGGCAAACTTTTGGAAGCCCGCCGGACCGCTGACGGCTGGGTGGTTGAGGGGCGCTGAACGGGGCTGTCAGAGCCTTGGGTCTTGCCTGGGCAGGCGAAAGCCCGAACCCGGGAACGAGCCGGATGTTCAAAATCCCTGCCGTCTGCTTGTCGGCGTCGCTGCATCCGGGGTTCTTTGCTGCGCAATGCCCCACAATGACGGCTTTTGACAACCTTCCATTCCCCAGAGCCGCCGGACCCGCTAAGACCGGCGCACTTTGTCCGTTCGCGATTTCCTGCTGCTGGCGCTGATCTGCCTGATCTGGGGGCTCAATCTGGTGGTCACCCGTTGGGTGGTGGCTGAAGGGGCGCCGCCGCTGTTTTATGCGTTCTTGCGGTTTGCGTTCATTGCCGCGGTGCTGATCCCGTTCCTGCGGCCGATCCCCAAGCAATGGGGCACGGTGGCATCGGTTGGGCTATGCGTCGGCGGGTTCAACTTCGCGCTTTTGTTCCTGGCGTTGCAGCAGGGGACTGCGTCGAGCGTGGCGATTGCGGGCCAGCTTGGGCTGCCGTTCACAACGATCCTGTCGATGCTCTTTCTCGGCGAGACGGTGCGTTGGCGGCGCGGGCTTGGCATGGCGCTGGCCTTCGCTGGCGTGTTGATCATCGCTTATAAGCCGGGGGCGCTGAGCCTGTCGGTCGGGGTGATGTTGGCGGCGGGGGCCGCACTTGCCGGCTCGATTGGCGGGGTGCTGATGAAGCGCATGGCGCCGATCGGGACATTCCAGTTGCAAGCCTGGGTCGCGCTGGTCAGCATGCCTCTACTCGTGCCGCTGACGCTGGCGTTTGAGACCAACCAGATCAATGCGAGCTTGAACTTGGGCTGGGGCTTTGGCGTCGCTTTGATCTTTTCGGTGCTGGCGGTGTCGATCTTCGGGCACGGCATGTTCTACCGGCTGTTGCAGAAATACGAGGTCACCCTGATCTCGCCGCTGACGCTGATGACGCCGGTTTGGGCCGTCGTGTTCGGCGTGCTGGCGCTGGGCGAGACGATGGATGCGCAATTGGCGCTCGGTTCCGCCGTGGCGCTCGCCGGTGTTGCGCTGATCGCGGTGCGGCCGAATATTCGGCTGGACAAAGCCGCCGCCTTCTGGCGCCGCTGGACGTCATGACCCTGATTGCGCGCCCTTCGCCAAACTTTGACGCCCGCACCCGGCCGGTGGAGCTGATCGTGCTGCATTATACCGGCATGCAATCGCTCGAAATCGCGCTCGATCGCTTGACCGATCCGGCGCCGCTGGCGGGGCGTTATCCTGGCCCCTGGCAGTCGGTTGAAACGCCGGCCGATCAGCCGCTGGGGCGGGTGTCGGCGCACTATGTCGTGGCCGAGGATGGCCGGGTGTTTGCGTTGGTCGATGAAGCCAGCCGCGCCTGGCATGCCGGCGCCTCGCACTGGGCCGGGGAAGGCGATGTCAACAGCCGATCGATCGGGATCGAGATCGCCAATGGCGGCCACGATTTTGGCCTGCCGCCTTACCCGCAAATCCAGACCGAGGCGGTGATCGGCCTGGTCGGCGACATTTGCGCGCGCCACAAACTCGCGCCCCATCGGGTGGTGGGGCATTGCGATATTGCACCTGCCCGCAAGGCCGATCCGGGCGAGCATTTTCCCTGGGCGCGGCTTGCGGCGGCGGGGTTGGCGCTGGCCCCGCTGCGGGCGACCGCCGCGTTCGGGTCTGTTCTCGCCGCTGAGGGGGCGCAAGGGGAGGGCGTGCTGGCCGCCCAAGAGCACCTCGCCGCGATCGGTTACGCATGTGCACAAAACGGCCTGTTTGACAGCACGATGACAGCGATTGTGACGGCTTTTCAGCGTCGATATCGACCCGCGAAAGTCGATGGCGCGCTTGACCAGCAAACGATCAGTCTGATCGCCGACATCGCCGACCAAAGCATTCGGCTGTCCATTTCGCGCCTGCGATCATGACGCTTCAATGACTGTGGATAAGCCCTGAATAAGCTGTGTGTCGCTCTTTGTCATAGATATTACTCGCCTTTTTAGATATATTCTTATGCGTCAGACGGTCGGGCGGCCGCCGCCGCACCAGCCGAAAGGCCGCGGGGGAGGAAAGTCCGGGCTCCATATGGACATGGCGGCGGGTAACGCCCGCCCGGGGCAACCCGAGGGATAGCGCCACAGAGAACAGACCGCCCTGACGCCGGCAACGGCGTGGGGCAAGGGTGAAACGGTGGGGTAAGAGCCCACCGCGCGAGCGGTAACGCAAGCGGCACGGCAAGCCCCGCCAGGAGCAAGACCGAATAGGGATGCGCGGCGTTCGCGCCAGGCCTGTCCATGGGCCGCATCCGGGTTGGTCGCGCGAACCGCGCAGCGATGCGCGGTCCAGAGGAATGGTCGCCCCCCGGCAACGGGGACAGAACCCGGCTTACAGACCGTCTGACATTGGCTTTGCGCCGGCTAGCCTTAGCCGCATGCCTTCTGTACCGCTGCGGCAAACGCGCCGGCGCGGGCGCGATTGACGCCGTGCACGCTGAGCGCAACAGCGCCACGGGCCGTGTCGATCACCACCAGACCAGCATGGCGATGTTTTTCGCCGAAGCCGACCGTGAAGGCGGCGCGGTCAAGGCCATTCAAAGGATAAGCCGGCCCGCGGTGTGCGAGCAGATAGCCGACGTCGGGTCGGTTGGCGTATTCCAAGCGCGCCTCTGGATCGGCGCGGCCGCCGAACAACAAGTCGGCCTCGTCGAAGGACAGCGACAGCGCGCGCAGCTTGGCGGTCGCGCCCTCAAGAATGCTGTCGAGGTTCTTTTCGGTTTCGCCGACATACTTCACCGAGGGCCCGAAAATCTGTTGCGCTTGCTCGGCGCTGATCGGGCAGGCATGGGCGGGAGCTAGTGCGTTCAGGGCCAGAGCAGTAAGGGTCATGATGCGCATTGCGCCAGTCTAACCCAAACTCGGCGCCGCGAAATCGCGACCGAGCGCCACGATACTGCCCCGGCGCGGGAAGCTGTGCTAAGGTGGCCACATGGGCGAGGCGAAGTTAGAACCGATGACCGTTGCCGAATTTCTCACTTGGGAACCCGCCCAGGAGGAGAAGTGGGAGCTCGTTGATGGCGCTCCGCGCCTGCGCCGCCTGCGGCTGATGGCGGGCGGCACTTACACTCACGGCTTCATCAGCATGAATATCGGCGCTGCGCTGAAAACGCGCCTGCGCGGCGGGCCGTGCGCGCCGCTGACGTCGGATGTCCGCGTGGTCAGCCCAACCGGCAATACCCGCTATCCCGATATCACGGTCGATTGTGGGCCGCGCGGATCCCAGCTTACCGCCGACGCGCCGCGGGCGATTTTTGAAGTGACGTCTCCGTCGAACACTTTCCGCGACCAGATCCGGCTGCTTGAAGATTATCAGGCGATTGAAACCGTTCAGCACATCGTGTTCGTGGCGCAGACGGAAATGTCGGCCTTGATGTGGACGCGCGCGGCCGGCGGATGGCGGCGCGATGAAGTTGAAGGCGGCGACAACGTGATTGATTTGCCGGCGCTGGAGATCACGTTGCCTATGGTCGAGATCTATGACGGCGTCACGTTTGACGCCCCCGGCTGATCCTATTTTCCGCTGCCGAGTTTCGCCGCCCCGCCGCTCAGCGCGGCCTCGATCGCGCCGAGAATCTTGAAGCCCATTGGCGCGTCGCTGGACGGGAAGCCGTCGAGCAAACCGCCGTCGCGCCCGATCAGATATTTGTGGAAATTCCACCGCGGCAGGGCGCCTTCGCCAGCCTCAGCGGCAATCCAGCGATAGAACGGATGGCGCCCGGCGCCGACAATCTCGACTTTGCCTGTCATCGGGAAGGTGACGTGATATTTGCTTTCGCAGAAGTCTTTGATCACGACTTCCTCGCCGCTTTCCTGGCGGCCGAAATCATTGCAGGGCGCGGCCAAGATCACCAAGCCGGCCTTGGCCTTGGCCTCGTACAGGGCCTGCAGGTCGCGATATTGCGGGGTGAAGCCGCATGCGGACGCGACATTGACCACCAGGATCGGCTGGCCGCGAAAGGCCGAAAGCGCGATCTCCGCGCCGCCGCCGAGGCGGGCAAAGGTGAAATCATAGGCAGTGGTCATAAGACGGGGTCCGATCGGGGAGGGCCGCGCGGTATAGGCGCCATGCTCGCGAAGGTAAAGCGTCTTGCACTGCCCAACTTCAGCCCTGCGTGGTCACGCCGCCCCTACCGCCAGATCGCTCACGAACGGGTTCGTGCGCCGCTCCCAGCCAAAAGTGGACAGATCGCCGTGGCCCGGCAGGAACCGCACATCGTCGCCAAGCGGAAACAGTTTGGTGCGGATGGCGCCCACCAGATCGTCAAAATTGCCGCGCGGAAAATCGCTGCGCCCGATCGAGCCTTTGAAGATCACGTCGCCGACAAATGCAAAGCGCGCCGCCGGATCGAAGAACACGACATGGCCCGGCGTGTGGCCGGGGCAGTGCAGCACCTGCATCGTGACGGCGCCGACGCTGACGGTGTCGCCGTCTTCCAGCCAGCGGTCGGGCGTGCAATCCTTGCCGTCCGACCAGCCATATTTGGCGCCCTGCGCGGCGATGCTGGACAACAGCCAATCTTCATCGCGATGGGGGCCTTCAATGGCTACATCGTAACGGGCGGCGAGGTCGGTGGCGGCGCCAGCATGGTCGAGATGGCCATGGGTGAGCAGGATTTTGCTGACCCGCACACCGGTTCTATCGACGGCGGCGGCGAGCTTGTCGACCTCCCCGCCGGGATCGACAAAGGCGGCTTCCATTGTGGCGTCGCACCAGATCAGGCTGGTGTTTTGCTGGAACGGCGTGACCGGGATGACCAGGGCTTTGAGCGGCATGGCCATTCCTAGCAATATCTGACGCCCGCGTCATCTTTTCCCTTCTCCAAAGGCGCGATTGGCGCCATGATCGCACCAAACGCAATCAGGGAGGTTCATATGGCTGACGGCGCAGCGGGCATGGATCGTGAATTCCGCACCGGCCAAACGGTCGATCTTGATCCCTGGACAACGCCGCTCGAGAGCATCGACCTGACCGACCCCGAATTGTGGCGGCAGGAAAAATACTGGGCGTTCTTTGAGCGTCTGCGCCGCGAAGATCCTGTGCATCTGTGCCCGGAGAGCGACCATGGGCCCTATTGGTCAGTCACCCGCTATGACGACATTTTTTATGTGGACACCCATCACGAGTTATTTTCGTCCGAGCCCGGCATCACGGTCGCTGATTTCGACGATGATTTTAAGCTGCCGATGTTCATCGCCATGGACCCGCCCAAGCATGACGCGCAACGCAAGGCGGTGTCGCCGATCGTCGGCCGCGAAATGCTCGACAAGATCGAGCCGATGATCCGCGAACGGGTGCAGCAGATTCTCGATGGCCTTCCCGTCGGCACACCGTTTAACTGGGTCGATAAGGTCTCGATCGAACTGACCGGCCAGATGCTCGCCACGCTGTTTGATATGCCGTTTGAAGATCGCCGCCGGCTGACGCGCTGGAGCGATGTGGCCACCGGCCGCGGCAATCCTGACATCGTGCCCGGCGGGGATGAGCAATGGCGCGCCGAACTGCTCGAATGCGCCGGCTATTTCCAGGGCCTGTGGGAAGTGCGCAAGGCCCAGCCGCGCGGCTATGACCTGATCTCGCTGATGGCGCATGATCCCGCCACCAGCGACATGCCTTACATGGAATTTCTGGGAAACCTGATCCTTCTCATCGTCGGCGGCAACGATACGACGCGCAATTCGCTCACCGGCGGGGTGCTGGCGCTTAATCAGTTTCCGGATCAATTCGCCCGCCTGAAAGCCGATCCCAGCGTCATCCCCAACATGGTGGCTGAGATCATTCGCTGGCAGACGCCGCTGGCCCATATGCGCCGCCTCGCCAAACAGGACACCTTGATCGGCGGCAAGCAGATCAAGGCCGGCGACAAGGTGGTGATGTGGTACGCCTCCGGCAATCGCGACGAGAGCGTGTTTGAACGCCCCAATGAATTGTGGATCGACCGCCCCAATCCGCGCCGGCATTTGTCGTTTGGCTATGGCATCCACCGCTGTGTCGGGATGCGGGTGGGCGAAATGCAAATCCGCATCACCTGGGAAGAATTGCTGAAGCGCTTCTCGCATGTCGAAGTGGTGGCTGAGCCCGTGCGCATCCCGAGCAGCTTCGTGAAGGGCTATTCGGATTTGCAGGTGGTGATGCACGCGAAATAGGGGGCGGCGCGTTTGCTCTATGTCGCCGGCATGGACAACGCCCCCCCGGCAATGTCAGAAGCGCGCCGGTGATGAGCGATTCTGTTGACGACGTGCATATCCTGCCGCTGCCAGAAGATGATCCAATTTTGTTTTGGATCGGTCTGATCGCGTTTGTGTTGAGCCTTGGCTGGTTTGCCATGCTTGGAGGGGCTGCGCCTTTGGCCCCGGATGCGCCGGGCCTGGTGCAGCTCAGTCCGAACGGGGTTTGGGTCAGGCCGTGGCAGGCCTTGGGCTTTCACAGCCTGGTGCTGGTGGCGCTTGGCTGCTCGGGCGCGATGATCTGGCGCCAGTCGCGGCGCAATCTGGTGAAGTTCAAGCAGCGCTTTCCCTATCGCTGGGCCGATTTGAAGCCGCGCGCGGCGGGCTGATCGACAGCCGTGCCAGTCTGGCGCATGCTCGCGCCCAAAGTGGGAGGCCCCGATGCTGAAAGAGCCCTTGATCCAAGCGATCATCACCACCGCCCAGGCGGAGAAATCCAAAGCTTTTTATACCGACATGATGGGCCTCAAATTGCTGCGTGAAGATCAGTTCGGGCTGATCTTTGTCGGCAAGATCGGCGTTTTGCGCGTCGCCAAGGTGGCGGCCGTGATTCCCGCAACGACAGCCGTTCTTGGCTTCATGCTGGAGGATGTGGTTTCGGCCGTCAAAGACTTGACCGCCAAGGGCGTGAAGTTTGAGCGCTATGTCTTTCTCCAACAAGATGAACTCGGCGTCTGGACCTCGCCGGACGGGGCCAAGGTGGCGTGGTTTCGTGACCCCGATTTAAACTTGCTTTCGCTGTCGCCGACCTATTGAACCGCTGTCCGATGGTTCTGCTGAGGAGGCGGCGGTGATGGATTTGCCTCAACCGAAACTGAAATCCGGCCCGTGGCTGATGGCGGTGCTGAACGTCACGCCGGACAGTTTTTCGCGGGGCGGCCGGTTTGGGTCTGCGAGAGCGGCGATTGATTCGGGGTTCGCCTTGGCCGAAGCCGGCGCCGATGTCATCGATATAGGCGGCGACGCCATCCGTCCGGGCGCCCCGCCGACCCCGGCGGAAGAAGAAATCGCCCGGGTTTTGCCGGTGATTGAAGCGCTGGCCAAGGCCAAGATCGCGACGTTATCGATCGATACGATGAAACCGGAAGTGGCGCGCGCTGCGATCGCTGCGGGCGCGACGATGTGGAACGATATCTCCGCTTTGGCTTATGCCCCTGACAGTGTGGCCACCGCAGTGGCGCTCGATTGCCCAGTCGTGTTGATGCATATGCAGGGCGAGCCGCAGGCCATGCAGGCCAATCCGGTTTATGGCGAAGTGGTCAGCGATGTGGCGCAGTTTCTGGCTGAGCGCGCCGAAATTGCCGAAGCCGCCGGCGTGCGCCCGGAAAACATCTGGGTCGATCCCGGCTTGGGCTTTGGCAAGCTTCTAGACCACAATCTCGACATTATCCGCGGCATCGGCGAAATCCGCGCCTATACGGAGCGGCGTCTGGTGTTTGCCGCTTCCCGCAAAGGCTTCATTGGCGCCATCGAGGAGCGGTGGGGCCGGCCTGTTTCGGACGCTGATGAGCGCCTAGGCGGCTCGCTCGCGGCGGCATTGGCGGCGTGGGAATTTGGCGCCGATATGCTGCGTGTGCATGACGTGGCCGAAACCGTCCAGGCCCTGCGCGTGTGGCTCGCCATTGGCGACGGCGTCTGAATGAGCCAGCCGCCTTCCAACAGCCAGCGCGGCCGAGTGCTGATCATTGCCGGCAGCGACAGCGGCGGCGGCGCCGGCATCCAGGCTGATATCAAAACGGTGAGCGCGCTGGGCGGTTTTGCAATGACCGCCGTGACCGCGATTACCGTGCAGAACACGCTTGGCGTCAGCGCGGTGCATGGCGTGCCGCTGGAGATTGTCGCGGCCCAAGTGCAGGCCGTGACGGACGATCTCGGCGCCGATGCGATCAAGACCGGGATGCTCGGCACGGCCGCGACTGTCGAAACCGTCGCTGCCGCCATCGACTCCTTTGGCGCGGGCGTTCCAGCGATTGTCGATCCGGTGATGGTGGCCAAGGGCGGCCATCCGCTGCTGGAGGACAGCGCCATTGGCGCGGTGCGCAGCCTGATGCTGCCGCGCGCTTTCCTGGTGACGCCGAATGCGCCGGAGGCTGAAGCCCTCAGCGGGGTGAGCGTGGACGATCTCGACGGGCAAAAGCGCGCCGGCGCGCATCTGCTGCGGCTCGGCGCGCAAGCCGCTTTGGTCAAAGGCGGCCATGTTCGCGGCGCGGTTATTCGCGATGTGCTGGCGACACAGGCCGGGTTCGTCGTTTTTGAAAGCCGCCGGATCGATACCCGCGCCACCCACGGCACGGGCTGTACCTTGGCCTCCGCCATTGCCGCATTGATTGCGCGCGGCATGGCGCTGGAAGCGGCGGTGGAGCAGGCGCGATTTTACCTCGCCGGCGCGATCCGTCATGCGCCGGGCTATGGCGAGGGCCACGGGCCGCTCGATCACGGTTGGATGACGCGCGACGGCGGTTAGCCGCCGGGGTCTCAGCGCAGCTGGTTGAGCGTTGCCAGGATCGGCACATGATCGCTGGGCTTTTCAAGGCCGCGCGCCTTGCGGTGGATGGAAACGTCCTGCAGCGTATCGGCTGCCTGCGGCGACAGCATCAAGTGATCGATGCGAATGCCGTGATCTTTCGGCCAGGCGCCGGCCTGATAGTCCCAGAAGGTGTATTGCTGCACGCGGCCATCGGTCTGCATGAACGCGTCGACAAAACCGAGATGGCAGAGCCGGCGATAGGCGGCGCGGCTTTCCGGCTGAAACAACGCATCGCCGATCCAGGCCTTGGGATCGTAGCAATCGCCCTCACGCGGGATGATGTTGTAATCGCCGGCCAGCACGAGGCGTTCTTCAAAGCGAAGCAGCGATTTCGCGTGCGCGATCAGCGCGTCCAGGAAGGCGAGCTTGTAGGGAAATTTCTCCGACCCCATTGGATTGCCGTTCGGCGCATAGATCGAAGCCACCCGCACCACGCCGTCGGGCGTTTCGACGACGGCTTCGATATAGCGGCTGTTTTCATCAGCAAAGCCGGGCAGGCCGCGCGTCACATCGCTCAACCGGTGGCGCGACAGCAAGGCCACGCCATTATAGGTTTTCTGGCCGAAGGTTTCGACTGTGTAGCCAAGCTCCTCAATCGCTTCGCGCGGGAACTTGGCGTCTTCGCATTTTAGTTCTTGCAACGCGATAATGTCGGCGTCGATCGCCTTCAGCACGGTGACCGTCGTTGGCAGGCGCGCATTGATCGAATTGACATTCCAGCTGGCGACCTTGATCGACATTGCTCAGCCCGTGATCGACTTGACGCGGACATAAGATCCCGGCGCGTCTTCGATCGCGGCCAGCGGGCCATCGCCGGGTTTGCGGGCGCGCACCTGCTTGCCGGAAATTTCAGCGAGCCATCCATTCCAGGCCGGCCACCAGGAGCCCGGATGCTCCGCCGCGCCGGCCATCCATTCCTCCACCGTGCCCGGCAGATCATTGTTGATCCAATGCTGATATTTGTTGGCCGCCGGCGGATTGATCACCCCGGCAATGTGGCCAGAGCCCGCCATGATGAACCGCACGGGCCCGCCAAACAGCCGCGCGCCGCGATAGATGGAAGCATAGGGCGCGATGTGATCTTCGCGTGAGCTTTGCATGAAGATCGGAATCTTCACGTTCTTCAAATCGATCTTCTCGCCGAGCATGGTGAGATCGCCGCGCGCCATGGCGTTGTCCTGATAGAAGCGCTGCAAATAGAACAGATGCAGCGCGCGCGGCATCCGCGTCTGGTCGGCGTTCCAGTAGAGCAGGTCGAACGGCGGCGGCTGATTACCGAGATAATAGTTGTCGACGACATAGTTCCAGATCAGGTCGTTCGCGCGCAGGGAGTTGAACGTGTCGGCCATCACCTGCGCATCGAGCACGCCGCCTTCGGCTTCCATCCGCTCATCGAGGAATTGGATGGCGTGGGCGTCGGTGAAAACTTTTAACTCGCCGGCCAACTCGAAATCAGATTGCGAGGCAAAGAAGGTCGCGCTTTGGATGCGCTCATCGCCCTTTGCGCCCATATATGCGAGCGTGGCGGCGAGTAGCGTGCCGCCGATGCAATAGCCGACGGTGTTCACCTTCTTGGTGTTGGCGGCCTTGGTCACGGCGTCGACGCCGGCAAACACGCCGTCGCGCATGTAATCTTCAAACGTCCGCTCCGCCAAAGACGCATCCGGATTGACCCAGGAGGCGAGGAACACGGTATGGCCCTGGCCGACGAGCCAGCGGATCATCGAATTCTTCGGCTGCAAATCCATGATGTAGAATTTGTTGATCCAAGGCGGGAAGATCAGCAACGGCGCTTCGTACACTGTGTCGGTCGCCGGATCATATTGGATGATTTCGATGATCTCGTTGCGAAAGATCACTTTGCCGGGCGAGGTGGCGATATTCACGCCGACTTCAAACGCATCCGGATCGGCCTGGCTGATCGACAAATAGCCGCGCCCGCGCTTCAAATCATGGCCGAGATTATCAAGCCCGCGCAGCAGATTTTCGCCCGACTGCTCCAGCGTGGCGCGCAGGATGGTTGGGTTGGTCAGCAGAAAATTCGATGGGCTCGCTGCATCCACAGCCTGCTTGATGAAGAACGCCGCTTTGCGCTTGGTGTCGGCGTCAACGCCCTCGGTGCGCTCCACCAGGTCGGTGATGAAACCGGCGGTGGCGAGATAGGTTTCGCGCATCATGCTGAAGAACGGATCGGTCTGCCATTCGGGATCTTTGAAGCGGCGGTCCTTGATCGGCGTCACATCCGGCAGGGGCGCCCCAGGGCCGGCGAAATAGCGCGTCGCGTGGCTCTGCCAGATTTCGCCATAGCGCCGCCACAGCGCGCCATGCGCGTCGCGCAGCGATTCAGGATCGGCGGCGAGTTTGGACCACACCGAGTTGACCGCCTCGCCGACGCCGAGCGGATCCAGCCGCGCATTGGCGCCCGGGCGCGCGCGTTGTTCCTCGAACGCGGTGGAAAACACATTGTTCGAGCGCGTCATCGCCTCGGCCAGATTGCGGTTGAGCGTATCGAGCGTATCGCGGGTCTGGCTTTGCATCAGTTCACGCACCGAGACGCGCGCGGCCTGCTCGACGGGCGCTTGGGCGGCGCGTGACGGCGCCATCACCGGCGCATCCGCCGTCGCCCGGGCGCCTGGCGTGGGGGCGGGCTTGTCCGCGTTCGGCTTCTCGGCAACGGGCTTGGCGGCGCGTTGCCGGCTGGCGGATTTGCGTCCACGTCCAGTCATTGGTTTTCCGTCCCTTTTTGCTTCTGGCGGCGCTGCATGACGCGCCAAAAGGCGATGCCACACAAGGCTGATTCCGCCAAGCAGCGCCGCCTCCACTGGCGCCCGGCGGGGTGCTGGTATAGGACAGAGGCCGCGGCTGCTTCGGCCGGGATTGAGTCGGGAGTGCCGAATTGGCGATGCAGCACGGCTTTTGGGGCCTGATGACCGTCGCGATGTGCGCGGGTTTGGCGTCCGGCTGCGCGTCCGGCGCGCCAAAAACCGCGTCTCTCGCCAACCCAGCCGCCAATCCGCCGGCCTGGTTTGTCAAGCGCCAAGCTGAACTGAAAAATGCCGGCTATCCCAAGCTTTCCGATGTGCCGGAAGCGCCGAAAGGCGTCCGCTCGGCCAGCGACTGGAAGACGCTGGAAACAGCGATCAAGCAGGCCGGCGTTCGGCTGATGGCGGATCCGGAAAACATTCCAGCCAAGGTCGGCGACATTGCCGAGTTTGAGGCGGCGGCCCGTGCGCAAGCCACACCGCCCCAGCCCGCCAAACCCTAATCGCGCCCCGCAGAAAACTGGTTTACCCATGTCGTCGCACGAGTTCCATAAGACCCGCCGGCTGCCGCCCTATGTCTTTGAAAGCGTCAACAAGCTCAAAGCGAAGATGCGCGCCAAGGGCGAAGACATCATCGATTTCGGCATGGGCAATCCGGATCTGCCGGTCCCGCACCATATCGTGGAAAAGCTGATCGAGGCCGCGCAAAAGCCGCGCTCCAACCGCTATTCGGCTTCGCGCGGCGTGCCGGGCCTGCGCAAGGCGATTGCCGGCTATTATGACCGCCGCTTCCGCGTGAAGCTTGACCCCGAAACCGAAGTGGTCGCCACGCTCGGTTCCAAGGAAGGCTTTGCCAATCTGGCCCAAGCCATCACAGCGCCCGGCGACGTGATCATTGCGCCCAACCCGTCCTATCCGATCCATGCCTTTGGCTTCATCATGGCCGGTGGGGTGATCCGTTCGGTGCTTGCCCATTCGCCGGAGCAGTATCTTTCCGGCCTCGGCCGGGCGGTCGCCCACAGCGTGCCGCCGCCGATGGCGATGATCGTCTGCTATCCCGGAAACCCGACCGCCCAGACTGTGGGCCTCGATTTCTACAAGGACGTGATCGCGTTCGCCAAAAAGCACGATCTGTTTGTGATTTCCGACATGGCCTATTCGGAAATCTTCTTTGATGAAGCCAATCCGCCGCCTTCGATCCTGGAGGCGCCGGGCGCCAAGGATGTGGCGGTGGAGGTCAACACGCTGTCGAAAACCTATTCGATGGCGGGCTTTCGCGTCGGCATGGCGGTTGGCAATCAGCGGCTGATTGCTGCTTTGGCGCGGGTGAAATCCTATCTCGATTACGGCAATTACACGCCGATCCAGGTGGCGGCGGCGGCGGCGCTCAACGGCCCGCAGGACTGTGTCGCCGAAATGCGCGCGACCTACAAATCGCGCCGCGATGTGCTGCTCGACAGCTTTGCCAAGGCCGGCTGGACGTTGCCGGCGCCGGACGCTTCGATGTTTGTCTGGGCCCCGATGCCGGAAGGATTTGAAGCCATGGGCTCAGTTGAATTCTCCAAGCAGCTGCTGGAGGAGGCGGGCGTCGCGGTGGCGCCGGGCCTCGGCTTCGGCGAGCATGGCGAAGGTTTCATTCGGATTGCGCTGGTGGAAAACGAACAACGCATTCGCCAGGCCGCGCGCGGCGTGAAGAAGTTCCTCAGCCAGGGCCCCGGCGCGGCCAAGGCGGCGCGCTGATGTCGGGGCTGGCGCCTTTGCGGGTCGGTGTGGCGGGCCTCGGCACCGTCGGGGGCGGGCTGTTGCAGCTCTTGGCAAAACGCGCGCGCCGGGCTGGCGAGCGCGGCCTGGAGATCAAAGCGATTTCGGCGCGCTCACGTTCGCGGCCGCGGCCGATCGACATTTCCGGCTTCGCCTGGGTGGATGATCCCTGCCAGATCGCAGCCGATCCGAACATCGACGTGCTGGTGGAATTGATCGGCGGCAGCGATGGGCCGGCCAAACGGGCGGTGGAAATCGCGCTCGACCGCGGCGCCCATGTCGTCACCGCCAACAAGGCGCTGTTGGCCGAACACGGATTGGATCTGGCCCATCGCGCCGAAAAGAGCGGCGCGCATTTGTTGTTTGAAGCCGCCGTCGGGGGCGGCGTGCCGATCGTGAAGGCGCTGCGCGAGAGCCTCGCCGGCGCTGACATCCAATCGGTCGCCGGCATCTTGAACGGCACCTGCAATTATTTGCTCACCGAAATGGAAGCGAGCGGGCGCAGCTTTGCCGATGTGCTGGCCGACGCCCAACGCCTAGGTTATGCCGAAGCCGATCCGACGATGGATGTCGGCGGCTTTGACGCTGGCCACAAGATCGCGCTGCTCGCCGCCATTGCCTTCGGCGCCCCGCCGGCTTTCGATCAGGTGATGATCAGCGGCGTCGACCAAGTTTCGCTTGGCGATATCCGCATGGCCGGCAAGCTCGGCTATCGCATCAAGCTGCTGGCTAAAGCCGAGCGCGTGGGCGCCGCCGTGCGCACCCATGTTGAGCCGACCCTGCTGGCGCTCGATCATCCGCTCGCCGCCATCGGCGGGGCGTTCAACGCGGTTGTGGTCGATGGCGAACCATGCGGGCGGCTCACCTTTATCGGTCGCGGCGCCGGTGCGGGGCCCACGGCCACGGCCGTGGCCGCCGACCTGATCGACCTCGCTAACGACGCCGCGCGTCCGCCATTCGGCCGCGCCGCCAATGGCTTGGAATCCGCCCAAGCCGCCGGCCGCAAGGAGCAGGGCCGGTTCTTTGTGCGCCTGTTGGTGAAAGATCGCCCCGGCGTGATTGCGGCAGTGTCCGAGCGGTTGGGCCGGCATGGCGTTTCCATCGAAAGTTTCCTGCAACAGCCGGTCCATGGCGAGCCGGCCGTGCCGATCGTGCTCACGACCCAAAACTGCGCCCGGCTTGATTTGGACGCCGCCGTCGCCGAGATCGCAGCCCTCGACGTGGCGGCCGAACCGCCGCATGTCATGCCGATTGAAGAATCACGCCCAGCCTGACGCGCTGGCCCCCGCTTTAGGAGTGAACGCCGCCATGAGCCAGTCGCTGTCCGACGAGATTGCCGTCGCCGCAGGCCGCGTCACCGCTGTCGCCGCCATCGCCGCCACTCGATTGGTCGGTCGCGGCGATGAAAAGGCTGCCGACCAGGCCGCGGTGGACGCCATGCGCACCGCGCTCAATGCGATGGCGATGTCTGGCCGCATCGTCATCGGCGAGGGCGAGCGCGACGAGGCGCCGATGCTCTATATCGGTGAGGAAGTCGGCAAAGGCGGCCCTGCGATTGATATCGCGCTTGATCCGCTAGAAGGCACCACGCTCACCGCCAAGGCGATGGCCAATGCGCTGGCCGTGCTGGCCATGGCGCCGCGGGGCGGCCTGCTGCATGCGCCAGACACCTATATGGACAAGATCGCCATTGGCCCGGGCTTTGGGTCTGGCCTTGTCGATCTCGACGCGCCGGCCGGCGACAATGTGGCGAAGCTCGCCCGCGCCAAGGGTGTGAAGCCGGAAGAAATCGGCGTGTGCGTACTCGATCGGCCGCGTCACGCCGCGATCATCGATAGCCTGCGCGGCGTGGGCGCGCGCGTGCACCTGATCTCCGACGGCGATGTTGCTGGGGTGATCTACACGACCGATCCGATGAGCGGCATCGACATGTATGTCGGCCAGGGCGGGGCGCCGGAAGGCGTGCTGGCGGCGGCGGCGCTGAAATGCGTTGGCGGCCAATTCCAGGGCCGCTTGGTGTTCCGCAGCGACGATGAGCGCGCCCGCGCCGAACGCATCGGCGTGACCGATTTCAAGCGTCGCTATCGGCTTGACGAACTGGTCTCCACCGAGTGCGTGTTCGCCGCCACCGGCGTGACGGACGGCGCGCTGCTGCGCGGCGTGAAGGTGCGCGACAAGACCGTGAAAACCCATACCCTGGTGATGAATTCCGCGACCCGCACCGTGATGGAAATCAGCGCCGAGACACCGCGCTGATGGCCGATTCCGGCGCCATTGCCGGGCGCGACTTTCTCGGCGTCGCGCGTTCCTTTTCCGGCCGCGCCTGGCGCGTGCGCGGAGCCGACGCCGCCTTGATCGAGGCTCATCGGCGCCGCCAACGCTTGCCTGAAATCGCCGCGCGCTTGCTCGCCGCCCGCGGCGTCAGCGCCGACAATGCCGCGCGGTTTCTCGATCCGACGCTGAAGGCGGAATTTCCTGATCCGTCGAGCTTCATTGATATGGACGTCGCCGCCCGCATCATCGAGGACGCCATCGTCTCTGGCCGGCCGACAGCGGTGTTCGCCGATTATGATGTTGATGGCGGCACCTCGGCGGCGCAGCTGGCGCGCTATTTTTGCCTGCGCGGGCGTCACTTGCGCATCTATGTGCCCGACCGCATGGCCGAGGGCTACGGGCCAAATGCCGGCGCGTTTGAAACACTGAAGGCCGAAGGCATTGAACTCGTCATCACCGTCGATTGCGGCGGCACGGCCTATGATGCGCTCACTGCCGCCAGCGCCATCGGCCTCGATGTTGTGGTGATGGACCACCACTTGATGAGCGGCCCGCCGCCAAAGGCGCTTGCTGTGGTCAATCCCAATCGCCAGGATTGCCCCTCAGGGCAAGGTGCGCTGACCGCCGCCGGCGTGGTGCTTGTGGCGATGGCGGCGCTCAACCGCGAAGCGCGCAAACGCGGCTCGATCGGCTCCAACAATCTGCCCGATCTGTTGCAAATGCTGGACCTGTCCGCGCTCGGCACCGTGTGCGACGTGGCGCCGCTGACCGGATTCAATCGCGCGATTGTTGCGCAGGGCTTGAAGGTTCTGGCGCGCAAAGAAAAAGCCGGGATCGCGGCTCTTGCTGCAACGGCCGGCCGGCAAAAGCTTGGCGAGGTTTATGATCTCGGCTTCGTACTTGGGCCGCGCTTGAATGCCGGTGGCCGCATCGGCGACGCCACATTGGCCGCGCGCCTGCTTGCCACCGACGATCCGGCCGAAGCCGCTGACATCGCCGTACAGCTCGAAGCGCTCAATATCGAGCGCCGCCAGCGCGAAGCCGACATGCTGATCGCGGCCATCACGGCGGCCGAAACCGACGACTCACCCGTGATCGTCGTTGGCGATCCGGGCTGGCATCCGGGCGTGATCGGCATCGCAGCAGGGCGCGTGAAAGACCGCGTGCTCAAACCCACCGTCGTGCTTGGCGGCGGCGGCAATGGCGAACCGGCTAAGGGTTCGGGGCGCTCCACGCCCGGCGTCAATCTTGGCAAGGCGGTGGCGGGCGCGCACGGCGCCGGTATCCTGCGCGCCGGCGGCGGCCATGCGGCGGCTGCCGGCCTCACCGTCGATTGGGACCGCGTCGACGAGCTGCGCGCCTTCTTGGGCGCGGCATTGGCCGAAGAGATCAAGGCCGCCGAAGGCGAGTCGCGCACACTTTGGCTCGACGCCTTGGCCGCACCTGCGGCGGTGAATTTGGACCTGATGGCCGCAATAGACCGCATTGGCCCCTATGGCGCGGGCCACCCTGAGCCTTTGTTCGCCATGGCGGAGCTGAAGGTGGCGTGGTCAGCGCCGGTGAAGGGCGAGCATGTGCGCTGCGTGCTGGAAGATTCCAGCCGCAACAAGCTGAAGGCGATCTCGTTCCGTAGCGCCACCCAGCCCTTGGGCGAAGCGCTGTTGACCAAAGACCGCCTCGTGCATGTCGCGCTGCGGCTGAAACGCAATGATTATGGCGGCCAAGAGCGCGTCGAAGCCGAAATCGTCGACGCTGCGCCTGCGGGGTGAGGACCCCATTGTCGTCAGCGGGCATGGCCAGAGATGACTGGCGCGCCCGTCATCAAGTCAGTGACAGCTCCTCGTCGCTTTTCGCGCGCAGGGCTTTGAGGATGGCGTTGGCTCGGACGATGCGCTTTCGGACGACCGCTTTGAGGTCGAAGCGTTTGGGTTTTCCGGCGCTGACCGGGCGTTCGTAAAAGGCTTTGAGTGTGGGGCAGTCTTGGACGGCGCGCAGCGCCGCCATGAAGGGCGGTTCTTTGATGCCGGATCGGCCCCCGCCGATGGTGCGCCGTGCGCTGGTCTGACCGCTGTCGCGCGGATGCGGCGCAAGGCCCGCGAGACTGGCGACTTGGCGCTTCGCCAGGGCGCCGAGCTCGGGCAGAAGCGCGATCAAAGTGCGGGCGCTGACCGGACCGATCCCGGGCGTTGAGCGCAAGACGGCTTCGTCGCGCTGGATCTCCGCATTGGCCTTGATGATGGCGGCGAGGTCGGCGTCGAGTTGTTTGATCTGGGCGGTGAGGAAATCGATCTGAGCGTCGAGGTAGCGCGATCCGCTCAGCCCGGGGCGGGCGAGACGCCGAGCCTTGGATCCAGCCGGCCGTTCAAACGCCCCGCTCGACAGCTCGCCCAAAAGCTGGATCCCGGGTTCTTTGCTTGTACAAAGCCCCGGGATGACGAATTGGGCGCTCGACCTTCTTAAAGTGTTGGCGCCGCCGTCCGCCTAGCCTTGCGCTCGCGCCGCGCTTCAGGCATATGCTGCAGCTTCCACGACATCTGACGAGGACAGGCGAGGCCCCGGCGGGGCCGGCCGGAAGGAGTGTAGCTCAGCTGGTAGAGCATCGGTCTCCAAAACCGAGGGCCGGGGGTTCGAGTCCCTCCACTCCTGCCAGGCCGCGGGCGCATCGGGGCCCCAGCGGCTGTCAGATGACAGTGGGGCCCGCTTGGGCCGACAATGTTTCTCCCCATATGGGGATCTGGATGAACCGGCGCGTTGCGCTGCGGAGATGGCAAAGATGACTTCCGAAGTCGCCGAACGGGACGAAAAACCAAAACCCACCGGGCCGTTAACCTTCATGCGCGAAGTCCGCGCCGAAGCCCGCAAGATCACCTGGGCAACCCGCCAGGAAGTGACCGTGTCGACGCTGATGGTGCTGGTGCTGTCGGTCGTTGCGGCGATTTTCTTCTTTGTCGTCGATTTTCTGCTGCGCGCCGGCGTCGGCGCAATCCTTGGCCTCGGCGGCTGAGCCTCAACCAACATAGTAAGGTCTGCGCCCGTGTCTACGCAGTGGTACATCGTTCACGCCTATTCAAACTTTGAAAAAAAGGTCGCCGAAGCGATCCGCGATCAGGCGGAGCGTCAGGGCCTGGTCGATAAGTTTGAGGATATTCGCGTGCCGACCGAAGAGGTCGTGGAAGTCTATCGCAACAAGAAGCGCATCCGCGAGCAGCGCCACTTTCCCGGCTATGTGCTGGTCAAGATGGAGCTGACCGACGACGCCTATCACTTGGTTAAAAACACGCCGAAGGTCACGGGCTTTCTCGGTCAGCAGAACCGCCCCCAGCCGGTCAGCGAAGCGGAAGTGAAGCGGATTCTTGGCGTGGTTGAAGAAGCCGCCGCCAAGCCGCGGCCGCTGATCTCCTATGAGATCGGCGAGCGCGTGAAGGTCAATGACGGGCCGTTCCAGAGCTTTGAAGGTCTCGTGGAAGAGGTCGACGAAGATCGTGGTCGCCTAAAGGTGTCGGTGACGATTTTCGGCCGCGCCACCCCGGTGGAGCTGGAATACGCCCAGGTCGACAAGATGCGCTGAAGCGCCTCAGAACGGGATCGTTAGGCTATCTTAGGCGATGAGCTGGCCCGATTGGGCTGGCGTCAATGTGCCGGCCGTCGTCGCCACCGCTATCCTCGACCGGTTGCTGCATCACAGCCATGTTCTCACCATCCGCGGCGACAGCTACCGCCTGCGCGCCAAGCGCCGCAGCGACCTTTTGAAGCCAGGTGTCGGCGACGGGCCTACGGTCGGCTACGCCGACCTCCGCCCCGCCGCCGACACCTGAAACCCAACACCATCAACCCAACCAGAGGGGGCAATTCTTCATGACGCAAAGGGGGCAGTTCCCGGTGA
>JBEIHY010000046.1:0-26104 GCA_040381035.1 Hyphomonadaceae bacterium
ACCCAGATGGCCGGCCTGACCAGCACGCAAGCCGGCGCCTTGACCACCACCGATATTGGCGAGCTGAGCGCCACCCAGCTCTCCGGCATCGCCTCGAGCCAGCTCAATGAGCTGACCACCACCGCCCTCGGCGCCATCAACTCCACCCAGGTCCGCGGCCTTACCGCCACCCAGCTCGGGGGCTTGAGCTCCGATAAGCTCAATGCCCTGTCGACCACCGCGCTCAGCAATTTGTCGACCAGCCAAGTCCGCGCCCTAAGCACCGAGCAAATCGCTCAGCTGACAACCACCAATGTCGATGCGCTGACAGGCGCCCAAATTGCAGCCTTGGGCGCTTCGCAGCTCGGCGCTTTGACCACTACGGCCCTGAATGCGCTCAATTCAGCGCAGGTGAGCAATCTCGCAGCGACCCAAATGGTCGCCTTGACAACAACCCAGATTGGTACGCTCCGCTCGACCGACCTGAGCGAGTTCCAGACCACGCAATTGGCCGGTCTGCTGGCCAGCCAAATCGGCAATGTATCCACGACAGCGTTCAACACGATCAGCTCGACATTGCTGCGGGCGCTCAGCTCGAACCAACTAGCTGGGCTGACCGGAAACCAGATCGGCGCCCTCACCCAAACGCGGATCGGCGATTTCACCTCGACCCAATTGAGTGGATTGAACACCACGCAGGTGGGTGAAATCACCACCACGGCGATTGCCGGGCTCAATACAAACTCGGTAGCTGCTTTGTCTGTGACATTACTGTCACGCATGAACACGTCGCAGATCGAAGTCTTGACCACGACAGCGATCGGCTTGTTGACGACGACGCAGGCTTCCGCGTTCACCATGACCCAGATCCAAGTTATGAATGAAGATCAGATCGCGGCCTATCTCGCCAAAATCTGATCGCTGAGCAGGCGATGACCAAAGCCCTCAGAAGCGGGCTGCTGCAGGACAACGACTATGAGCGAGACCGAGATTGCGCCGATCGATCAATGGAGTTTGCGGGATCTCATTATTCAGGCCGGCGCCCTATGTGAGGAGGGTCGCGACCTTGATGCGCTGAAAATCTATGATCTGTGGATTGACGCCCATCCTGACGATCCGCTGACCCACGCCGCGCTGTTCAATCAGTCGACCTTGTACAGCGCCCGCGGCGATCATGCCGCGGCGATCACCGCGTTGAAATGGTCCTTGGCCTTGAAACCGGATTTCCTGCCGAGCGCGATCAATCTTGGACGGGCGTTCGAGCAGATCGGTGCGACTGACCAAGCCATCACGATATGGACGCAGGCGGCCGAGCGGCCGATGCAAATGACCGCCCTCAGCATGTCGCACATGACCACATTGCTGAAGCAATTTGCCCGTGTGCTGCTCGATCGCGAAGATTTTGATCTGGCTGAGCAAGTTTTGACCCGCAGTATCGGCCTTAACCCCAGCCAGGATGAGACGCTTGAGCAATATCTGGCTCTGCGGATGCGCGAATTGCGTTGGCCGGTGCTGAGCCCTTTGGAAACGTTAGACGGCCCCTCCATGCTGGCGCGCTTCCACCCGCTGAGCGTCGCGGCATTCAGCGACGATCCGCTGTTGCAGTTGGCCTGCGGACACGATTTTGAAAAACGAACGCTCGGCAAAGAGACACTCTTTCCGGCGACGCATGATCGGCGCGCAGCCGCTATCGAGAGCCGCGGCCGGCGTTTGCGCATCGGCTATGTTTCATCGGATCTACGCGACCATGCCATTGGCTTTCTGATGGCGGAGTTCTTCGAGCAGCAGGACAAGAGCCGCCTGGAGACATTTGCCTATGTCACCGGACCTGCGCCGCTGACGGAGATGTCTCAGCGGATTGAAGCGGCCGTCGATCATTGGGTTGATATCCGCGCGATGAGCGACGATGACGCGGCAGCGCACATTGCTCGCGACGAAATCGATATACTCGTCGATGTGAACGGCCATACCCGTGACGGCCGGATCGGCGTGTTTGCGCGCCGCCCGGCGCCGATTCAGGTGAACTGGTTGGGTTTTCCCGGCACAATGGGTACGCCCTATCATCACTACATCATCGCCGACGCCGAGATTATTCCGCCGGAACTTGAGCATTATTATTCCGAGCGGGTGGTGCGCCTGCCTTGCTATCAGCCCAATGATCGCAAGCGCGCCATCGCGCACACGCCGCCCCCGGCGCGGGCACGGTACGGTTTGCCGGACGAGGCCTTTGTTTTTTGCAGCTTCAACGCCTTCCACAAATTCAGCCGCTTCACCATCGAACGCTGGGCCGCGATCCTGCGACAAACGCCGGGCAGCGTGTTGTGGTTGTTGGACGGGTCCGCCACCGCGAAGGCCAATCTTGGCGCGATCTTCGAAAAACACGGCGTCGCCCGCGATCGGCTCATCCACGCCACGAAAGTGCAAAACCCCCATCACTTGGCACGCCTGCCGCTGGCGGATCTTGTTCTTGACAGCTTACCCTATGGCGCCCACACGACGGCGTCCGACGCATTGTGGATGGGCGTACCAGTCCTGACACTACGCGGGCGCAGCTTTGCGGCGCGGGTTTGCGCCAGTCTGGTCACGGCGGCGGGTACGCCGGAGATGGTCACCACAACGCCGGACGATTTCATCGACACCGCCGTGATGCTGGCGCGCGAACCGGGCCAAATTGGCGCGGTGCGGGCAAAACTGGCGACGGCAAAATCCAGCTGCCTGTTGTTCGACCAGGCCAAGCTCGCCAATGCGATTGCTGATCTCTTTGCTCAGATGGTAGCCGACTATCAAGCTGGAAATCTGCCGCAGCCTGATTTGCGCAATATGGATGCGTATATGCGCACCGCGCTTGATCACGATCACGAAGCAACAGAGCTGAGCTTCATGGCTGATTATGACGCCAACCGCCGCGCAGCGCTTACAGAGATCGACCGGCGCATCCCGTTGGAAACCGATACCCGGTTGTGGCGGCGCCAGGCCTGATCGTCCGTATGTGGACGATATGGCAGTGACCGCGGCGCGAGCGCTTTCCTAAGGGGAGCTTGACGTCCACGCGCGCGCGGCGCTCTGCTGCGTCCACTCAAAGCACAGAGAGGATACCCCATGCCGGACGCCTGGATCATCGATACCGCCCGCACCCCGCGCGGCATTGGCAAAACCGGAAAGGGGGCGCTCGCGCATTTGCATCCGCAGCATCTCGCCGCGACGGTTCTGAAAGCGCTGGCCGAGCGCAACAATCTCAAGACCGCCGAGATCGACGATGTGATTTGGTCGACCTCGACGCAAAAGGGCCCGCAGGGCGGCGATTTGGGTCGCATGGCAGCACTTGACGCCGGCTTTGACATCAAGGCGAGCGGGGTGACGCTCGATCGCTTCTGCGGCGGCGGCATCACGGCGGTGAACTTGGCGGCGGCGCAGATCATGTCCGGCATGGAAGATCTCGTTCTGGCCGGCGGCACGGAGATGATGTCGCTCACCGCGTCGATGATGGCGGATGAGATGGCGGCGGGCTTGAAGCCGATGGGGATTGGCAGCGGTAATGCGCATCTACAAAAGATGCACCCGCAATCGCATCAAGGCGTGTGCGGCGACGCCATCGCTTCGAAGGAGGGCATCAGCCGGGCCGATCTTGATGCGCTGGGACTGGAAAGCCAGAAGCGCGCGGCGGCCGCGATCGCGGAAGGGCGCTTTGCCAAAAGCGTTGTGCCGGTGCGCAATCTGGATGGCGCTGTGGCGCTCGATCGCGAGGAATTTCCCCGCCCGCAGACCACCGCCGATGGTTTGGCCGCGCTCAAGCCGTCGTTCGAGGCGATCGCCGATATGCCGTTGGATGAAGCGGGCACGACATTTCGCGGCCTGATCAATCAGAAATATCCCGATCTCAAGATCAGCCATTTCCACCATGCCGGCAATTCGTCAGGTGTGGTGGACGGCGCGGCCGGGTTGGTGCTCGCCTCGCCTGATTACGCCAAGCGCAATGGATTGAAGCCGCGCGCGCGGATCGTGGCGATGGCCAATATCGGCGACTGCCCGACATTGATGCTCAACGCGCCCGTACCGGCCGCGCACAAAGTGCTGGCGAAGGCTGGCTTGAAACTGTCCGACATTGATCTGTTTGAGATCAACGAAGCCTTCGCAGTGGTGGCGGAGAAGTTCATCCGCGACCTGAATCTGGATCGCGACAAGGTGAATGTGAATGGTGGCGCGATTGCGCTCGGCCATCCGATCGGCGCCACCGGCGCGATGCTGATCGGCACGATCATCGATGAGCTGGAGCGGCGCGACCTGAAGCGCGGCCTGGTGACGATGTGCGCCGCGGGCGGCATGGCGCCGGCGGTGATCGTCGAGCGCATGTGAACAGATGCGGACCGTCGGCGCGCCAGGCCGACGGTCCGATTGCATCAAGCCCGCGCGAACTTCGCCAGCCGTTCATTGATGATCGCATCGGCCTCCGCCATGATCCGATCGATCAGTTGCTTGCAGGTCGGAATATCGTGGATCAGGCCTGCTACCATGCCACAGCTCCAGGCGCCGGCTTCCATGTCGCCGGTTTTCATAATGCGCGGATAAACCCCGGCGACTTCTTCGATGATGTCTTCGAACTTGATATTGGCGCCGAGTTCTTTTTCTTTTTGCAGCAGGCGTTCGACGGCGCTGTTGGTCAGCACGCGCTCCGTATTGCGCAAGGGGCGCATCACAAGGCGCGTATCGAGTTCGCTGGCCGCAACCAGCGCTTGCTTCACATTCTCATGCACCGGCGCTTCTTTGGTGGCGATGAAGCGGGTGCCCATATTCATGCCCTCAGCGCCAAGCGACAGGGCCGCGACCAACGACCGTCCATCGGCCATGCCGCCAGACGCAACGAAGGGGATTTTCAGTTCTTCCGCCGCCCGCGGCAAAAGAATAAAGTTCGGCACGTCATCTTCGCCGGGATGGCCGCCGCACTCAAAGCCGTCCACGCTCACCGCATCGCAGCCGATCGCTTCGGCCTTCACCGAATGGCGCACGCTGGTGCATTTGTGAATCACCTTTATGCCGGCTTCCTTCAGCGGCGGCAGATATTTCTGCGGATTGTTGCCGGCGGTTTCGACCGCCTTCACGCCGCTATCGATGATCACTTTGATCAGGCCGGGATAATCCGGCGGCGTCAATGTCGGCAGAAATGTGAGGTTCACGCCGAACGGCTTTGGGGTCAGGCTCTTGCACTTCTCGATTTCGGCGGCGAGCTTTTCGGGCGTACCGAGCGTCAGCCCGGTGATTATACCGAGGCCGCCTGCGTTCGACACAGCCGCGGCCATTTCGGCAAACCCGACATAATGCATCCCGCCCTGGATAATCGGATGCTCGATGCCGAACATCTCGGTGATCCGCGTTTTCATGGTCGTCCTCCGCTTCTGGTCAGGCAATCCTGGCAGAAGCGGAGGCGCTGTTCCATATCCCGCAGCGGAAGGCGGGTTACTTCAGCTGGCCGAGCATATAATCGGCGCTCGACACCTTGAACTCGCCGCCCTCTTCGACATTCAGCGACGAGACAACGCCGTCCTTAATGATCGCGGAATAGCGCTGCGAGCGCGCGCCCATGCCGAACTTGGCGGCGTCCATCGTCAGGCCCATCGCCTTAGCGAACTCGCCATTGCCGTCGGCCAGCATCAAGATGTCGTCGGCGCTCTGGTCCTTGCCCCAAGCGCGCATGACGAAGGCGTCATTCACCGAGGTGCAGGCGATCACATCGACGCCAGCGGCTTTCAGGTCGGCGGCCTTGTCGCGAAAGCCCGGCAGATGCTTGGCCGAGCAGGTCGGGGTGAAGGCGCCGGGTACGGCGAACAGCGCCACAGTCTTACCCTTGAACACCTCATCTGACGTCATTGGCTTGGGGCCTTCAGGCGTGGCGGCCATGAAGGTGACGGAAGGGACGGCATCGCCGGCTCTGATCATTGTGCGCTCCTGCAAAGACATGTGCGCTAGGTAGCGCGCTGCGGGCGATTTCCCAAGCCCTGCAGTTTGCTTTGCCAGGCCGCGCCAGAAGCGCTACCCTGATTTCATGACGGAACCGCCGCCGAAACGCCCGCGCGCGCCCCGCAAACCGCCGGCCAAGCCGGCGGGCTATGCCGCATCGCTGGCCGGCAAATTTCTGGTCGCCATGCCCGGCATCGCCGATCCGCGGTTTGAGCGCGCGGTGATCCTGCTTTGCGCCCATGACGCCGAACAGGCGATGGGGATTGTCGTCAATCGCCAGCGCGCTGGTATCGATCTGGGCGATGTGCTGAGCCAGCTCGGCATTCGCGCCAAGCCGGCGATTGCGCCGCGCAGCGTTCTGGAAGGCGGACCGGTGGCGATCGACCGCGGCTTTCTGCTCCACACCGCCGATTATGACGCTGAAGACGCCACCCGCCCGGTCGCGCCCGGCATTGGGCTGACCACAGCCCGCGAAGCGTTGGAAGTGATCAACTCGCCCGCCCGCCCGGTCGATTTCACCCTGGCGCTTGGCTATGCCGGCTGGGGGCCGGGCCAACTGGAAGGCGAACTGGCGCACAATGTTTGGCTGGTGGCCGAGCCAAGCCAGGACATCGTGTTCGGCCGCAAGCACGACGGCAAATGGGCCGCAGCGATCAAGTCGCTCGGCTTTGATCCGGGCCAGATCACGCCCGACGGGGGCATGGCGTGACGGGGCCGCCGAAACCCTGGCGGCTGTGGATCGTCCTGCCCTTCCTCACCACCGGGGCCGGTGCTTTGGCGGGACTGGGGCTTGGCCTGGCGACCGCCCAGCACAGCCATGCATTGATGACGCCGGTCTTGTGTGGCGCACTGGCGGGCATGGCGGCGGCGCTGTTTGTGCGCCGGCCGGATTAGCTCTGCGGCTTTTTCTTGGGCGGCGGCGGCGCGTTCAGCCGCTTTTCAGCCACGACAACGCAGCGCGTTTCGGCAGCGCCTGGCCGGGTGAGCAGCGCTTCCTCTCCCTTGCCATGGATCACAAACCCGCCATTGGTATAGCGAAAGCCGGAGCCGGAGGGTGCAGCGCGCATCAGCACGGTCTTGCCGTCGCCGAAGGCGATCAGGGCGGCGTCCGGGTTTGACTGGAAGGCCATGCGAAACAGCACGCCGTCGGCGCAGCCATAACGGGTTTCGCCGGTGACTTTGCTGGGTTGGGCCCAAGTCGGCGCCGCAAGCGCCAGCCCTGCACTGACGGCCAAAATGAACATGCGCATACGGACGCACCATATCTAACGCGGCGTCAGTGCCGCGCCGACCTCGTAAACCACCGACACCTCGGCGGTGTAAAGCTGCGCTTCTGCGACCACCGGTGGCGGGGTGACGCTTTCGGTGTCCATTATCGCAGGCGCGGCGCGCATCACGGCGCGATTGCCAGTCTGGGCGATCATGCTGGACCCACCTTCTTCCACCAGCAGCAGCCGGCCCAAGCGGAAGCCCGCGCCTTCGGTATAAACTTTCGCTTTGTCCACTGCGTCGGCGATCGCAGCCTCGCGGGCCTTGCGGCGGGCGCCTTGTGTGTCGCGGATCGCAAAGGACACGTCGTTGAAGGTGTCGGGCTGGGCGTTCACAGCAAGCTCCACCGTCTTGGACAGCTGCGCCAGATCATTCACCAGCACCGTCACGGCCACCGTGGCCTCATAGCCCTTGATCCGGTCTGGGCGGCGGTCGCCGCCGGTTTGCATCACCGGGCGGACATTGGTGTCGGCACGCTCCAGGCGGACTTTGTCGGCGCCCAATGGCTTCACCGCGGCTTCCAGCGCGCGGGCGCGGGCTGCGGCGGCGTCGGTAGCCTCTGCGGCGGTCTTGCCAGGATTGTAGAAGCTGACGCTCACCCGCGCCTGGTCCGGCGGCAAATACAATTCCGCCCGGCCCGCCACCCGCACCACCGCCGGATCATAGGGTTTGACTGGCGCGATCGCCTGGGCGGCGGCCGGCAGGCTCAAGGACAGAACAGCAACGGCAAGGGCGACGGCGCGCATGGGATGCTCCGGGTTCGGACAAACTGGAGCATCCACACAGCGCGCGATCATGGCGCCAAGAAGGCGGCTTGCCCGGCTCGTCGCAAACGCCTATCTGCGCGGGATGGCTGAAGCCCAAATCACTGCCTGGCCGGCCGACAAGGCCGCCTGCTACGGCGAAGTCCGCTCCCAGATCGCCGCCGTCATTGCTGGCGAACCCTTTACGATCGCACGCTACGCCACGGCTGTTTCGCTTTTGCGCGCCGCTTTCGGCGATCGCTTCTTCTGGTGCGGCTTTTATCTGGTCGACCCTAAAAAGCCGCGCGAACTGGTCGTTGGCCCCTATCAGGGCACGCTTGGTTGCCTGCGCATCCCGTTCGGAAAGGGCGTGTGCGGGCATGTGGCCGCAACCCAGCGCACCGAGATCGTGCCCGATGTGCATGCCTTTCCCGGCCACATCGCCTGCGACAGCCGGTCCAATTCTGAGATTGTCGTGCCGGTGTTTGATCGCGCCAGCGCACTGGCGGCGGTGTTGGACGTGGACTCGGTCGAGTTCGCGGCCTTCGATGCAGTTGATGCAGCGGGCTTGGAAGCGATCTGTGCGGACCTGCTGGTGGCGGACTGAAGCGGAGCGGCGGCGGCCCCGCCGTGCGCGGCTTGAAACGCAATTGGCGGCGCGGGCGCCGCCGCTCCCTGCTATTTCAGCTCAAACGCCACCGTCAGATTGATGCTCAGCACAGCCTCGCCCTGTTGGATCGGGGTTGGGACGCCGCCCATATCGGCGGCGGCCTTGGCCATCATCGGCATCGGCATCGGCGGCGGCATGGCGCCGCCTTCCTGGATCGACAGGATGCGCACCACCTTCATGCCGGCGGCCGCGGCATACAGATCGGCGCGGGCGCGGGCGGTTTTGATCGCTTGTTCGCGGGCGCGGTCGAGCAGCGGTTCGGGATTGTCGACGCCGAAACTGACACCGTTCATCTGATTGACCCCGGCCGCCACCAGCGCGTCCATGATCTTGCCGAGATTTCTCAAGTCGCGGACCTTGGCCGAGACCGTGTTGGACGATTGGTAGCCGGTCACCCGCGGCGGTTCGCGCTCGGCATAGACATAATCGGGATTGAGCGAGACGCCCGTGGTTTGCACGCTGCGGTCTGGCACGCCGGCTTTCTTGAGGGCAGCGAAAACAGAGGTCATCTGGCGGGCGTTTTCGGCCATAGCGACTTCCGCGGTTGAGCCCTTGGCGAGCACGCCGAACTGGATGGTGGCGACGTCGGGGACGGCCTTGGCTTCGCCTTCGGCGGCGATGGTGAGCAGGGTTCCTTCAAGCATCATCGGTCCTGGTCTGGCTTGGGCCTGGGCGGGTTGAGCGGGAGCGGCAATGGCCAGCAACCCGGCAAGAGCTGCCGAGGCAGCGAGGCGGCGGGCAGTGCGAATAGCGGACATGGGAGCCTTTCTGGGCTGATAAGTGTCTGATCTCCAAACCGGTTTTGGGGCGCTTTTACGGCGCGCTATGATAACACCCCGCGAATCACTTGGCAGCGGCAAACCAGATCGGGCTTATGCGCTTTTCCGAATCCCTCCTGCGCAGCATCCGCGATCGGGTTTCAATCGTCAGCTATGCCGGCAAAAAGCTGGCCTGGGACCGTAAGCGCTCCAATCCCGGCCGCGGCGACTATTGGGCCTGTTGCCCCTTCCACGGCGAAAAATCGCCCTCCTTCCATGTGCTGGACGAGCGCGGCATCTATAAATGCTTCGGCTGCGGCGCGGCGGGCGACATCTTCACGCTGGCGATGAAGCTTGAAGGGTTGAACTTCCCCGAAGCGGTCGAGCGGATCGCCGACGAGGGCGGCGTCAGCCTGCCAAAAGAGGCCCGCGAGGCGCCGGAGATCAGCGACCAGCGCCAGCGCCTGTTGAAGCTGATGGCGCGGGCTGGCCTGCTCTATCGCGAACAATTGCGCAGCCCCCAAGCCAGCGCCGCGCGGGCCTATCTGGAGCGGCGGGGCGTTACCCGCGACATCTGCGAGGCCTATGGCATTGGCTTTGCCCCCGATGGCTGGACCTGGGCGATTGAGCAGCTCACCGGGGAAGGCTTTGGCCTTGATGATCTGGTCGCCGCTGGGCTTGCCACCCCCCCAGACGGGCGCCGGCCGATTGATGTGTTCCGCAATCGCATCTTGTTTGAGATCGCCGACAGCCAAGGCCGGCTTGTCGCCTTTGGCGGCCGGGCGATGGATCCAGGAGCCAAAGCCAAATACCTCAACAGCCCCGAGACTCCGCTGTTCTCCAAGGGCCGCATGCTTTATCGGCTGAAGCCCGCCCGCGAGCTGTTGGCCAAGACCAAAGTCGAAGGGCTGGTGGTTGCGGAAGGCTATCTTGACGTCATCGCCCTCGACCGCACTGGCATTGCCGCCGTCGCCCCCCTTGGCACCGCGCTGACGCCTGATCAGCTGGAACTGATCTGGCGCTCCGGCCCGCGCCCAACGCTGTGCTTTGACGGCGACGGCGCCGGCGTGCGGGCGGCGGATCGGGCGCTGGACCTGGTCAGCCCGCAGCTGTCGCCGAGCCGGACCTGTTCGGTGGTGCTGCTGCCCGAAAAGCAGGACCCGGACGACATTTTCCGCAACCAAGGCCCGGAAGCGCTTGCCGCCCTGATCAGGGCCGCCAAACCGGCTGTGGAAGCAGTGTTTGACCGCGAAGTCCGCCGCGAACCGCTGGAGACGCCAGAGGCCCGCGCCGGATTGCGCAAACGCTTGAAAGCGTTTGCCGACACGATCACCGATAAGGATACCTCAAGCCAATATTTTCAAGATCTTATGGCGCGCGCTTCGGCGCATCTGCGCAAGCTGGGCGAAACCGCCCGCGAGGCTCGCGCATTCACGACCTGGACGCCAGGGGCCAAGCGCGGGGCCAAAACCGCTGCGCCCAGCGCTGAATTGCTCGCCCGCGTCGCGCCCAAGGCGCTGGAAGGCCATGAGGGACTGCTGCGCTTTGCCGTTGACACGCCCGATCTGCTTGCCCGCTACGGCGACCGACTGGCGAGCGTCGGTTTCGTCGATCCCGACCTTGATCGCATCAGGCATGTGATTTTGGATATGATTTCGGCAGGTCGGGCGGTTGACCGAACGACCCTGAGCGCCCATTTGCAACTCCAAGGAGACGACTCCGCTTTGGCGCGGGTGAGCCGATGGCCGGCCCCGAAGACCACAAACGAAAGTCGCGATCCGCGCTTGAACGATCTTGCCGCCCTCCGCGAGGAGTGGGTGGCGTGGGTAACTCTTGAATCAGCCCGATTCGAAATCGAGGCCGATTTGACGAACCTGCGCGCCCGCGAAACCCTCGATGACGACGATGAGGCGTTCCGTATCGCCATGGCCGCAGGCCGCGCGAAGGTCGATGTTGACCGCGCCGCTCTGCTCGCCCGCGACGCCAGCGCCGGAACCAAGCCGACCTGATCCGTTTCCCGCCAGCCTGCACCTGCCAAAGCCCCGCGAAGGACCCCGATGAGCAAGACCGAAGCCGAAGCCCCGGAAAAAGAAGAAACCACCGATGGGCCGATCCTCGATTTGTCGGATGCGGCGGTGAAGAAAATGATCAAAACCGCCAAGACGCGCGGTTGGGTCACCCATGAAGAGCTGAACAAGGTGCTGCCGAGCGAAGAGTTCAGCGCCGACCAGATCGAAGACGTGATGAGCCAACTCAGCGAGATGGGCATCAATGTCGTGGAGTCGGAAGAAGAGGCCGAAACCACCGAGGAAGAAGGCCGCGAAGTCGTCGCCCGCGACGAAGCCAAGCCCCCGGTCACCAATACACGCGAAGACGCCGACCGTACTGACGATCCGGTGCGAATGTATCTGCGCGAAATGGGTTCGGTCGAGCTGCTGTCACGCGAAGGCGAAATCGCCATCGCCAAGCGCATCGAAGC
The DNA here is from genome assembly GCA_040381035.1 of Hyphomonadaceae bacterium. Lineage (GTDB taxonomy): Bacteria > Pseudomonadota > Alphaproteobacteria > Caulobacterales > Aquidulcibacteraceae > REEB506. Next base: position 11,851 of record JBEIHY010000046.1, read on the forward strand.
CGGCCGCGACGCGATGATTCGCGGCCTCTGCGAAAGCCCGCTGACGTTTGAAGCCATCATGGTGTGGCGCGATGAATTGCGCAGCCAGCAAGTGCTGCTGCGCGACATCATCGACCTTGAAGCGACCTATGGCGCCGAACATGGCGGCGTGCCCGAAGGGATGCCGTCTGAGGCCGAAGAACCGCCCGAGCCCGCCGAGAACGCTGAAGTCGGCGAAAACGCCGATGGCGATTTCGACGACGAGCAAGGCATCTCGATGTCAGCCATGGAAGCGGAACTGCGCGAAGGTGTGATGGCGACACTCGACGCGGTTGCCGTCGGCTTTGAAGAATTCCGCAATCTGCAGGAAAAGCGGCTTGATCTGCGCCTGAAGGGCAAGGCTTTGGCCGCAGCCCCGACCGATCGCTACAACGAACTGCAGAACGTCATTATCGAGCAGCTGAAGAAGCTGAAGCTGAACAATGCCCGGATTGAGAGCCTGGTTGAGCAGCTCTACGCGATCAACAAGAAGCTTTACGCCCTCGATATTCGCCTCGCGCGCCTCGCCGAAGCCAACGGCATTCCGCGCACGGCGTTTCGCGAATCCTATGAGGGCAACGAGCTCGATCCGAAATGGCTCGACAAGATGAAGGCAAAGTCCCCACTGTGGGGCTCTTTCATTGATGCCGACCGCGAAATCATCGAAGACATCCGCAGCGAGATTTTCAGCCTCGCCCAAGAAAGCGGCATGCCGATCGACGAATATCGCCGCATCGTCAATGCCGTGCAAAAGGGTGAGCGCGAAGCCCGCCAGGCCAAGAAGGAAATGGTCGAAGCGAATTTGCGATTGGTGATCTCGATCGCCAAGAAATATACCAATCGCGGCCTGCAATTCCTCGACCTGATCCAGGAAGGCAATATCGGCCTGATGAAAGCCGTCGATAAGTTCGAATATCGTCGCGGATACAAGTTCAGCACGTACGCGACGTGGTGGATCCGTCAGGCCATCACCCGATCGATCGCCGACCAGGCACGCACGATCCGCATTCCTGTGCACATGATCGAAACGATCAACAAGCTGGTGCGCACCTCGCGCCAGATGCTGCACGAAATCGGCCGCGAGCCGACGCCCGAGGAATTGGCTGAAAAGCTCGGTCTGCCGCTGGAAAAGGTGCGCAAGGTGATGAAAATCGCCAAGGAGCCGATCAGCCTGGAAACGCCGATTGGCGATGAGGAAGATTCTCACCTCGGCGACTTCATCGAGGACAAGAACGCCATCCTGCCGGTCGACGCCGCGATCCAATCAAACCTGCGCGAAACCACCACGCGCGTTTTGGCTTCCCTCACCCCGCGCGAAGAGCGCGTGTTGCGCATGCGCTTCGGCATCGGCATGAACACCGACCACACTTTGGAAGAAGTCGGCCAGCAGTTCAGCGTGACGCGCGAACGCATCCGCCAGATTGAAGCCAAGGCTTTGCGCAAGCTGAAGCATCCAAGCCGGAGCCGCAAGCTGCGGAGCTTTCTGGATAATTGAGAAGGCGCGCCGTTGTGAGGTGGATGAGGGCGCAGCCCGCAATCCACCCTCCATGCACAATTGTGGGGTGGTTTTTGGCCTTCGCCCTCTTCCATCCTACGAAACGGAAAGCTGCCCTACTTTACGACCTCTTTGACCTTCATCGCAGCCTCAAGCTTGGCAGTAAAAACGTTCATCGCTTCGGAGCGGCAGCCGGTGTCCCAATACACTTCGCGGGCGGCGCCATTCCCGGTGTCCCTGACGAGGCGCCAGCCCGGCCCGTGGGGCATGCACGGATAGACATCCGGCTTCCAGACTTTGAAGTCTGATCCGTTCATGCGCTCCGGCATCGCGCCGAACCGGCCTTCGCGCAGCACGGCTTCGGCGTCGGCGAAAGCTTGTGCCGGCAGCTTGCCTTCACTTGTGGTTTCCGGCGCCTCGCCCTTGCGCTGCTTGAGCGTGTAGCCGCCGTCAGGCCGCAACAAGAAAGTGAACGTATCGCAGCTTAAAATATAAAAGCAGCCGCCTTCAAACAGGGAGAGCGAGCCGGCCGGCGTCATGGCCGGTAAAGCCGGCGGCGGTTCGGGTTTGGTGGCGCAAGCCGCAACCAACAGCCCGGCGGCAATCGCCACACGCGCGCTTACCATTTCTCCGCTGCCGCGCTCGGGCCATTTGCCCATTTGTAACAACCGCCGCCGGACATGCCCTGGCCGCCGCTGCAGCTGTCGAGCGCAAAGCATCGCTGCTTGCTATCGACATCCACCCGCGGCTCCCAGCGGGAGCCGTCTTGGGTCATCCAATAGCAGCCGGCTTTCGGTTTGCTCAACGACGCGCAGCCGGTCGTTGTGAGCGCGAAAGCCACAGCGGCAAAGAGCATAAGGCGGCGCTTCATCTTGACGTTCCCCGCACGGGCGCTGATTGACGGGCTGTACCGCGCAGGGTGAGAATGGCGCCGCCAATCCGGCGCGTCTACTCAATCGTCACGGTCGTCACGACAATCGGCGTTTTCGGCAGCTTGCCGCGAAACGGCCCGCGCTCAGGATCGCGTTCAACCGAAGCGATCGCATCCAGAACTTCCATGCCTTTCGTGACGCGGCCAAACACCGCAAAGCCGGTGGTGTTGGGCGCGCCCTTGGGATCGGCGTTGAGATGGGGATTGTCGGCCAGATCGAAATAGAAACTGGAATGCCCAGAGCTGGTTTCATCGCCGCGAGCAAGCGCAACGGCTCCGCGCGCATGACGATTGCCGGCGGTTTCCAGCGGCACAGGTTTTCCAGGCGGCGGGCGATAGGCCAGATTGGCGTCCAGATCGCCCAGTTGGATCAGGAAACTTGGTTCAATCCGAAAAATCGCCGCGCCCTTATAGTGGGCGGACTTGAACAGGTTGAGCATGTGTGCGCTGGTCAGCGGCGCGCCGACCGGATCGAGCGTGATTTCAATCGCGCCCATGGTGGTTTGCAACGTCACCCGCGGCGGCGGCGTTTGCGCCTGGGCGCCCGCCGCGCCCAACATGGCCAGAGCAATCAGAACCAGTCGCCGCAGCATTCGCGCCTAACTTGCAAAACGATTTCGGCGCGATAGCACATTCGGTCATGACGTTCACGATCCGACTTGCAACCGAGGCCGACACGCACGCCTTGGTTGATCTCAAGCGCGCGATGAACCGTGCCGAGTTTGATCAGTATCCGGCGCACTCGCCGGTGCGCGGGCTGCTCGATCAATCGCGTGACGCCGCCGCCGCGGGCGTTGCCAGTTATTGGACATGGATCGCCGACCGGGGCGGGGAATATTTCGTGGCCGAGCAAGCCGGCGCTGTGGTCGGTTCAATCCTGTGGACGCCGTTTGACGCGAGTGCTGCGTTTCACCCAGCGGCGCAAAGGATGGCGCTGATCGCCGGCGTGGTGGTTGCCGAAAGCGCGCGCGGCCAGGGATTGGGCCGCATCCTGATGGAGCATATCGAGGCCCGCATCCGCGCCGCGGGGCTCGGCGTGGCGTTTCTGGAAGTCACACACGGCAACGCCGCCGCCCAGGCGCTCTACGCCAAAACCGGTTACGCGCCGCTTGAGATCGCGATGGTAAAGCGGCTCTAAGCGTCGACCGCATGTGGTTGTAGCCTTTGCGTTACTGGCCGGCCCTACTCGCCTGCGCCGCACCGATCGATCTTCGCCAGTAGCGCGCGATCATCCGCCAATGGCGGTAAGCCAGCCGCTTTTCGATGCGCGTCAACGCCTTCTTCAACGCCGCCGACTGGCTGCATGGCGCCATCAATACAGCGCATCTGTGTCGCGAAGCGCTGAGTGCGCCCCTCCGCGACAGCAACACGATCCCATAGTAGCGCGATGTTTTGCAGCCGGGTTTCACCCTCCGGCAGGCTTATAAGCAAGCGCAGCGCTTCGCGCTGAAAACGAGGCTCTGCATCGGCGTGTTGCACCAAAAGCCAAGCGGCATGGTCGGCTTCCCGTCCAAAGACGGATGAAATGAACCAGCCGTGCCGCACAATCTGGCGGTACAGCCAGCGCGTGTTGGCGCAGTCGATCGCGGCCATTTCATTGACAATAAAACCAGACCATTGATCGCGCACGCGTTCAGACGCGCCATCGAGCAGCGCGTCTTGTCTGACATTTGCTATGGCAAACCGAATGATTTGATCGGCGATCGCGCGGCGCAGCAAGGCGCGCACGCGCGAGTTCTTGGAGCCGGCGTAAGCGGCGCGAAAGCCCGCGGTTGAACCCGCAAATTGCGGCCATTGGCTTGGCGCGATTTCCGCTTGCGGCGCTGATAGCTCCTTCAACAGCGCCAAACGCTTGCGGATGAAGGCTGCATCCACGCGGGCTGCCGCGCGGTCGGGCGCGGCGGCGGCGAGCGCTGCCCAGTTTTCCCGCCGATCGGCGCGCCAGTGCGCCGACGGGCACGGCGCAAGCGTGGTCAACACAGCGATCGGCGTTTGCGCGCAAATGGGCGCCGCAAAACTCAGCGGCGCCAAGCCAAGCCAAACCAGAATGACGCACAGGACGATCGCACGCATGGCGCTGGCCTCTGTTCAAGCCCGTGTCCAATTGCATCCGCCGCCCAGGCTGGCTAGCCTTCACCCATGACTGACACGCTGCACAGCGCCCGCCCGGCCCGCTATAAGAGCTTTACCGCCTTCTATCCCTTCTACATTTCCGAGCACCAGAACCAAACATCGCGCCGTCTGCATGTGGTGGGCACGGGGCTGGTGATTGGCGCGCTGATCGCGGGCGTGATGGCCAATGCCTGGTTCTTCGCGGCGGCGGGCATAATCGGCTATGCGTTTGCCTGGATTGGGCATTTCTTCTTTGAAAAAAACAAGCCCGCCACGTTCGCCTATCCGGTGTGGAGCCTGATGGGCGATTTCTGGATGTTTTTTGAAGTGATCACAGGCCGGCGCGCTTGGTGAGGGACGGCCCTTTCCACATCGTGCTGACCTCCGCGGCGATCCATCTGATCGCGTGGCCGGGCGCCGATTGGACCGACCTTCAGGACCACTTCAACGACTTCGTGACCAGTTTTGGCCCGCTGGACGAAGACGACGCGCGCGACCTTTTGGAGGCCGAATGGCCCGACCTTGCCCGCCTCAAGGCCGAAGCCCTCGCAGGCTTCTTTGCCGGGGACGTCGTGCAATTGCAGCTCTAAGCGCCATCCGATCCGCCTAAAAAGCGTAAGAGCTAGAACAGCCCTGCATGCTTGGAACATTGGCCGAAACCGTGCGTGTCGGTTAAACAGGGTTTTGCGCCAGCATTGCGCCACGGGGTCAGGGATGAACGATAAGTCGGAGCTGTTGAAATCACTGCGGATCGACCGCAGCGAAGATGAAGCCGAGGCCCCCGGCGGCATGAAGCCGATCGTAGCGATCGGTCTTGCGGCGGCGTGCCTGTTGGTTGGCGGCGGGGCGGGCTGGCTGCTCAAGCCGTCGTCGCAGCCGGCGCCTGCGGCGCAAACCGAAACCGCTGCTTCCGCGGCCGCGCCTGGAACCGTTGCGCCGATCCGCGCCGGCGGCTTGACGGCCTCGGGCTATGTCGTCGCGCGCGTCCGCGCAACGATCGCAGCCGAAGTGACCGGGCGGGTTGTCGAAGTGCGCGTCGAAGAAGGCCAGGAGGTCAAGAAGGGCCAGGTGCTCGCCGTGCTGGACGCCACGATTGCCGCCGCCGACGCCCAAACCGCCCAATCCCGGGCTCTGAGCGCCGAAAGCAATGTCCGCGCCGCCGAGGCCGACAATGCCGAGGCGCAGCGCAATCTGGAACGCTCGCGCTCGCTTGCCAAAACCGGCTTTGTCAGCGAGGCAAGCCTGAAAACCGCCCAGGCTCGCGCCGACAGCGCCGCCGCCAATCTCGCCGCCAGCCGTTCGCAGCTCAATTCCGCCAAAAGCGAAGCCAATCGCTCGCGGGTGCAATTGTCGAAGTTTGAGATTCGCGCGCCATTCACCGGCGTGGTGATCGATAAGGCCGCCCAGCCAGGTGAAATCATCTCGCCCTTGTCGGCCGGCGGATCGGGCAGCTTCACCCGCACCGGCATTTGCACGATCGTGGACATGTCGAGCCTGGAGATCGAGGTCGATGTGAACGAGGCCTATATCGGGCGCGTGAAGCCCGGCCAGAAGGTCGAGGCCGTACTCGACGCCTATCCCGATGTCACCATGCCGGCCAAGGTGATCGCCACCATCCCCACCGCCAGCCGCGACAAGGCCACCGTTCGGGTGCGCATTGGCTTTGACCAACTCGACCCGCGCACCCTGCCCGACATGGCGATCAAGGTGAATTTCATGGACGGGGAAAGTTGACAACAGAGCGCTTTTTAATTTGAAAGCACTTTGAAATTCAGAGTGCTTATGTGCTTGACTCGGCCCCTTGGCGCACGTCCACACAGCGAAATCTTTCAGGAGCAGACCAGTATGGCGGGCGACCTCATCAAGCTCACCGATGTCCGCAAAGGCTATAGCCGCGGCAAGGAATCGATCCCGATTTTCGACGGGTTGACCATGTCGATCCAGCAAGGCGATTTCGTCGCCATGATGGGCCCGTCCGGCTCCGGCAAGACCACTTTGCTCAATCTGCTCGGCGGCACAGACCGCTGCGACAGCGGCGCCATCGTGTTCGACGGCGAGCCAATCGAGAAATATTCCGAAGGCAAGCTGGCGGCCTGGCGGGCCAAGAATGTCGGCTTCGTGTTTCAGTTCTACAATCTGATGCCGATGTTGACGGCGGCGCAGAATGTCGAATTGCCGCTGATGTTGACGAACCTGTCGCCGAAGAAGCGGCGCGACAATGTCGCCACCGCCCTGAAGATCGTTGAACTGGCCGACCGCGCCAAGCACAAGCCCAAGGAATTGTCCGGCGGCCAGCAGCAGCGCGTCGCGATCGCCCGCGCCATCGTGTCTGACCCCAAACTGTTATTGTGCGACGAACCGACCGGCGATCTCGATCGCACCACGGCCGATGAAATCCTGCGCACGCTGCAATTGCTCAACCGCGAACTGGGCAAGACCATCGTGATGGTGACGCACGATCCCGCGGCTGCGAAATTCGCCAACCGCACCCTGCACCTCGACAAAGGCCGGTTCGTCGAACAGGGGCAGATGGCATGACCGACCTCGATCTTGTCTCGAAAAATTTGTGGCGAAAGCCGCTGCGCACGATCTTGCTGATTGTGTCGATTTTCATTGCCTTCTTGATCTTTTCGCTGCTGGTCGGGTTCAACTTTGCCTACGAAAAAAGCTTGAGCGAAAACAGCCGCCCCAATCGGATGGTGGTCAACAACAAGATCAACTTCACCGAGTCGATGCCGATTGCCTACGTCAATCGCATCGCAAGCCTCCAGGGCGTGACGGATGTGACCTACCAGAACTGGTTTGGCGCCTATTTCCAAGAACGCGCCCGCGGCGCGCCGATGTTTGGCTTCGCCGTTGACCCTGAAAGCTTTCTGCGCGTCAATGCCGATCAGGTGAAACTCCCAGAAGACCAGAAGAAAACCTTTATCGGCGATCGCCAGGGCGTGATTGTCGGCAAGTCTTTGGCCGATCGCTATGGCTGGAAACTCGGCCAAACGATTCCGATCAAATCCGACATCTATATCCGCCGCGACGGCGCGCCCGCCTGGGACATGCGCATTTCCGGCATCTTCACCGGCAAAAATCCCAGCGACAATGTGCCCGCGATCTATTTCCATTGGGCCTATCTCAATGAGGGCGCGACCTTCGGTCAGGATCAGGCCGGCCAGATCGTCATCCTCACCGCCGCGCCCGACATCAACGACAAAGTCGCCACCGCGATCGATGCGATGTTTGCCAACTCCTCCAACGAAACCGCAACGGTGGATGAAAAGACCTTCTCGCGGTCTTTCCTGGCGCAAGCCGGCGACATCAATTTCATCATCACCATGGTCGTCAGCGCCGCCTTTGCTGCAATCCTGATGATCGTCGGCAACACCATGGTCACAGCCGTGCGCGAACGGACCAAAGAGATCGGCGTGATGAAGACGCTCGGCTTTTCCGGCCCGCGGGTGCTGCGCATGGTGCTCAGTGAAAGCCTGCTTCTGGCACTGATGGGGGCCGCGCTTGGCTTTGGCGTCGCGTGGCTCGCACTCGGAGCGCTGGGCTCGGGCGGAGGGCAGTTTGGGCGCCTGGAGATGCAGCCGATTGTAGCCGCCATGGCCTTGGGTCTTGCCATCTTTCTTGGCCTCATCACCGGCCTCATTCCGGCGCTGTCGGCCCTGCGCATGAGCATTATCGACGCGCTCAATCGGCGCTGATTTCATCTTCCGGGTTCGGAGAATTTGTCGCCCATGTCGATCCTCAACCAAACCGGCGCCGTCATCGCCATGAACATCCGCTCGATCCCGCAACGGCTGTGGATGTCGAGCGCAACGGTGATCGCCATCGCTCTGGTGGTGGCCGTGCTTCTCGGGTTTCTGTCGCTGGTAAACGGCCTGCGCCAAACCTTGCAGGGCGCAGGCGCGCGCGACGTCGCCATTGTCATCCGCGATGGGGCCGGTGCAGAACTGAACAGCGTCTTGTCGCGCGAGCAAATCAATCTCCTGGAAGAACTGCCGGGCGTGGCGCGCGGCGCTGACGGGCGCCCGCGCCTGTCGGCGGAATTGTATGTCGTCGTCGACGGCATCAAGCGCTCGTCGGGAACCAAGGCGAACCTGCCTTTGCGCGGGCTCGGCGCAGAAGGTCTGGCGGTCCGCAAACAAATCCGCATCAAGGAGGGCCGAATGTTCACGCCGGGCTCCAACGAGATCGTCGTTGGCGCTGGGCTGCTGCGCGAGTTTTCCGGCTATGAACTCGGCAAAACCGTGCGCTTTGGCAGCAATACCTGGAAAGTGGTTGGCGTGTTTGAATCGCCCGGCTCGGCGCTGGAATCGGAATTGTGGGCCGATGCGCCCGTGGTCCAGAGCTTGTTCAATCGCGGCTCCTCGTTTCAAACCGCGCGCGTGGTGATGACGTCGGAAGCCGGCCTCGCCAAATTCCTCGCCGCCGCCAAAGCCGATCCGCGGCTGAAAGGCGTCAAAGCGCAAAGTGAGTTTGATTATTTCGCCGAGCAGGCTTCCAGCTCGGGGCGAACAATTACGATCATCGGCTATGTCTTGGGGACATTAATGGCGATCGGCGCTTTGGCCGGCGCATGGAACACGATGTATTCGTCGGTCTCTGCGCGCGCGGCTGAAATTGCGACACTCAGGATCATTGGCTTTTCCGGTTTCTCGGCCTTCATGGGCACGATGGCGGAAGCGCTTGTCTTGTCCTTGATCGGGGCCCTGCTCGGGTCTGGCTTGATGGCGCTGTTCTTCAACGGCATGTCGGCCTCCACGCTTGGGCAAGGCTTCACTCAGGTGGCGTTCCGGCTGGAGATGAGCCCGGCCTTGATCGGCGGGGCAATCATCGTGGCGCTGGTGATCGGATTCCTGGGCGGCTTCTTTCCGGGCCTGCGCGCCGCAACCCAAAAACCGCTGATCGCGCTGAATGCCCAATAGCGGGGCGCTATTCGCGGCGGATTTTGCCCAATGTCATGAACAGGACCGGGCCCTGGTCAATCGGGCCGCGATAGGCGCCGACCGCGCCATCGAGCTTCCAGGCGAGCGCGGTATAGGTCCAGGCCTCGGTCTCGTCGGCCGGGATCTGGCGATCAGTCAAAGGGGCGATCGCGTGCTTGTCGCCAAACCAGCGGGTGTGTTCGGCGGCCGAGCGCAAGCGCAGATGCACGCTGGGATGATCCCAGCCCCAGGTGAAGGTTTCCGCGCGCGGGTTCCAGCTGCCGACAATCTGCACCGGCGCGCGCAGCACTGCGCCATCGGGGCGATGAAACCAGATCAGGCCGGCATTCTGATCAACCTGCCAGGCTGCGCCGCTCAGGCCGAACTCTTTAGCGACCTTTTTCTGGCGGTCGGCGAACTCAGCACGGGCGCGAGCCCAATACAGCTCCGCATCGGCCACAGGGCGGCCATCCCACGGCGCAGCCGACTCAGAACGTCCCGGCGACCAGAGCGAAAGAAAGCGACCAAGCACAGGTCATCCGTTAGCTGATTTCGCGCCGCACGGGAATGTGTCCGATCAGTCGTCTTGCGCGGACAGCTTGCGCCCGCCCCGCCCGATCGTCAGCGCCTTGATCACGCCGCGCAGGGTCTGCACTTCCTGTTGGCTCAAACGGGCGCGCAGAAATGGGCTGCGGAGATTTTGTTTCATCAGCGCTTCCTTGTCGGGCGGATGATAAAACCGTCCGCGGGTCAGTTCGGTTTCCAGATGGTGGAACAGGCCGTCTAGTTCGCCGTGCGTGGCTGGCGGGCCGTCGGTCGGGCGAAACCAGGCCGGCAGCGCGGCCGCCTGGCGCGCCTCGCCGATCGCGGCCGCAAAAACCGCCGCCGCATTGGCCAGATTGAGCGACGCAAAACCCGGATTAACCGGATAGGTCAAAATCACGTCTGCGCGGGCGACATCATCGGTGCTCAAGCCATTGGCCTCGCCGCCGAACATTACGATCGGGCGTTCGCCGGCGGCCACAGCCGCGCACAGATTCTGCGCCGCCTCCCGCGGGCCCCAGACCGGCTTTTCCAACAACCGAGGCCGCGCAGTGGTGGCGACAACCAAAGTGGCCGGCGCCAGGGCCGCTTCAATCGTCCATTCAATCCGGGCGGCGTCGAGCACTTTGTCGGCGCCGCTGGCGACTGCTTGGGCCTTGGGGTTGGGCCACCGATCGCGCGGCTCCACCAGCACCAATTGGGTGAGCCCGAAATTCAGCATCACCCGCGCGACAGCCCCTATATTCTCACCCATCTGCGGACGCACCAGACACAAAGCCGGCCACGGCTCTTCAATCGGCGGGGGCATGTCGGGGGCGCGGGTCATGGGTTTGTGTGGCGCAGCTGGGGGCGCGGTTCAAGAGCGCGCGCGAGAGCCCGCCTGGCCGTCATCAAGTCAGTGATAGCTCCCGGGTCGGCCGCGGGCCGGGCCAGGGATCAAGGCATTTGGAAATCGGGACGCGTTGTAAGCCTGGACCACGAACAGGGCCGCGCCGTTTCACGATGCCAAAGCGCCCTCACGCTGCGCGGGCATCTTCCGCAATCGGGGCGTCTTCGGCCGGCAGCGCCGGCAAGCCGCGGATCATGTCGGCGGCCTTTTCGGCCAGCATGATGGTGGGCGCATTGGTGTTGCCGCCGACCAGCAGTGGCATGGCGGAAGCGTCCACGACGCGCAGGCCGGCAATGCCGCGCACCTTCAGCGCTTCATCAAGTACGGCGCGGTCGTCTGCGCCCATGCGGCAGGCGCCGACCGGGTGATAAATGGTCTCACCGGTTTCGCGGATGAAGGCGTCAATGTCGGCATCCGACACTTTGTCCGGCCCCGGACGAAGTTCTGGGCCGCGGAAGGGCGTGAGCGCCTCCTGGCGCAAAATGTCGCGCACCATCCGCACGCCGTCGCGCATGGTGCGGCGGTCGTTTTCGGTGGCGAGGTAATTGGGGTCGATCAACGGATAGGCGAAGGGATCATTGCTGGCCAGACGCACCGTGCCGCGGCTTTCCGGACGCAACTGGCAGGCATGGACGGTATAGCCGTCTTTCTCGACAGTCACCCGCGCATGATCGATCATAATGGCGTTGACGAAGTGCAGCTGCACATCGGGCCGATCCAACTCGCCGCGGGTTTTCAGAAAGCCGCCGGCCTCGAGATAATTGAACCGTCCCGGCCCCTGCTTGCGCAGCATATAGTTCAGCCCCACCACCGGCTTGCGCCAGCCTTTCTGGCCGGAATAAGCCGTGATTTCTTGTGTGCATTCGTGGATCACGGTGACGTCGAGATGATCTTGCAGATTGGCGCCCACATCGGGCGCTTCCAGCACGACCGGAATGTTCATCGCGCGCAAATGATCGGCCGGACCGATGCCCGACAGCATCAGGATCTGCGGGCTCTGCACCGCGCCGGCTGATAGCAAAACTTCGCGCGCCGCCATGATGCGCGCTGTCGGCTTTCCAGGCCCGGCGGCATAGTCCACGCCAACCGCGCGGCCGTTCTCAATCACGATGCGGGTGGCTTGCGCCTGGTTGATGATCGCCAGGTTCGGCCGCTGGCCAAGGATCGGGTGGAGATAAGCAAAAGACGCGCTCCACCGCTCGCCCTCGCGGATGGTGAGCTGATAGGGCCCAACGCCCTCCTGCTGGCGGCCGTTAAAGTCCTGCGTGTAGGGATAGCCCGCCTGTTTGCCGGCCTGAATGAAGGCGCGATACAGCGGATTGCCCGACTTGGGATGGCTGACCCAAAGCGGCCCGCCATCGCCGTGCCATTCATTGCCGCCGCTTTCGATGTGCTCTGAGCGTTTGAAATAGGGCAGCACGTCACGATAGCCCCAGCCGGCAAGCCCTAGCTGGCGCCACTGATCATAATCGCGGGCATGGCCGCGGATATAGATCATGCCATTGATCGAGCTTGAGCCACCCCAGCCCTTGCCGCGCGGCCACCACAGCTTGCGGCCATTCATGTGCGCCTGCGGGGCGGTTTCAAAGCCCCAGTTTTGGGCGCCCTTGTTCTTGAACAACTCGCCCGCGCCAGCCGGCATCTTGATCAAGATACTGTCATCCTTGCCGCCGGCCTCCAGCAGCGCCACGGTCACATTCGGATCCTCGCTCAAGCGGTTGGCGAGGACGCAGCCGGCGCTGCCCGCGCCGATGATGACGTAATCGAATGTGCGGGTCGGTTGCGACACAGATAGGCCTCCCGGCGGCGTCTGACGCGCCGCGCAAACCTGACACTGCCGTCACCCTGGCCGCAGGGCAAGCGGCCGAATGGTAAAGACTTTGTTCACCAGCCCCCCCCTAGATGGCGATTGAAGGAGTGCGTCCCTTGTCTACCGGTTCCACTGCCCCACAGCCAAGCTTGCGGCGCGGCCAAGATCGCCGCCGTTTCGCGCGGTTCGATCTGATTGGGCCGGGCCGCGTGCTCGACACTAAGTCCGGGTTTGAGCAGACCTGCCGCTTGGTCAATGTTTCCGGCGGCGGCGCGCTGATCGAGGCCGAAGCAACCATCCCGCTCGGCGCCGATGTGGTGATTTATCTCGACGATTTTGGCCGCCTGCCCGCGAAGGTCTGCCGTCCAACGCAAGACGGCGCCTTCGGCGTGCAATTCGCCATCACCCAACACAAGACCGAGCGGGTGATCGAAACCATCACCTGGCGCCTCAACGCCGCCAATCTCGGCCTCGCCTCCAGCGAACACCGCCGGATGCGCCGTTATCCCGGCCGCGAAGAAATCGAGATCGAGATTGATGGCGGCGGCACGCTGACCTGCACGGTGCTTGATTTCTCCATGGTCGGCGTCGCGCTCGCCACCAAAAAGCAACGCCCGCCAATTGATGCCTGGGTTCAGGTCGGCACGTCCTTTGGCCGAGTGTCGCGCTATATTGAAGACGGCTTCTGCGTCGACTTCGTGCCCAAGGGTCTGAAGATCAGGTAGCGCCGCGCGCCCGCCGTGCGGGCCGCTTGCGATACAGCGCCCGCACCGCGTGGGCCTCTGCAATCACCGCCGTGCGCAAGGCCTCCGGCGCCAAAACGACGACCTCGCAGCCAAGCCGCAACAATTGCCGGGCGGAATAATCCAGCGTCTCAAAAGGCAACTCAGCTTCGCTCCAGCCTTCTTGCGCACACGGTTTGCGCGTCCGCGCGACCATCTCGGCGCCGACCGGCATCACCGCGCGCAGGATCCGCTCGCCCTCCTGCGAAATGCGCACCCGCGCGTGCTGGGCCAGGAGCCCGGCCTCGAAGCGCTCGGCCGAGGCTTGCCAGAACGCGGCAAGATCAAACCGCGCTGGCCGGCGCGCGGGCGCGGCCAACACCTTCAGCTCACGAAAATTCTTTACGCGATAGGTGCGCGGCTTTTTGCGCCAAGCCGCGACCAGATACCAAAGCCCGCCTTTTTGCACCAAGCCCAAGGGATCAAGCGTGCGGCGCACCGCGCCCGCCCAGCTGCCATAGGCGACCTCGCTTCTTTTACCGCCCCATACCGCAATTGCTAAGGCCGGCAGCCCATCGACATCTTCCGTGCGGTGAAACCAGGGGATCGGATCGATGTGGAAGCGCGCTGCAATCCCCGCGGCCGTCGCATCGGCATCCGGCGGAAGGCTAGCAGCCTGTCGGTCTGGCGTCATTCTGGGTGTATTTGGGCTGCAAAGCGGGCGGCTCAGGCCGCCCTGAGACTAACCATGCGCCGGCAATTGTATGCGAGGCTTACAAGCGTCCATTCGGTTTTGACCTTTTCGAGGC
>JBEIHY010000047.1:0-25185 GCA_040381035.1 Hyphomonadaceae bacterium
GGTGCTCAAGATCGGGTGCTCAAGATCGAGGATCTGATCCAAACGCGACCGGAAAAGATCGGTCTGCCCGGTTCCGCCCACCTGCTTCGGCCGCATCTGTCGCCTCCCGCAAAACGCCGAAAGCATGCAATCACGCTTCGCAGATATTGCAAGATTTCGCCAGGAAAGCTGCGCAAAACCGGCAAGCGTTCTGCGGCGGATCGGGAATATTGGCTCATTCACTCATGGGGTTGCGGGTAATTCACGGGCGACTAAGCGGCGATTTCGAAGCGGTAGCTTTCGATCACCGTGTTGGCGAGCAATTCTTCACACATCTGGCGCACTTCGCGCTCAGCGTCGGCGAGCTCCATCGGCGGCAGATCGATCTCGATGATTTTGCCGATGCGCGCTTCCTGCACGCCGGCAAAGCCGAGCGAGCGAAGCGAGTTGGCAACAGCCTTGCCTTGCGCGTCCAAGACCCCAGCCTTGAGACCGACCGTGACGATCGCTTTCATTCCTCAGCCCCTGCGGTTGTGGCCGGGATAGACCGTGCACCCGCGCAACGGGCGTATCGCAAATTTGCACTCTCAAACAAGAGATTTGCGCTGCAGAAACTGCAGAAAGTCCAGTTTCCGACAAATTCTAAACTGGACGTCATGACGTGCTATTAATGCACGAGATCGCCGCCGCCCGCAGCTGCTTTCAAAATGCCAAGGCGGCGTGCAACTTCGGTATAAGCTTCAGTGACATTGCCGAGGTCGCGGCGGAAACGGTCCTTATCCATCTTCTCGTTGGTCTGCACGTCCCACAGGCGGCAGCTGTCTGGGCTGATCTCGTCGGCGATGACGGTGCGCACCATGTCACCTTCATAGAGGCGGCCGAATTCCAGCTTGAAATCGACTAGTCGGATGCCGACGGCGCCGAACATGCCGTGTAGGTAATCATTCACCCGCAGCGTCAGCGCCATGACATCGTCGATCTCTTGGGTTGAGGCCCAGTTGAACGCGGTGATGTGCTCCTCAGCGACCATCGGATCGCCCAGCGCATCATTCTTGTAGCAGAATTCCACGATTGAGCGCGGCAGCGGCGTACCTTCAGCCAAGCCAAGGCGCGTGCTGATCGAGCCGGCGGCGATGTTGCGGCAGATCACTTCTAGCGGGATGATCTCCACTTCGCGCACAAGCTGCTCGCGCATGTTCATCCGCTTGATGAAATGCGTCGGCACGCCGATGGCGTTGAGGTTCTGCATAATGAAGGCGCTGATCTGGTTATTGACCACGCCCTTGCCTTCCAGGATCGCCTTTTTCTGGGCGTTGAAGGCCGTCGCATCGTCCTTGAAGTGTTGGATGATGGTGCCGGGCTCGGGGCCCTCATACAGAATCTTGGCTTTACCTTCGTAGATCTTCTTGCGGCGTGTGGACATTTTGTCCTCCAAAGGCGCGGCGGGGCCGCGCGCTCAGCGGGGGGGCCGGGCTTATCGACGGATTCGCGCTTCGACCCCACCCCCCACACTTAGATGAGCCGGCAACGCCCCACAACACGTTGATTGCGGTTTCGGCTGCGATCCGTTGAAGCCGGGCTGGTCTGCGGCTATCAGTGGGACGCCTGGACTGCCCTGGAGCCCAAATCATGAGTGAGTTCGACGAACGCAAGCGCGCACAGGAAAAGAAATTCGAGCTCGATCAAGACCTTGAGTTCAAAGCCATGAACCGCCGCAACAAGCTTCTGGGCCTGTGGGCGGCCGGTCTGTTGGGCAAATCCGGCGAAGACGCCAACGCCTACGCCAAAGAGGTCGTCATGGTCGACTACGAAGAGGCCGGCGAAGACGACGTTTTTCGTAAGGTTCGCAAGGACTTCGACGCCGCCGGCGTGGCCCAGTCCGACCATCAGATCCGCCAGCACATGGCCGATTTCATGGACACTGCCCGGGCCCAGATCCGCGACGGGGTTTAGCGCGGCGGCGAACAGGGCCGGCTGCGCAGAGTCTGAAATCAGCCATTAACCCTTTGCTCACACTCAACTTTAAGCTGCGCCAGCTATGCAGCGCGGATGATCTCCTATCGCTTTCAGCCCGATCAGGGCTTTCTGCGCCGCGGTGCGCTGCGGTGCTATTTCGAGGTCGCCCAGGACTGGCGCCGGTTCAGCGTGCTCGACATCGTGGCGGTCTCCCTGATGGTGGTCTGGCAATTGAGCGCCAATCGCGACGTTCTGGCCGAGTTTGGCTTCCCGGCTGTCACGCTATCGGCGCTGATGTGTTGCGCTTTGGCGGCGGTGATGATCCGAACACTGCATATTCCGATGGAGACGGTCAGTCTGTGGTTTGGCTTGCGCGCCCGGCCAATGGCGACGCAGGTGGAGATCGTACTTGGCCAATCGGTGCGTTGTCGCGACATTTGCGAAACCGCCTTCGATTGGGCGACGCTGACCAGATGGCGCCGCTACGACGACATGTATGTGTTGCTGTTCCAGTCAACGCCGGTCAGCCAAACGCCCGTGTTTATCAGCCGCGCGCATTTGGGCGGCGCCGATGACGCCTTGGCCGCTGCACTGGCGACTCAGAAGCCCGTTCGCGCCCCACGCCTGACCGCCGCGCCGGCTTGACCGCGCGCGCCGACGCGCGACACTGCCGCGATGAGTGATTTTCAATGGATCGTCCGCAATGGCGTGAAACTGCGCGCGCGCATCGCTGGCGATGGGCCGTTGATTGTCCTGGTGCATGGCTTTCCCGAAAGCTGGTATTCCTGGCGCCATCAGATTGGGCCTTTGGCCGGCGCCGGCTATCGCGTGTGCGCGATCGATGTGCGCGGCTATGGCGGCTCCGACAAGCCGCACGCGGTCGCCGCCTATGATCTGGAAACGCTGATCGGCGATGTCGCCAGCGTGATCGATCATCTCAATCCCGGCGGCCAAGCGATCCTGATTGGCCATGATTGGGGCGCGCCGATCGTGTGGAACACAGCCCTGACGCGGCCGGAGAGAGTGGCCGCCGTGGCCGGATTGTCGGTGCCCTTTACCGGCCCGCCGGCGCTGCCGTTTCTTGACTTCGCGCATCAGATTTTCACTGCCCGCGGCTTGTTTTTCTATCAGGTCTATTTCCAGGACGAGGGCGTGGCGGAACTCGAATTGGAGGCCGATCCGCGCGCCGCCTTGCGCAAGTTTCTCTATGCCATCAGCGGCGAGGCGCCGGACGGAACCTGGCCGTTCGACAAAAAACATGGCGACAGTCTGCTGCATCGCTTGCCGGATCCTGATCCCTTTCCGGCATGGCTGAGCCAAGCTGATGAAGACTACTACACAGCCGAATTTGCCGCCTCGGGCTTCCGCGGGCCGCTCAATCGCTATCGCAACCATCACCGCGATTTCGCGTTCTTAGCGCGCTTCAAGGATCGCGTGATCGCCCAGCCGTCGCTGTTTATCGGCGGCACGCGCGATCTGGTGCTGAAGACGTTTCCCGGCATTGACTGGCAGGCGATGATGCGCGCGCACTGCAGTGATTTGCGCGGCCTGCATCTTCTGGAAGGATGCGGCCACTGGACCCAGCAGGAGCGGCCACAGGAGGTGACGCGCCTTGTGTTGGACTGGCTCTCTGGCTTGAACGCGTGACGCGGCCTGCGCCAAAGCGCGCGACGTTTATCCGAACACGGACAATGTCCGCCGCCTCGTGGTCAATCGGCGAGCATGTGGGGAAATCCGCACCGCCTTAGCGCCCCACGCGCGAACATTTACCAAGAAGTTAACATATAGCGGTTGACATATAAAAAGCCGTGGCTAGGTAGGGCGATAAGGCGGAGACCGTGATGGGGCGGTGAGCGTCGATGGACTGACCAGGTCCGAACGGACCGAAGAATTCGGAGAACAGACATGCGTAAGTTTTTGATGGCCGCGGTTGCGGCCGCAGCAATGACCTTTGGCGCGGGCGTCGCGGCGGCGGACGATTGGCAGGGCCTCTATGGCGGCGTCCTGCTGGGTGGCCAGGCCGGAACCGAGCGAAAGGTGGAAACCATCGGCACGACGGCGTTCCGCACGCTCACGCCGACCATCGCGCCCAATGAGCTGAAGCCGAAAACCGGCGGCCTTACGTATGGCCTTGTGGGCGGCTACACGTTCGCATCCGCTGGCGGCCTGATCTGGGGCATCGAAGGCGATCTGGTCGATGGCGGCGACGATAAGTCGGCGTCGTTCTCTGGCGCGCCGATCCCGGGCCTTGCCCCGGCGGGCATCACCACCTCGGCACGCAAGGATTACGGCCTGCGCGGCACGTTGCGCGGCCGGCTTGGCGTTGCCGTCAGCGATCGCGCCTTGATCTATGGCACCGGCGGCCTTGCAGTCGGGCGCGTCAAGACGATCGCCAGCGTCGTTGCCAATGGCGCGCCGACGGTTGCTTGGACCGGCGAGAAAAAGGAAACCCTCACCGGCTGGACACTCGGCGCCGGCGCCGAATTCAAGGCCACCGATCGGATCATCCTGCGCGGCGAATATCTCTACACCGATCTGGGCGACCAGACCGTCACCGCCGCTGGCAACGCCACCGTGCGCAGCGTCGCGGCGCTGAACGGCATCGACTATGTCGCCAAGGCCGACTATCGCGGCGGCGAACTGCGCGCCGGCCTGGTGTTCAAGTTCTGATCATCCGAACACGGACGAAAGCGGACGGGCCGATCCTGGCGGATCGGCCCGTTTGCGTTTTGGGGTTGGGCAAGGGCGCCTGCTGTATTCGTCTTTGCCTCGCAATATGATTGAAGGGCAGCCTACGTTCAGTCTCGGCTTGTCTCCAGTCTGTGCTTGTGTCGCGCGTGTTAACGTCGCTACGATTGAGGCAAGGGGAGTTGGAAGCCATGTCCAAGAAGCCGCCTGCGCGCGAAGACACCGCCGTGATCGATGTTGCGGGCGCGGCCGCGCCGTTTGGGTTTATTGCGCTCGCCAATGTCGCGATCCTGGTGATGGCGGCGGGCATTTGCGTTGGCCAGGTGGTGGAGTTCGGCAAGGTGATCCTCACGACCGGCGCGTTGGCTTTGGACTTGGGCAATATCGACGTGGTGATGGACCTCGTCTTTCGCGCCGTCATGCTGGCGATCTTTGCCTTTGGCGGGGTGATCGCGTTTCGCAATATCTCCGTGCTGCATGCGGTGATCCAGCCGTTCACGCTTCTGTCGTTGGCCTTGATGGCGTTGCTTGGTGCGTTTCTGACCTGGGCGATCGTCATGAATGTCGATTGGAATACTTTCAGTTCCGACGACGGCGAGCAGAGGGCGATCGCCTTTGGCAGCCTTGTCGGCATCGGCATTTTCGGCATCACGCTGGCGGCGATGATCGCATTGGCCTTCGCGCGCGGCGTTAAGATTAAAGGCTTGGGCGCCACGACGGGGCGGATGATGCGCGCCCTAAAAGCGCAGGAAAGTCCGGATGCGGACAAATTCAAAGCGCCGCCGAAGCGGCCCTGGCGCGGGCGGGCTTTGGCGGCAATCGGTTTGGCCTGGATGGCGGGCATTCAACTTGTGCCGAACGAAATCTATTTCGATCGCGACTGGTTTCGGATGTTCAATCAACTTTCCGAAGCCGGCTTTCTGTTTTTCATCTTTGCCCGGCGCGATTTCCAGCCCGACGCCGACAAGCTTCTGGCCTTTGATGTGCGCTCGCCGATTCTTTTCCTGCGCTCTTTCCAGGATGACGAAAAGATCAGCTACCAGATGAGTTCGGCGGCTTTGGTGGACTGGTCCTTGGAGACGCGCCTGGCTGCGCACTTCAGCAAGATCGGTCCGTTCGTGGCGATCGGCAACCCGAAGGACAAGACGCTGGAGATTGGCGCGGCGCGCGCACTGCTCAGCGACGATCAATGGCAGGCCCGGGTGATCGATTGGATGGATCGCGCCCGCGTCATCGTGCTCATGAGCGGGGTGACGCATTGGGTTGGCTGGGAGTTGGAAAACGTTCTTGACCGCCATCACGCCGATAAGCTGATCATCCTGTTTCCGCAAAGCCGGAAATTCTTCAAATTCAAGTCCGAAAGCGCGGCGCGGTTGAAAACCATTCAAGACGCCGCCGCTGGCACGCCGTGGGCAGACGCACTCGCCGCGCTCGATCGGCCGGAGCGCTTGCGCGCGCTGTTGTTGGAGCCTGGCGGCAAGATCGCGCGCTTTGACGCGCACGCGCGCTCGCGTAACGCCTATCATCTGGCCGCGCTGGCGGCGCATTACCGGATGAGCGCGGCTGGCTGATCCGCGCCTGCGCCCGATTGAAATCAATCAGCATCCGGATCATAACATCGCGCACCAGCATGATCGACCCTGCAGCCCTTTCAAACCTCCCGCCGCGCCGCATTTTCATGCTCGGCGCAACCGGCGCCATCGGGCGGGCCTGCGTGGCGGCGCTGGTCGCGCGCGGCCATGATGTCGTATGCTTCGTTCGGCCCGGCGCAGATCGCACAAGCGGC
The DNA here is from genome assembly GCA_040381035.1 of Hyphomonadaceae bacterium. Classification (GTDB taxonomy): domain Bacteria; phylum Pseudomonadota; class Alphaproteobacteria; order Caulobacterales; family Aquidulcibacteraceae; genus REEB506. The sequence goes on from JBEIHY010000047.1 coordinate 6,410, forward strand.
ATGTTTGCCGGTGCGCAGGTCCGGTTTGGCGATGCGACCGACAGCGCGGCCCTGGCCCGCGACGGTCTGCGCGGCGAGCGCTTTGATACGATCGTGTCGTGCATGGCCTCGCGTACTGGCGCGCCGAAAGACGCCTGGGCGGTCGATCATGACGCCCAAGCCGGGGCGCTTGCGGCCGCACGTGCGGCCGGAATAGGCCACTTCGTTTTGCTGTCGGCGATCTGCGTGCAGAAGCCGCGTCTGGCGTTTCAGCACGCCAAGCTCGCGTTTGAATCCGCGCTGATCGCCAGCGGCATGGAGTATTCAATCGTGCGGGCGACGGCCTATTTCAAATCGCTGTCGGGCCAGATTGATCGGCTGCGCCGCGGCAAGCCGTTTCTGGTCTTTGGCGATGGCCGCGCCACAGCCTGCAAGCCGATCAGCGATCGCGATCTCGGCGCCTATCTGGCCGACTGCGTCGCCGATCCGGCACTGCGCAACAAGGTGCTGCCGATTGGCGGGCCGGGGCCTGCGATCACCCCGCGCGCACAGGGCGAGCATCTGTTTGCGCTGCTCGGCAAGCCGGCGCGCTTTGCTTCGGTTCCGGTGGCCATGCTGGACGCGATCGTCTGGACATTGGCGGCGCTCGGAACCGTGTTCGCGCCGCTGCGCGACAAGGCGGAGCTGGCCCGGATCGGGCGCTATTACGCCACGGAGTCGATGCTGGTGTGGGACGGCGCGGCCGGCCGCTATGACGCCGACGCGACCCCCTCAGCCGGGCGCGACACCCTGTTTGACCATTATGCCCGGCTGGTTTCAGGCGAAGCCGATCGCGACCGCGGCGCCCATAGCGTGTTTTGATCGCGCCGCCCCGCTTGCCCATCGGCCAAACCCCGCTAAACAGGCGCCAGACCCGAAACGCCGGCCAAGGAGCCCCCATGTCGAAGATCAAAGTCGCCAATCCCGTTGTCGATATGGACGGCGATGAAATGACCCGGATCATCTGGGATCTGATCAAGGCCAAGCTGATCCATCCCTATCTCGACATTCAGCTCGACTATTACGATCTTGGCGTTGAACACCGCGACGCGACCAATGATCAGGTCACGATCGACGCCGCCAACGCCACCAAAAAGCACGGCGTGGCGGTCAAGTGCGCCACGATCACGCCGGACGAGGCCCGGGTGAAGGAATTCAATCTCAAGGAAATGTGGAAAAGCCCGAACGGCACGATCCGCAATATTCTGGGCGGCGTGATCTTCCGCGAGCCGATCATCTGCCAGAATGTGCCGCGTCTGGTGCCGGGTTGGACGCAACCGATCATTGTTGGCCGCCACGCCTTCGGCGACCAGTACCGCGCCACGGATTTCAAGTTCCCGGGCAAGGGCAAGCTGACGATGAAATTCGAAGGCGATGACGGTCAGGTGATCGAGAAGGAAGTGTTCAAAGCTCCCGGCGCCGGCATCGCCATGGGCATGTACAATCTCGACGACAGCATCACCGAATTCGCCCGCGCCAGCCTGCAATATGCGCTGATGCGGAAATTCCCCTGCTATCTCTCGACCAAGAATACGATTCTGAAAGTCTATGACGGTCGCTTCAAGGACATCTTCGCCGATGTGTTCGAGAAGGAATTCGCCGACCAATACAAGGCTGCCGGCATCACCTACGAACATCGCCTGATCGACGACATGGTGGCCAGCGCCATGAAATGGAGCGGCGGCTTTGTGTGGGCGTGCAAAAACTATGACGGCGATGTGCAATCCGACAGTGTGGCGCAAGGCTTCGGCTCACTCGGCCTGATGACAAGCGTGCTGCTGACGCCGGACGGCAAGGTGTTGGAATCGGAAGCCGCCCACGGCACCGTCACGCGCCATTATCGCCAGCATCAGAAGGGTGAGCCGACCAGCACCAATTCAGTCGCCTCGATCTTTGCCTGGACGCGCGGTTTGGCCCATCGCGCCAAGCTCGACAACAACGCCGAATTGGCCAAGTTCGCCGATACGCTGGAGAAGGTCACGGTCGATACCGTCGAGCAGGGCTTAATGACCAAAGATCTTGCGTTGCTGATTGGCGATACGCAGAAATGGCTCACCACCGAGGGCTTCCTCGATGCGGTTGCGACCAATCTGGATAAGGCAATGGCGTAGGTTATGCGCTTCACCCCCTCTCCCGCCGGCAGAGGGGGCAGGGGGTGAGGGCGCTGATAAAGTGGTGAGGGAGGCGGGGCGAGAGACAAAAGCCGCCATCCAATCGCCGTGGCGTCATGATACATTCGACCCATGTCTTCCGCTGCGCCGGCCCGCTTGTCCAAGCTAACCGGCTATTGGGCCGGGGCCTATCTCTATCCGATGTCGGGCGCGCTGGCGGTGGCGTTTAGCGCCACGATCGAGGATCGCGACGGGGCCCTGGTCGGCGAGATCGATGAGCCCAGTACGTTTGCCGATCCGGCGGCGGCGCGCTTGTTCGCCGATCTGATCGGTGTCCGCACCGGGCTTCAGGTGCGGTTCGTGAAGTCCATGGATGGGACCGGTGGGGCCAATCACGACATCATCTATGACGGTGTCGCCAGCGCCGACTTCATGCGCATCGACGGAATCTGGTCAATCTCCGGCAATTGGTCAGGCGGGTTCTGGATGGCGCGCATCGACGCCGCTTTGGCCGATGCGCGCGCCGAAACCGTGGAAGCGAAACTGTAACGCTACAGCCGTCCGCCTAACGCCTCGAAGGTCTCCATCGTCAGATAGCCGACAGCGAGACCGCGGGCGCGTTGGAACGCTTCCATCGCCGCATCCGTCGCCGGGCCAAACGCGCCGTCGATCGGGCCTTTGTAGAAGCCGGCGGCGGCAAGGCCGCGCTGCACCTGGCGGATGTGATCCGGCGTTCCATTGGTTTGGCACAGCACAGGGCGCCACACCGCTTGCGGTGCTTCGGTTTGAACGATCCGCTTCACTTTGCGATAGGTCGCCGGGATGACGACCTCTACGGTGCGGGCGGGCGCAAGGAGTTGGCGGGCTTTGACCTTCTGCGTCACCGCCGGGATCGCCTCTTCGATAAACTGGGCCTGCCGATCGACAACCTGGCGGGTGACGGTGGCGGTGCGGGCCGGGATCTCGATCGTTTCGGTTCGTTCCGGACGCACGACGCGGACGCGCTTGACGGTGGCGTATTCGGCCGGCGCTTCGACGCGGCAGATCAGTTCGCCGATCTGGGTTTCGGCGGCGAGCTTATCGGCTGTCATCAGATTGGAGCCTGCGGTGAAGGTGCGCCCGAACGCGCCTTTGCCCGGCTTCCACGTCGTGTAGGCCGGACGCACGACAACGCGCTCATCGACCATTTCGGTGACTGCCGGGATCACCCGGGTTTCGGTGCGAGCCGGCTCAACCACCACGGTTTCGGTGATCGTGCGATAGGTGGCTGGAACCACCCGCACGGTCTTGGACGCCTCTTTAACGATCACTTCGTTTTCGACTTCGGCATATTGCGCCGGAATGAACTTTTGTTCGGTGCGGGCGGGCGTGTCGATAACGTCTTCAACCACGACCTGCTGGGGATTGAGCGCGGTCACCCGGGCATAGCAATTGCCTGCCGTCGCTTCTACGGGCAGGCCGCTGACCCCGGCGGTTTGGGCGTGGGCGGTGGTCGTCAAAGCCAAAGCGGCGGCAAACAAGCACAAAGCAGAGCGACGCATCACAACCCCCGTTGGATCTGTTTAACGTTGTTAACCTACCCATAGCATTGTTCTCAACCTGCGCGGCACGATGTCGCGCAAGTCGTCTTTTGGGGCGGCGCTCAAGCAGTTTTCCCCTTTGGCGACCTTCAGGGAAGGGCTTGGGTCGCCGATCAATGTCCATTCCACCCGCACGCCTAGCAAGCGCCAGCAAGCGCTTGTCGGGCGGCAACTTTGACGACACGATTGCCGCCCCAGCGATGGCTTGCAAGCTGATCGCGGAATGAGCGCGCCGGTCCATTAACCGAGGTGCGACCATTGTAAATGTATACTCGCCCGGTCAGGCGGTCTGACTGGAGCCGGTCCGTGGCGACGTCTTTCACCTTCTCGTTAGGGAAGTCGTGGCTTGACGGCCACACCCGCGGCCGTGCAGCTGTGCGCCCACAGGGGCTGCCCAAAATATGCCCAGGTCTCAAGGCGTTTGTCCGGACCATGATCGAATCTCCTCCGCCGCAGTTTGCGCGTGTGCGCCTTCGGGCCTCTCTGGCCATCGCGCTCAGTTTCGTGCCGGCCGCCGCCGTCCAAGCCGAACCGTCCGTCATGGCCCAGGGCCTGTTCGGCATCCCGGCCAATGACAGCTCCGCTGCTTTGCGCTTCGCTACCCCCGATGGGGCGACCGAATTTGTCCTCGACCGTTCGCAGCGGCAGGTCGCGTTTCTACAGTTCGCCGGCCAGGACGAGGTGCTGGCGCTGAAGCCGGTCGCCGGCCCGCGCGGCGATGAGCTGTACAAGTCCGACATCGGCGAGGTGGTGCTGCGCGTCACATCGATCGGCGGGGTGACTGTCTTCCGCGACGCCGCCCGGATGGGCATGCCCGCCGCGCCGATGGGCCCGGCCACCATGCTGAAGCCGCAAGGCGCGCCGGCCGGCGCTGCCGAAGCGCGGCTCGCCCAGCTGGAACGTGACAGTGTGCGCGCTCTTGGCCGGCGCATTCCCTTCACCGGCCCGGGGCCGTTGGCGGGACAGGCCGGCGCCATCGTGCAGGACGCCGCCACCCGCGCCGCGGAAGGACTGACCACCGCCCGCTCCACCCAGGTGCAGCGCGTCGTTCTGGTCGTCGGCCAGAAACCGACGGCGATGCTCAGCCAGGACGGCGCGCTGATCGTCGTCGTGGCGCCAAGCTTGGGCTATGCCGGCCGGCCAAGTGCGGCGGCGGTGGCCCAGGTGTTGGGCGGCCCGCAGACCGCGACCTTTGCTTCGCGTCCGCTTACCGCGGTTCCGGTGGCCCAGCCGCTGGCCGCCAGTCCGGTGCGGCGAGCTGGAAACCGCTGAACTCGAAACCCGGCGCCACCACGCAACTCACCAAGGTCCAGGCGCCAAGCGATTCCGCCGCCTGCCAATGATCTTTCGGCACGATTGCCTGCGGCCGTTGGCCAGCGCGCAGATCGGGGCCGAGATGCACCGCCGCGGCGCCGATCCCATCGGGCGGGCTGATGCTCAGCGCCAGCGGTGCACCGGCATGCCACAACCAGATTTCAGCGGCATCGACCCGATGCCAATGCGACACTTCCCCGACCTGCAAGAGAAAATAGATCGCGGTTGATGTGGCGCGCCCGGATGATGGCGACACTTCGTCCGAACTCGGCGCATCGCGAAACGTCTCGGCATAATGGCCGCCTTCCGGGTGCGGCTGCATGTTCAGGGTGCGGATGATTTCATTGGCGCCGAGATCGCCCGCCCCCCTCATGCGTCTTGCCCTCTGGCGGATTTGCCTTTGGCTGCAACCGGCGGCGGTTGCGGGCGCACAAACACCCAATCGGTTTCGCTGGAGGCCTTGGCGTCGAACTTGTACCCGCCGCTGTTGAACTTCACGAGCGCGGCGGGATCGTCGATCCGCTTGTCTATGGCGTAGCGCGCCATCAGGCCGCGCGCCTGCTTGACGAACAGGAACACCGGCCGGGCCTTGCCGTCTTTCACATCGAGGAATTTCGGCGTGATGATCTTGGCTTTCAGCGCCTTGCGGTCGACGGCGGAAAAGTATTCGTCCGAGGCGAGATTGACGATCACATTGCCGCCCGCGAGATCGACGTTCAAGCGCTTGGCGATCCTGTCGCCCCAATAATCATAAAGGTCTTCGCCGCGCGGATTGGCGATCTTGATGCCCATTTCCAGCCGATAGGGCTGGATCGCATCGAGCGGGCGCAGCACGCCATACAGGCCCGAAAGGATCCGCAAGCGATCCTGCGCCCAGGCCAGATCGTCCGGGCTGAGCGTTTTGGCCTTCAGGCCCTGATAGACTTCGCCATTGAAGGCGAGCACCGCGTGCTTGACCGCCTCAGGCGCGGGCTTGGCCGCAAACGCCTTGAACCGCGCGACATTCAGATCGGCGAGCTTGTCAGACAGCTCCATCAGCCGTTTCAAATCTGCGGCCTTGAGTTTCTTGGCGATAGCGGCAAGTGCGGCGGCGTCTTTGGCCAATGCCGGCGTACTCATATCAAGGCCCGCCGGCGGGGCCGACCAATCGAGATTTTTGGCAGGGGAAAGCAGGATCAGCATGAAGCGGGACATAGGGCGCGCGGCCTGATTCGGCGAGCTTGCCTCGTCGCAGCCGACGATCGTGGAGCCCAGCCCCGCGGCCGGCTTTCCATTGATGATCACCGTTGAGGCCCCGCCGGTGACCACGCCGGTCTTGCCATTCGGGCACGTCACCTTGTCGCCGATGCGCAGCGCCGGGCGGCCATTGATCAGCACATTGGAAGCCCCCTCAACCGCGACCGCGCAGCCGCCATCGCCAAGCCGGCCGGCGGGTTTTTCGCGGTCACCACATTGGTGGAGCCATTGGTCGCCACCGACGGGCAGGGCGCTTGAGCCGCCGGCGGTTTGGGCGGTCTTGGCTTGGCGGGCGCGGCGGAAGCCGGCATCGCGAAGACGCACAGGGCCAAGAGCCATCGGAACATCTCGTTTTCCTTTGACACTAGGGCTGCACCATCGCGCGCGGGTTCATGATGCGATGAGGATCAAGCGCGGCCTTCAGCGTTTTCATGAGCGCCAGGGCCTGTGGCGCCTTATAGTGCACCAACTCATCGCGGCGCGACACGCCGACGCCATGCTCGGCCGAGATTGACCCGCCGAGATCGACCGCGATGCGCTGCACGGCTTGCGTGATCGCCGCCGCGCGGTCGTCAAACGTGGCCGGATCAGCGCCGATCGGCTGCAGCACGGTGTAGTGGATATTGCCGTCGCCCAGATGCCCAAAGGCGACGATGCGGGCGCCCGGCATCAGGCCCGCCACCGCCGCTTCCGCCTTTGTGAGAAATTCAGGGCTGGCGCTAACCGGCACGGCGATATCGTGATTGGCCTCCGCGCCCTCCAGCTTGTGCGCGGCCGGGATCGTTTCACGCAGCTTCCAGAATTGCGCCCGTTGCGCTTCGGAGCGGGCAAGCGCTGCATCCACGATCAAATTTTCCTCCATCGCGGCGCCCAGCAGCTCCTCCACCGCGCTTTCCAACCCGCCATTGAGATCGGCGCCTTCAAACTCCAGCAGCGCAACAAAGGCCGGCGCGATTGCGATCGGATCGCGCACGCCGTCGATATGCTTCACCGCCAGATCGACGCTGAGACGGTTCATCACTTCAAACGCCGCCAGCGCGCCGGTTGCGGCTTTGGCGCGGTGCAGCAGGGCCAAGGCATCCGACGCCTGCATCAGCCCGACTGCGGCAGTGACATGCGCAGCAGGCTTGGGAAACAGCTTCAAGGTTGCAGCCGTGACAATACCGAGTGTGCCTTCCGCGCCGATGAACAGCTGCTTCAAATCATAGCCAGTATTGTTCTTGCGCAGGCTGGACAGGCCATCGAGCACGGTTCCATCCGCCAGCACCACTTCCAACCCCAGCACCAGATCGCGCATCATGCCATAGCGCACGACATGCACGCCTCCGGCATTGGTCGAGATCAGGCCCCCGATCGTGGCGCTGCCTTGGCTGCCGAGGCTGAGCGGGAAAAGCCGCCCGGCGTCGCTGGCGGCCTGCTGCACCCGGGCCAAGACCACGCCCGCTTCGGCGGTGAGCGAATCGTCCAGCGGATCGAGCGCGCGGACGCGGTTCAACCGCTTCAAGGAGAGCAGCACCTCGCCATCCGGGATCTGGCCGCCGACCAGACCGGTATTGCCGCCCTGCGGGGTGAGCGCGGTTTTGGTCTCCGCGCACAGCCGCACCAGATCGGCGACTTCCGCCGTGGTTTCCGGCATCGCCAGAAACGGCGTCGTTCCGCGATAGCGGCCGCGCCATTCGATGAGGTGTGGGCCAAGCACGTCAGGATCGGTCGAGAAGCCCCGGGGGCCCAGACGGGCGGCGAGGCGCTGATAAATGTCAGACATCGCCCCTTATACCAGAGCTTCAGCCGGCATGGACAGATTGCGCGGCGCCGCACGCTGGACGAGATCGTTGCCGCTTCTTAAGACTGTCGCGAAAGAGGGGCCCGACTTTTGACCTATTCGCTCGACAATGCCCGCAGCCTGTTGGCTCTGGTGTTTATCATCCTGGTCTGCTGGCTGTTCTCGGAGAACAAAAGGCGGTTTCCGGTTGGGCTGATAGTGGGCGCCATCGCTTTGCAGGGGGGCCTCGTGGCGCTGATCTTTGCGCTGCCCAATGCCCAGCCGCTGCTCGCCGGCATTTCCGGCGCGGTTGAGGCTCTGGCCAGCGCGACGCGCCAGGGCACGCAATTCGTGTTTAGTTATCTCGGCGGCGGCGATCAGCCCTGGATGGCGCCGGGCGCATCCGGCGCGCCGCCCTTTATCTTCGGCTTTCAGGTGCTGCCGCTGATCGTGGTGATCGCGGCGCTGTCGGCGCTGATGTGGCACATCGGCATTCTGAAATGGGTGATCCGCGGATTTGGGTTTTTGTTTTCGCGCACCATGGGGCTGGGCGGCGCCTCGGCCACGGCGGTGGCGTCGAACATTTTTCTTGGCAATGTCGAAAGCTCGATCGTCATCAAAGCCTATCTGGAAAAGCTGACGCGCTCGGAAATCTTCATGGTGATGACGGTGGGGCTGGCTGGTGTGGCCGGATCAACGATGGTCGCTTACGCCACGATCCTGAAGGACGTGCTGCCCAATGCCGCCGGTCACGTGCTGGTCGCGTCGATCATCTCGGCCCCGGCGGGCGTGTTGCTGGCGCGGATCATGGTGCCGCCGAATGCGGATGAAAGATCCCAGGACGTCGATTACGGCGCGTCCTTGAAGTATGACAGCGCGATGGATGCGATTACCCGCGGCGTTGGCGATGGGGTGATGGTGGCGGTCAATGTCGGGGCGACCTTGATCGTGTTTGTCGCCTTCGTTGCGCTGATCAATAGCGGCCTGGGGGCGCTGCCGGATGTGGCCGGCGCCAAGCTCAGCCTGGAGCGGGTTTTTGGTTTCGCCTTCGCGCCGCTCGCCTGGTTGATCGGCGTGCCTTGGGAAGAGTCGCACAAGGCCGGCGATCTGCTCGGCGTGAAATTGTTCCTCACCGAGTTCGTCGCCTATATCAAGCTGGGCGCTATACCGGCGGCGGAACTGTCAGACCGGACACGGATGATCATGACCTATGCACTGTGCGGGTTTGCCAATGTCGCCAGCGTCGGCATTACGGTCGGCGGGCTGACCCAACTCTATCCCGTCGAGCGCCGGCCGGTGATTTTGGAGCTGGCTTGGAAAGCTTTGCTGCCAGGCTTCTTGGCGACCCTGATGACCGCCGCAATCGTAGCGGCGATGCCGGCGGCGATGTTTGCGAAATAGAGGGCTGGGCGATGAAATTGTATCTGGCGGCCTATGCGCCCAATCCGCGCCGGGTGGCGATGTTTCTGGCGGAGAAGGCAATCAGCGACATCCCGGTCGTGATGCTCGATCTGCCTAAGGGCGAACACCGCGACGCCGATTTCCGCAAGCTCTCGCCACTTGCCCAGGTGCCGACCCTGCTGCTCGACAATGGCCGCACGCTCACTGAAAGCCGCGCCATCTGCACCTATCTGGAAAGCCTCTATCCGGAGCCCAATCTGTTCGGCCGGGACGGCTTTGAGCGCGCCGAAATCGAGATGTGGGATCGCCGCGCCGAACTGATGATCACCATGCCGATGATGATGTGGGTGCGCCACGGCAGCCCGGTTCTGGCCAAGGTGGAGAAGAACCAAAACGCCGTCGTGGCCGACTATTATCGTGACATCGCGCTGCACACCGCCCAATGGCTAGACCGCGAATTGGCGTTTCGCGATTTCGTCGCCGGCGACCGGCTGACCAATGCCGATCTGACGCTTTTGGCCGGCATGGATTTCGCCAAGATGATGCGTTGGCGGCCGGGCGATGATCTGCCCCATCTTGCCCGCTGGCGCGCCATGATGGCCGAACGGGCCGCCGGCAAGACGCCGCCATGAGTTTCGCCTCCGACAACGCCGCCCCGGCGCATCCGGCGATCCTTGAAGCAATAGCGCGCGCCAATAGCGGCGTGGCGCCCAGCTATGGCGGCGATGATTGGACCAAGGCCGCCGAAGCCGCGCTGCGCGATGTGTTTGAAACCAACTGCGCGGTGTTTCTGGTTGCCACTGGCACGGCGGCCAACGCCTTGTCGCTCGCCGCTTTGAGCCCGCCCTGGGGGGCGGTGATCTGCCACCGGCACGCCCACATTGCCGTCGATGAAGCCGGCGCGCCTGAATTTTTCACTGGCGGCGCCAAGCTGCTGCTGCTGGATGGTCCATCGGGCAAGATCACGCCGGGCGCGCTTGCCGCCGAGGCGGATCGCCACAGTCGCGCCAATGTCCATGGCGCCCAGCCCTTCGCCGTCTCGATCACGCAAGCGACCGAAAGCGGCGCGAGTTATAGCGCAGCTGAGATCGCCGCGCTGGGCGAGGTCTGCCGCGCGCGCGGATTGAAGCTGCACATGGACGGCGCCCGTTTCGCCAATGCAGTCGCCTTTACCGGCGCTGCGCCCGCCGAACTCACCTGGCGCGCGGGCGTGGATGTCTTAAGCTTCGGCGCCACCAAGAACGGCGCCTTCGCCGCGGAAGCGATTATATGCTTTGACGCCGACCTGACCAAAGCGATCCCGCATTTACGAAAACGCGCCGGCCATCTGGTTTCCAAGCACAGGCTATTGGGGGCTCAGATGTCGCGCTATTTGAAAGAGGATTTCTGGCTGCGGCTGGCGCGCCACAGCAATGCGATGGCGCAAGCATTGGCCACCACACTGACCGGGATGGGCGCTGAGCTATTGCATCCGGTCGAAGCCAATGAAGTGTTTGTGCGAATGCCGGACGATCTGGTGCAACATCTGAAAGCACGGGGTGCGGCCTTTTATCCCTGGGCAGCTGATGGACCTTTCAGCCATCGCTTCGTGACATCCTGGGCAACGACCGACGCCGACATCGCGCTTTTGCTGTGACATCGGCCGAACTTGCGCGCCTGGGCGTGTTCTTCGCAGTGCTGGCCGCCACGCTGTCCTGGCAAGCCCTTTGGCCGGCGCGCGCGCCGGTGGGGCGCACCGCCAAGCGCTGGTTTGTCAATCTGGCGATGCTCGCAGCTTCAACTCTGGTTGCGCGGCTGGCGGCGCCATTTGCGGCGGTGAGTGCGGCGCTGTGGGCCAAAACCAATGACTTTGGTTTATCACATTGGCTCAGCCTGCCGGATTGGGCGGCGTTTGCGCTCACCCTCATTGCGCTGGATCTGGCGATCTATGCCCAACACCGCGCCATGCATCGCGCGCCGCTGCTGTGGCGGTTCCACGCCGTGCATCATGCTGATGCCCATGTTGACGCCACCACGGCGTTGCGCTTTCATCCCGGTGAAATTCTCTTGTCGATGCTGTGGAAGGCGACAGTGGTTGCAGCGCTTGGCGCGCCGGCGCTGGCGGTGATCGTGTTTGAGGCGGCGGTGAATGCGCTCGCCTTGTTCAATCACGCCAACGGCAAGCTGCCCCACAGGCTCGAATTCGCTTTGAGGCCGTGGCTGATCACGCCAGCTTTGCATCGGCAGCACCATGATGCCAGCGTCGGCGCGGTGGCGCCCAATTATGGCTTCAGCGTCAGCCTGTGGGACCGCCTGTTCGGCAGTTTCGCTGATCGTCCGGAGCCGAAGCATCTGGGCCTTGCCGATCCGCCGGGCGACCCGCAAAGCCTTGCCGCAATGTTCGCTGCGCCCTTTACATTTCGCCGCGATGCAGCGCCCGGCCCAGCCGATCCGCCTGCGCGGCCAGGCGGCGGTGCTGGCGGGTAAGCAGGCGCAGCGCCGGTTTGACCTTTGCGCGATCGTCACCAGCCAACGTTCGCGCATAGGCGCGCAGCAACAACACATCGCGTTCTGCGCCCAGAGCTGCAGCGAGGCGCTTGGCGCGCCGGCGGCGACGCTTGACGCCAGCGGGCCAGGCAAGACCAAGCAGTTCGATGGCGTAGGCGCGGTCTTTCTCGCGCTTGCGCCAATCGTGGCGGCGCTCTTCGTTTGTGCGATCGAGCGCGCACAGAAAGCTGCGCCCGGCGCGGCGCGTCATGCGCGCCACGCCCAGGCGCACGGCCGATTCCGTCAGCACCGGCCAATCCGCACAAGCGCCAGCAAGGCTGGCGGCGCCATCGAGCGCGTCGGTTATGCTGGGCGGCGGTATGGCGGCGCGGGTGCGGGCGATATGGCGGATCAACAGCGCAAGGCCTTCGGCCTGGGCCGCGCGGGCGCGGTGCATCAGGCCGCGCGCGCACGCTTCGAGCGCATCAAGATCACGCGCCGCAGACAGGCGCGCCAGAACCGTGCGCGCGGCCGTGTTGAAGGCCCGGGCCGGGACATCCAGGCTTGGCGCGGCGAGCCGGGCCAGCGCGCGGGCGCGCTTCAAGCGCACCCGGCCCTGATGCACCGCGCGGGTGGGATCTGGGTCGGTCAAGGCGGCGGCGGCCTGGGTGAGTTCGTGGCGGATCGCCGGGCCGAGCGCAAAGCCGATGCGGGCGGTGGGAACGGGGGCGCTCATCGCGGTTTGAGCTTTTTCAGCGTGCCGGAAAAGGCCAACAAGGCGCGCCCGCTTTGCATCAGCTTGGCTTGCACGAAGATCACGGAATGAGTGGCGCGCACCACTTCGCCCACGGCCTCAACACGGCCTGACAAATCGCCCGCGCCAACAAACTCGCTGTTGAATGTCAGCGTTACGGCATTGGCGCCGCCTTTCAGATGATGATGCGCGAGTGCAAACAGCGCGAAATCGGCAAAGCTCATCAGCGCGCCGCCATGCAAGGCGCCGCCGCCATTGAGGTGGCGCTTGTCGGGCAGGAAGGCAACCTCCATGCGTTCCGTTTCTGTTTCGCGAAAGCAAAACGGCCCGAGCAAAGTTTCAAACGGATCGCCGCCTTCGCCCCAGGTCGTCCAGCCGGCAAATGGGCCGTCCGGCACCACAACCGGCGCGCCATAGACGCTCTCGCCATATCCTTCCGCCATTGTCCCCTCGGTCATTTGCCGCAGCATTGAAGCGGTTTGAGACGCGGCTGTCCACCATGCAGAGGTTGGGTGTCAACGACACCATGCAGAGGTTGGGGCTTTTATCCGGCCGCGGACGCCGGCATGGTGGGCAGACCGCCAAAGGATTTCGCCATGCCGCTCGACGCCGACACCCGCGCCCAGTTTCTCCACACCGTTCGCCGGTTTGTCGATCAGCGCTTGCGGCCGCTGGAAGCGCAGGTGGCCGAGCAGGATTTGGTGCCGCCGGACGTCGTCGCGGAGATGAAGGCGCTTGGGCTTTATGGCCTTTCGATTCCGGAAGACTTCGGCGGCTTGGGTTTGAGCATGACGGACGAATGTCTCACCGGCTTTGAACTCGGCCGCTGTTCGCCGGCGTTCCGTTCGTGTTTTGGCACGAATGTGGGCATTGGCAGCCAGGGCCTGGTGATGTTCGGCACGGCGGAGCAGAAAGCGCGCTTCCTGCCCGGCATCGCCTCGGGTGAGATCGTGACGAGCTTTGCGCTGACTGAGCCGGAAGCCGGCTCCGACAGCGCCAGCGTGCAAACCCGCGCCATCCGCGACGGCCGTGATTATGTGCTTACCGGAACGAAGCGTTATATCACCAACGCGAATGTCGCGACGCTGTTTACGGTGATGGCGCGCACCGATCCGGCGCGCAAAGGCGGCGCGGGCGTGTCGGCGTTTTTAGTTCCACGCGACCTTGCGGGCCTCAGCATCGGCAAGCCGGAAAAGAAAATGGGCCAACAGGGCGCCCATATCTGTGATGTCACCTTCGACGGCGTGCGCGTGGCCGCCGCCAATCGGCTTGGCGAAGAGGGCGAAGGCTTCAAAGTGGCGATGCAGGTGCTGGATCGCGGGCGGCTTCATATCGCTTCGATCTGCGTTGGGGTTGCGGAGCGCTTGATTGAAGAATGTGTCGCCTATGCCGGATCGCGCAAGCAGTTCGGCCAGGCGCTGGCGAGCTTTCAAATGATCCAGGCGATGCTGGCCGATTGCCGCACCGAAGCCTATGCTGCGCGTGCGATGATCCTCGACGCCGCCAGCAAGAAGGACTCCTGCGCCGCGATCACGATGGAGGCGAGTTGCGCGAAGTTGTTTGCCTCCGAGATGGTTGGCCGCGTGGCTGACCGAGCGGTGCAGATTTTCGGCGGCGCCGGTTATGTCGCCGACTATGGCATTGAGCGGTTTTACCGCGACGTGCGGATTTTCCGCATCTATGAAGGCACAAGCGAAATCCAGCGCTTGGTGATCGCGCGCGAAATGATGAAGGGCCAATGATGGATATGCTCCGAGCACTGACGATCGCGGCGGCCGTGGCCCTAGGCGCCTGTTCGCCAACCGGGGCCAAGCCTGCGCCGTCTGTCCAGCCGCCATTCGCCACCGCGCCCGCTACAGAGGCGCCAGCCGATCAGGACTTGTTCGTGCTGATGATCGATGTGGGCCGCATCGGCATGTTCCTCGATCGCACGGCCATGGCCGCCGGGGTCGAGATTCCTTATGTTCAAATTCCTGAACAGCCGGGCCTTGATCCGCAGTCGGAGCAATCGATCTGGCGCAGTATGCGCCAATACGGACGCGATGCAGCTTTCTTCAAGGAGCTGTATTGCGCGCGCGGTTTCGTAACGGGCGCACCGTGCACGGCCAAGCCGCCGGCTTTCATCGCTGCGGAAGATAGTCCGCCTCCGGACAAAGCCGCGCTCCAAAAGCACTTGGAAGAGCTACAAATCTTCTTCGATCCGATTCTGAAGGCGGCGTGCGAACGCGGCAAGCGAGAGACGAAAGACGAGCTGTTCTGTTCGGTGGAATGATGGCCGATCCTGCTTTGGTGGAAGAAGCGATTTTGCACTGCGTGGCGCAGGCCAAATCGGTCAATCCCGAAACCGTCGCACGCGCGATCGACGCTGAGAGTTGGCGCAAGCGCCTCACCGATGTGCGCGCCGCCGCCGTGCGTTTGGCGCTGGCCGGGCGCATCGAGATCACCCGCCATGGCAAGCCGGTCGATCCAGAGAACTTCAAGGGCGTGTGGCGATTGCGGTCAGCGGGGACCGCGCCGCCGCACGATTAGTTCGGCAGTTTCAGCGTTGCGCGCAGCCCGCCAAGTGGGCTGCGCGATAGCACCACATCGCCGCCATGGCCGCGCGCCACGTCGCGCGCTATGGCCAATCCCAAGCCCACGCCCTTGGCGTTTTTCGAGCGGGTTTCGTCGAGCCGCGAGAACGGCCGAAAGGCGTCTTCATACTGGGTTTCGTCCAAACCAGGGCCGTCATCTTCAACATAAATTTGCACACTGGCGCCGTCGAGCGCTGTGGTGACGGCGACGGTCTCGCCATGGGCCACGGCGTTGTCGATCAGGTTATCAAGGGCGCGGCGGATGGCGCGGGCGCGCACCTCCAGATAGGGCAGAACGGCGCCGTTGAGCGTGACTTTGGCGCTGCTGCGCTGGGCGGCCTCCACGGCCTCGCGCACGAGTGCGGAGATGTCAGCCGGCGCGGGCTCTTCGGACCATTGGCCGCGGGCGAAGGCGAGATATTCCTCCAAGGTGTGTTCCAGATCGCCGATGTCGGTTTTCAGGGCTGCGGTGTCGGGATTGGCCGGCATCATTGCCAGGGCCAGTTTCATGCGGGTGATGGGCGTACGCAGATCGTGGCTGACCCCGGCCAGCAGCTGGGCGCGCTGGTCGATATGGCGCTTGAGGCGGGCGCGCATCTCAAAAAAGGCCAAAGTCGCCTGGCGGACTTCGCGGGCCCCGCGGGCCTTGAACATGCCGGGATCGGCCCCGCGCCCGACCTTGTCCATCGCATCGGCCAAGGTTTCGATTGGGCGGACCTGATTGCGGATGAACACCACCGACACGGCGGCGAGAAACAAGGTGGCGCCCATCACCCAGAGCACGAACAACGGCCCGGACTGCGCCTGCACACGGTCGCTGCGGGCCAGGATCCGCATCACGCCGCGGTCCAGGGCGACGCGGATTTCCACATACCGGCCGGGGCAGGTGGCGTCGAACCAGACCGGCTGGGTAACCGCTTCGGTCAAGGCGTCGCGGAAATAGCGATCGATCACCGACAGCGCCTGATTGCAACGCGGTTTGGCCAGCGGCGCCCCTGGCTGCAATTCGACATCCAGGAACAGGCGCTGTTCGGCCAGGCGTTCAATGTCGGCATAGCCTTCGGAGCTGGGATTGCGGTCGTACAGCTCCACCAGGAGGCCAATTTCGGCGGCAACCGCTGTGGACATGCGCTTGGATGCAAAGCGCCAATGGTCGTCCAGAAAGACGATCGTAATCACCAGCTGCAGCAAAGCCGCGGGCACAAGGATAATCAGGATGGTGCGCCAATACAGGCCCTTGGGCATGATGTCGCGCAGGGAGCGGATTTTCATGACGGGCCGGCTAGTCCTCCCCCGGCGCTTTGAGGCGCAAGGCCAGAGCGTGCAGACCGGAGGCGAATTCATCCGCCAACGCCGCCATCACCATGCGGTGTCGCCCCACCCGTGAAAGCCCCGCAAAGGCGGGCGACGTCATCGCAACCGTGTAATGGGTCTCCCCGCCCTCTTGGGCGCCAGCATGGCCGGCATGGCTGGCGCTGTCGTCGTGAACGCTGATCGCCTGCGGGTCGAACTGGGCGCGCAAAAGATTTTCGATCCGCTTTAGGCGTGATTTGGTCTCTGTCAATTCCTTGTCGGGATTCTGCGTTGCCCCCATACTGGCCTCCCAATGACGACCGCGTTCGCCTATCGACCCAAATTTGTCGACATCCGGGTGAAGAAACCACCCCCGAATGACGCCCCGCGTGCGGCGTCCGAACGGCCGTGCGACCATGTCGGCTGCCAGCGCGGCGGCGCCCATCGGGCCCCAAAGGCGCGCGACCGTGAAGGCGAGTTCTGGTGGTTTTGCGGCGAACACGCCGCCGATTACAATCGGCAATGGAATTATTTCTCCGGCATGAGTGCAGCTGACCTTGAAGCGTTTGACCGTGCCGAGGCCAATGGCCACCGCCCGACCTGGACTTTCCGCGCGGGCCGCAATGACCGCCTGTCGGCCGCGCGGCGCGGTTACAAGCCCAATCCCAGCAGCGACCCGTTCGGCATGTTCGGCCGCGCCGGCCGCGCCCAGGCCGACAAGGGCGGCCCGGAAGCGCCGCAGCGTTCGACGCTGCAGGTGCTGGCGCTCGATACGCTCGGGCTCGATCCGCAGGCCGCCAGTGCAGCGATCCGCCAGCGCTATGCCGATCTGGTCAAGAAGCTCCACCCCGACAGCAATGGCGGCGACCGCAGCTATGAAGGCCAGCTGATGAAGGTGATCCGCGCCTATCAGACCCTGAAAAGCGCCGGCGTGGTATGAGCGCAAATGCCGGCGGCCGCGGCGATGGCCGCGGTTGGGTGTTCATCGATGGGGTCCGGCGTCAGGAACTGTCGCGGCGGCGGCGCATGGATGGAGGTGATTGTCGAGCGTCTCCTTGGAGTGTTGAGAGCACCTGAAGTTGTCCGGTGCATGTAGCACTCGAGTTGTCCGGTTTTCGTGGTTTGTTCAAGCGGCCATTGTGTCCTCCACGGTCTCGGGCGCCCCGTCTGGCCCGCAGGCGGCGATACGTCTTGGGCCGTAATGGAAAGCGATGCGGCCGTCTGGATATTCGCTGACCCGCACGCTCGCCCGCACGCTCGCCCGCACGAAATGCGCGCGTAGCGGCGAGGGCGGGATCTGCAGCACGCGGCCCTTCCAGCGCACGGTGTTGTCGGGGCCGGCTTGGCGCGTCTCCTGCACGCACAGGTCGTCGCGCCAAGCGCGCTCTGGCACAGCCACATAAGCCGATCCCGGCTCGGCGGCGGCAACGGCAAAGCGCTGATTATGGCATGGCAGGAAACGCTTTTGATCCAGGCATTGGCGGTGGCGACATCACCAAACCCTTTCAAAGCCAATTCCTTCACCAACCGATCCTGCAGCGTGCGCAACATCCGTTCAGAGCGCCCGCGCGCCTCTGGCGAATAGGCCGCGATGTGCTCAATCCCCAACTTCGCCAGGGCCCGGCCGACTTGCGTCGGCTTGTCGCGATCGACCTTGCCGCCGGCTTCGGGCGTGAAGAAATAATGCCCGCCGCGATCCGCATAGAGCGCCATCGGCAGGCCGTTCGCGGCGAACGTCCCCGCCAGGCCCTGAAAGCTGCAGGTCGCGCCTTCTTCTTCAATGAGAAACAGCGAGGTGATTTCGCTGGTGGCGTCATCCATCGTCGCCACCAGATCAAGCGGCGGCAGGCCCTCAAGCCAGACATGTTTGCTCGCATCTTGATGCAGCATCATGCCGGCCATCGGCCGGCGCGGGCGCTTGCGCCGATGCGCGCCGCGGGTCTTGGCTTTCGCGATCAGACCACGGCTCTGCAGGAACGTCTTGGCCCAGATATAGCCCCAGCAGAAGCTGTGCTTCTCGACCAAGGCTTCGTGGAAATGCTTGGCGGTAAAGCCCTGATAGCGCTCGCGATAAAGCCCCTCGATCCGGGCCCGCTCCGCCGCAGACACAGCCCGCCCCGACGCCCGGCCGAGCCGTCGGTCGATCAGCCCGTCCGCGCCATCCTCCTCAAAGCGACGGCTCCAGCGGCGCAAACTCCGCTCGCTTATCCCCAAAATCTCGGCCGCCTCCAACTGGCCCAATCGGCCAGCCTCCCAACGGCTCAGCAC
>JBEIHY010000048.1:0-24183 GCA_040381035.1 Hyphomonadaceae bacterium
CTGCCGCACCCGAAAAGACAATTCGGCCAGAGGGTTGGCGCTGATCCGCAAAGCGGCCCTCAACCTCCTGAAACGCGAGCCCTCAAAGCTATCAATCGGTCGCAAACGCGCGAAAGCCTGCATGAACCCCGAATTTCGAGCTGCCGTCATGGCGAGTTAACGATTTAGGATTTGGCCCTGACTCACCTTCGCAGCGACCTTGTTCATTCGAGGCAGAGGTGAGAACGTAGCTTTTGCTGCCCGCTTCGCCGCTGCGCGCGCGCGAAGCGGCGAAGCGGCTGCACAGTTTTGCGCCGTTGCAGACGCAATCGGGCTTGGCGGCGAAGTCTCCGGCCGCATCGCGACTTATTCCGGTGGTATGCGCCGGCGCCTCATCACCGCGCTGGCGCTGCTCGGTGCGCCAAAACTGCTGGCGCTGGATGAGCTATTGTCGGAACTCGACGCCGACAGCGCCGCGGCGGTCACTGGCCTCATCTTGGCCGCGGCACAGACGGCAACGGTGGTTGTGACCACCCACGCCGCGCAGGCCTTGGCGCTGCACGCCGCAATGATCTTGCGCATCGCCAATGGTTCGGTGACGCCGGCATGAGTGCGCTTCTGGAAACAGCGCGCGCCAATCTCGCGCGCATCGCGCGCGGCAAGGGCGTGTGGGCGCGGTTGCTGATCGCGCCGATCAGCGCGCGCGTGTGGCTGCCGCGCGAGGGCGGGGAATCGACTGTCATCTCGGTCAATGCCCGCTCACCGGAATTGACCGCGCCAATGCTCGGGGTGTCGCTTGGCATTGTGGTGGCGACATTGTTGTGGCCGCTTGCTTATGCTTATCTGCGCGCCGGCGCCACGCAGCGCCAGCCTTGGGCGCTGATCGATGTGACGCCGGCGAGCCGTATCGCGCGCATCTATGGGATGTGGCTGTCGTTCGTGGTGCTGTTTGCCGCATTGCTCGCCACGCTAACTTTGGCCGGCTGGATTTTGGGCCTCACTTTGATCGGGCCGGGCGCAACATCCTATTCCGCCATCGCCTATGCGCTGTGGGTGACCGCATTTCCCGCGCTGTGCTTGGCGGCGGGGCTTTATGTGCTGCTGCGAGCGCTGCCCTTTGCCCGCGGCGCCGGCGGCGATGTGCTGTGCTTTGTATGCTGGGCTGCCGGCCTGACTGCAGCGATTGCGGCGGGTAGCACGGGTTCGGCGCAGGCACCTTTTTTCGATTATGGCGGCTTTATTGCGCCGCTCTCTTATGGGCTGAACCCGGACGATCTGGAGATCGCCATCGGCGGCTCGCCGCAAACCAAAGGGCGCATCGCGCTGGCGGTGACCCCGGCCTTGACCGCGCCAAACTATCTCGCCGCCCGCGGCCTGTGGCTGGCGAGTGCGGCGGCCTTGCCGTTGATCGCGGACGCTGCCTGGGCGCCGCATCGGGCGCGCAAACCGCAACGGGCTGGTTGGCTGTCGGCGCTGGCGATGACGCGGCTCTGGGCGACGCCAAAAGCATCTTTGCATCCTTCCGCGAAAGCCGGTCTGGCATGGCTTGGCCTGGTGGCCGAAGAGATCGAGGCCCTGATGCGCCAATTGCTGTTTCTTATCGCACTGGCCGCGATTGCAGCGCTCGGCGTGGCGCAACCCTATCGCGCCTTTGCCGGGCCGGCTTCGATGCTGCTGCTATTGTTTCCAGTGACCGCGCTGGCAGGCTGGCGGGCGAGCGCCGGCTTGGCGCCGCTCCTGCGCACACTGCCAACGCCAGCGCTTGGCCGCGGGCTGGCGTTGGTTGCGGCCGTTATCGCACTGTCGCTCGCCATGGCGCTGCCGGCGCAGATATTGAACCTGGCGGGCGCGGCGGCGCCGCTCGCGCTGGCGGGCTTAAGCGGTGTTGTGACGGGCGGCCTCGCGGTGGCGTCGGCCAGCCTGACCGGCTCGGCCTTTGTCGGCCGGTTGGCTTTGCTGGCGCTGTGGTACGGCACTTTGCCTCGAACGGGATGATGTGAGAGAGCCAACCGCCGCCAGGGCCGCGGTTGGCTCGCTCCCTACGCCGCCGCCTTGGCGCGGGCGAGGTCTTCGCGGATCGTGCCGCGCGCCATCCAGAACAGCGCCACCGCCAACAGCCCCATCGCCGATGTGGCGACAATTGCCCAACGCACGCCTTCGGCGCTCGCGGTCTTGCACGCGGCGGTAAGGCTTGGATCGGCAGCGCGGGCGGCCTTGGCGGCATCCGTTGCGGCCCGGCACGCATCGCCGAAATCCAATGCCGGGAAGCCGAGCGCGGCGAGGTTCTGCTGCGCCAGGATGTCAGCCAAGATGCCCAGCACTGTCGGCCCCAGGCCAAGTCCGATCATGTTGACAATGAACAGCATGATCGCCACCGCGGACGCCCGCAGCTGCGGCGACACCACGCCCTGCACCGAGGCGTAGACCGGCCCGTACCACAACGAATTGAGGAAGGTCGGGATCGCCAACAGCATCAGCGACATCGCCGTGCCGTCGGTCCAGCCGCCACTCAAGCCCGGCGCGCCACTATGCATGAACATCGCCGCGATGAAGAACGGCGCAGCTGCAATCATCGCCATTGCCGGCACGGAGAAATAGGCCCGCGTGTCGCGCTTGGCGGCGGCGTCCGCGACCATGCCGCCGACAAAGGTTCCAAGCGCGCCGGCAACGCCAATCACCGTGCCAAGCGCCAAGCCGATTTGGCCGACCGGCATCTTATGCACTTCGCCATAAAACAAGCCGAGAAACGCCGCCTGGCCGTAACCGATGAACGACAGCACCGCCGCCGCAAAGCAGGCAAACCAATAGGAGCGAATGCCGCCCAGCGCCTTCAGCGCGGCCCCGAAGCTGAGCGTCGGGGCATTGGCGGAAGGTGGTTTGACCAGGCCGAGCCGGCGCGGCTCCTTCAAAGTCAGCCAAGTGATGATCGCCAGCACGATGCCCGGTGTTCCAACCAGGATGAACGCCCAGCGCCAGCCGAGATGCTCGGCAATCCAACCGCCAAAGGCGAAACCGAAAAACGTTCCGATCGGCACGCCCATGGAATAGAACGCCAGGGCTGATGCGCGCTTTTCGGGCGCGACCGTGTCCGCGATCAGCGAATGGGCCGGCGGCGTGCAGCCCGCTTCGCCGACGCCGACGCCAATCCGCGCCGCCAAAAGGTGCCAATAGTTTTGCGCAAAGCCGCACAGCGCCGTGAAGCCCGACCACACCGCCAGCGCGATCGAAATCACCCCCACCCGGCTGGAGCTGAACTTGTCGGCAAAGCGCGCAATCGGAATGCCCAGCACGGTATAGACGAAAGCGAAGGCTAGGCCGGTCAGCAGGCCAAGCTGGGTGTTGGAGAGGTTCAGGTCCGCTTTGATCGGCCCGGCCAAAATATTGACAATTTGGCGATCTAAGAAGTTGAGCGTGTAGACGATCAACAGCATCCACAATGCGTAACTGATATAGCCCTGGGACAGGGGCTTGCCCTGACCGGTGGCCGGTTCGCTGCTCGTCGCCAAGATTGTTCCTCCCGCTGGCGCCGCGCCGGCTCTGTGGCCGGGTTCGACGTAGCCGGCACGTTGCGTCATTGTCGGCCCGCCGTCGAGCCTTTGCGCTGCATTGGCGCGAAGCGGGGTTTGAAAATCTTCGTGTTCCACCGCTTGGCGGCCGAACGGCGGATCATGCTTTTGGGTTATGGCCAGCGATATTCAGCAGCCTGTCCGATCAATCTCAGCGCTTTGAAGCCCGCCGTGCCGTTGCGGCCAATGACCAAATGGTCGTGCACGCTAATCCCCACGGTCTTGGCCGCCGCATACCGAGCGTGGGTGATCTCAACATCGGCGGCGGAGGGCCGGCTGTCACAGCTGGGATGATTGTGGGTCAGGGTCAGGCTGACGGCCGACAGCTTCAACGCCCGGCGCACAATCGCGCGCGGATACACGTTGCTTTGGCTGACCGTGCCGGTGGAATGCACCTCGTGGCGGATAATCTGGTTCTTCGCGTCGAGATAGAACACGCGGACCTGTTCGCGCGCTTCGTGCTGTAAGGCTGTTTGGCAATAGGCGATGAGGCTTGACCTAGAGGACACCACCGGCCGGGCCTTGGCTTTGATCCGGCCGACACGCTCGATCACCGCCTGGATCGCTTTCAGTTCAGCCGCCATCCCCGCGCCGGCGCCGTCGACAGACTGGATTTCGCGCGCCTCAGCAGCAAACACCTCGGCCAGATCGCCGAACCGCGCGATGAGGGCCTTTGCGAGCGGTTTGGTGTCAATCCGCGGCGCCGCGCGAAACAGAATGAGTTCGAGCAATTCATAGTCGCTCAGCGCGCCCGCGCCGGTCTCAGTGTAGCGCTGCCGTAGCCGATCGCGGTGGCCTCGATCGTGCGGCGCGGGCTGGCCGGGCGCTGCTTTGGCGCTGCGGCGCTTGGGCGCTGGCGGGGCTTTTGCGCCGGCGGGGCCGCCGCAGCCGCCCCGCGCGGATCGGGCGTCAACAGAAAGCCGGTGGCGTCGGAGACGGCGGCGCCGGTCCGTGCTTTGGGTTTGCCGCCGCGGGCCTTGGCTCACTCGCCGATCGTGCCGGCCCGTTTGTGCGGCTCCTCAAACCCGGCGCGCGACAGAGTGAACACCTCCACGCCGTCGGCGGTCACGCCAACGGAATGTTCGTACTGCGCCGACAGGTTTTTGTCTTTGGTCACGGCAGTCCAGCCGTCATTGAGCACCTTCACCGCGGCGCTGCCGAGATTAACCATCGGCTCCACCGTGAACATCATCCCCGGCTTCAGCTCCAGCCCATCGCCGCGGGCGCCGAAGTGCAAGATATTGGGCGCATCGTGGAAGATCTGGCCGACGCCATGGCCGCAAAAGTCGCGCACCACCGTGCAACGCTGCGCCTCGACATAGGTTTGGATCGCATGGCCGAGATCGCCTAAGGTGGCGCCCGGCTTTATCGCGGCGATGCCGCGCATCATGGCCTCATAGGTGACGTCCATCAGCCGCATGGCTTTGCGGCGGACCTCGCCGATCGCGTACATGCGGCTGGTGTCGCCATGCCAGCCATTGAGATTGACCGTCACGTCAATGTTCAGCGTGTCGGAATCGCGCAATGTCCGGGCGCCGGGAATGCCATGGCAGACGACGTGATTGATCGAGGTGCAGATGGTGTGGCGGTAGCCCCTGTAGAACAGGCAGGCGGGCAGGCCGCCATGGTCGAGCACGAAGTCGCGCGCCAGCTGGTCGAGCCGGCCGGTCGTTACCCCTTCCGCGACATGCGGCACAAGCATATCAAGCGCCTCGGCCGCGAGCTTGCCGGCCGCGCGCATCCCGTCAAACGCTTCCGGGCCATAGAGTTTCACATGACCGGTGTTCTTGGGATTATGCAGGTCGGCTTGAACGTACATGTGGTGGCCTTGTGGTTTGGGGCCGGTGACTTTTTGAGCGTTGCGACGCATCTGCGGCCTCCCATATCGGTAACCTAGCACATTTCTCAAGCCGGGCGGGAGGGGGCGGCGCTAGCGAACCGCGACCGTCCGGCGGATATGAACGCCGGTCGGGCTGATCGTGCAATCCCAGGCATAGGTCTCAACCCCCGCCGCGCGGGCGGCGGCAAAGGCTTTCCCAAAGCCCGGATCGAGATCTTCGGCGGGTTGGAAAGCGTTGCAGTCCATCCGCTGCACCACAAACACCGCTGCCGCCCGCGCCCCCTTGGCGACTTCGCCGGCCAGGTCCTGCATGTGGCGGGCGGAGCGTTCGGCCTTGCAATCGGGAAACTCCGCAAGCCCGCCGCCGCGGCTGAGATGGACATTCTTCACTTCCAGAAAGCAGGGCGGCCCGTCGCCGTCCTCCAACAGAAAATCAACCCGGCTCGCTTGCGCATAAGCCACTTCGGCGCGGACCTTCTTGTAGCTTGCAAAGGGCGCGAGCGCGCCGGCGGCCAAGCTTTCAGCGATCAGCTTGTTGGGCAAGCTGGTGTCGACGCCAACCAACCAGCCATCGGCCTCGACAAGATGCAGCGTCCAGGCCAGTTTGCGTTTGGACCCCTCCGGCGCCGGCGACAGCCACACCCGCGATCCCGGCGCCGACACGCCAAGCATCGCACCGGTATTGGGCACATGCACGGTGGCGGGCGCGTCATCGTCAAACACCACATCGGCGAGCACCCGCTTGTAGCGCTGCACAAGTTTTGCCGGCGTCAGCGGCGCGGCGAAATCAGGCATCGGCCGGCTTCTCGTCGAGCTGTTTGATGATGGTGATCTTCTGCCAAACCTTGCGCGACAGATTGGTCGTCAGGCTCTCGACATCATTGACCGCTTCGATCACCACGCCGTCGCGCATATCCTGGCCGTACAGCGCCGCCAGCTTGCCGATCAGCGACAGCATTTCGGAGCAATACTCCAGATAGCGCGTCAGCTCGAACTCGCTCATTGCGCGCGCGGCGCTGGCCTTGGTGCGCATGTGAAACGCGCCCAGCAGAAGCGTCGGGTCTTTGGTTAGCTGATGCATGTCGATGACATGAGCAAAGCTGCGCAGCTCATGCAGCGCTGCCAGCGCGCTGCGGCGTTTGAAGCGCTCTTCCAATGTCAGCAGAAACCACACCCCGCCCGCGGCGAGAAGCAAAAGATTCACCGCCGCATCGAGCCCTTGAACCAGCGAAGCGGCATCGGTATGCAGCCTCTCAATCTGCAAGAATCGCGCGGCGATCAACTGGCCCGCCACACCCAGTGCGATGATCGCCGCGACGCCAACGCGCAGCGCGATATTGGGTTTGGCGATGGCGTGGGCTGTCGCTGCCGTCGTACGGCCGGTTTCGACCATCTCCGCGCAGACCTGCGCCAGCCCGGACTCAGGGAACCGCTCCGCGATCCGCGCCTGCAGCCGCGCCAGCGTTTCAACAATCCTGGCCGGATCCAGTTTGCGCGCCATCATTCGCTCTCGTCGTCATAGCCGATCAGCGAGAGCGGCCGCGACGTCAA
Source organism: Hyphomonadaceae bacterium (assembly GCA_040381035.1). Classification (GTDB taxonomy): domain Bacteria; phylum Pseudomonadota; class Alphaproteobacteria; order Caulobacterales; family Aquidulcibacteraceae; genus REEB506. Next base: position 6,937 of record JBEIHY010000048.1, read on the forward strand.
GCCGTTCAGGTGCGCCCAGCGCGCCAGCGCTTCATCACGGCCATGGGTGACCCACAATTCCTGCGGCGCGATTTCCAGCGCGGTTGCTGTGAGTTCGTCCCAGTCGGCGTGGTCTGAGATGATCAAGGGCAGCTCAACACCGCGCTGTTTCGCGCGCTGGCGCACCTGCATCCAGCCGGACGCAAAGCAATCGACCGGATCGGCGAAGCGCCGGGCCCAGCGATCGGCCATGGCTGAAGGCGGGGCGATCACAATCGCGCCGATATAGTCGGCCTTGGCCTGCGCCGTTGCCGGCAGAAGCGGCCCCAAGGCGACGCCGAAATGCTCATACAGGGCGCCCAGTTTCGTCATGGCGCCGTGGATGAAGATGGGCGCCTCATAGCCGGCTTCGCGAAGCAGCGCGATGATCCGCTGCGCCTTGCCGAGGCTATAGGCGCCGACCAGATGCGTGCGCTCTGGAAACGCAGCGACGGACGCCAGCAGCCGGGCGATCTCGCCGCGGTCGTCCGGGTGGCGAAACACCGGCAAGGCGAAGGTTGCTTCGGAGACGAACACGTCGCAGGCGATCGGCTCAAACGCCGCGCAGGTCGGATCGCGGCGGCGCTTGTAATCGCCGCTGACGACGATCCGCAAACCCTTATGCTCCACCACCGCCTGGGCCGAGCCCAGCACATGCCCCGCCGGCGCAAACCACACATCGACGCTGTTGATCCGCACGCTTTCGCCATAGCGTGCGGCTTGCGTCTCGCCGGCAAAGGCTTCGCCATAGCGCACCGCCATGATCGCCAGCGTCTCCGGCGTTGCCAGCACTCGGCCATGGCCGGCGCGGGCGTGGTCGGCATGGCCGTGGGTGATCACCGCGCGATCGACGGCGCGCGCCGGGTCGATGTAGAAATCGCCCGGCGGGCAATAGAGCCCCTCGGGGCGGGGATGGAGCAATTCGGCCGGGCGCATGATAGGGCCTTGTGCCGCGGCGCACGATGCAATGCTAGGGGAGTTTTGTTCAGGCATGGTCTTGCCGGCCCGTTTCACCGATTGGTTCGCCACCCGCGGCTGGGCCCCGCGCGCGCACCAGCTGGCGCTGCTCCAGGCGCTGCGCGACGGCGCGCAAAGCGCGCTCCTCATCGCGCCAACCGGCGGCGGTAAGACGTTGGCCGGCTTTCTGCCAAGCCTGGTTGATCTGGCTGACACGCAAGGCCCGCGCGGTGTTTTGCACACGCTCTATATCTCGCCGCTGAAGGCGCTGAGCGAAGATGTCGCGCGCAATCTGTCCACGCCCGTGCAAGAGATGGCGCTGCCGATCCGGATTGAGACCCGCACCGGCGACACGCCCGCCGCCAAACGCCAGCGCCAGCGCGCCTTCCCGCCGGACATCTTGCTGACGACGCCGGAGCAGGTGTGTCTGCTGATGGCGTCCACCCATGCGCGGGCCTTCTTTGCCGATCTGCGCACCATCATCATCGACGAGATCCACGCGATTGCGCCGACCAAGCGCGGCGATTTGTTGGCCTTGGCTTTGGCGCGTGTCGCCGGTTTTGCGCCGGGCGTGCGCCGCATCGCCTTGTCCGCAACGGTGGCTGAGCCACCGCAGCTGGCGCGCTGGCTGGGCGCCGATACGCGCATCGTCACCGGTGCTGCGGGGGCTGCACCCATCATTGACGTGCTCGACAGCGCCGAGCGCATTCCTTGGGCAGGTCATACCGGGCGCCACGCCATGGCAGAGGTGTATCAAGCCATTCGCGGCGCGCGCGTGGCGCTGGTGTTTGTGAATACGCGCGCGCAGGCGGAGTTGACCTTTCAAGAGCTGTGGCGGGTGAACACGGATAATCTGGCGATTGCGCTGCATCATGGGTCGTTGGATGTGGAGCAGCGCCGCAAGGTCGAAACCGCGATGCAGGCTGGCCGACTGCGCGCGGTGGTGTGCACATCCACGCTCGATCTTGGGATTGATTGGGGCGATGTGGATCTGGTGATCCAGATGGGTGCGCCGAAGGGCTCCTCGCGGTTGGTGCAGCGTATCGGGCGGGCCAATCACCGTTTGGATGAACCCTCGCGCGCGCTATTGGCGCCGACCAATCGGTTTGAAGTGCTGGAATGCCGCGCCGCGCGCGATGCGGTGGCGGAGAATGCGTTGGATGGCCCGCCGGCGCATGAGGGGCGCCTGGATTGCCTTGCCCAGCACATCATGGGGGCAGCGTGCGGCGAGCCGTTTCACGCCGATGCACTGTACGCGGAGGTGATTTCAACCGCGCCCTATGCGGCGCTCGCGCGCGCCACATTTGACCGCGCGCTCGATTTCGTCGCCACCGGCGGATATGCGCTGCGCGCCTATGATCGCTATCGCCGCATCATCGAAGATCCCAAAACCGGCCGCTGGCGCGCGCGCACGCCGCGCGACATGCAGCAGCACCGGATGAATGTTGGCGCCATTGTCGAAGAAGCGATGTTGACGGTGCGGTTGGCGACCAAGGGGGCTGCACCCGGCCGCAAACTCGGCCAGATCGAGGAATATTTCATCGAAGGCTTGAGCCCTGGCGACACGTTCCTGTTTGCCGGCGAAGTGCTGCGGTTTGAAGCGCTGCGTGAGACCGATTGCATCGTTACCCGCGCCACCGGAGGAGAGCCGCCAAAAATCCCAAGCTATGCCGGCGGCAAGTTTCCGCTGTCGACCTTTTTGGCCGCGCGCGTGCGCGCCATTCTGCATGATCCGAAAGCGTGGAAGAAGCTGCCGGCGCAGGTGCGCGAATGGTTGAAGCTGCAGCAGAGGAATTCGCTGATTCCGAAAGTGGATCATTTGCTGATTGAAACCTTTCCGCGCGCCGGCAAGCATTATCTGGTGTGCTATCCGTTCGATGGGCGCCTGGCGCATCAAACGCTCGGCATGTTGCTGACGCGCCGGCTGGAACGGATGGGCATGCAGCCGACCGGCTTTGTCGCCAGCGAATATGCACTCGGCGTGTGGGGTTTGAAGCCGATGGCGGGTGTAGATTTCGCGGCCCTGTTCGATGAGGACATGTTGGGCGACGATCTCGACGCTTGGCTTGCTGAAAGCGCGCTGATGAAGCGCACCTTCCGCACCTGCGCGATCATTGCCGGCATGATCGAACGGCGCAGCCCCGGCGCGGAAAAGACCGGCCGGCAAGTGACGTTTTCGGCTGACCTGATCTATGACGTGCTGCGCCAGCATGAGCCCGACCATGTGTTGCTGCAGGCCGCCTTCGCCGATGCCGGGGAGGGGTTTTTGGACACCCATCGCCTTGGCGCTCTGCTGCAGCGGGTGAAGGGCAAGCTCACGGCCATTGATCTGCATGGGGTCAGCCCCTTTGCCACCCCGATCATGCTGGAAATCGGTAGGGAGCCGGTGTTCGGTGCGGCGGAGGAAGCGCTGCTCGATGATCTCGCCGCCGAGATGCTTGGCGGGGCGTGATTTGGCGACTCACGCCCAAGCCGGCTAAGCAGGGCCATGGTGATGTTATCGGGGATGCCCAGAAAGCCTGCGCCGGCCGCGGCGCCTGCGCCCAGCGCCGCGCCAATCCTGGCGCGCGGCGACCACGGCTTGACGTTCAAGCTTGCCGGCGTGCTGGTGGAGGCGCTGCCGGAGGGCGCTTTGTGGCTGCCGGAAGACGCCGTGCTGGTGGTCAGCGATCTGCACTTTGAAAAGGGCTCGGCGTTTGCCGCCCGCGGCCAGATGCTGCCGCCCTATGATACGCGCGAAGGGCTGGACCGGCTGGCGCTGCTGATCGCCCGCCATCAGCCGACAACGCTGGTCGCGCTCGGCGACAGTTTCCATGACGTGCAGGGCCCGGAGCGCCTGCCGCCGGCCGATCGGTGCAAGCTCGATGCGCTGGTGGCCAAAACCGATTGGGTCTGGATCGAAGGCAACCACGATCCCCACACCCCGGCCGAGTTGGGCGGCCGGCGCGCCCATACCATCGCGCTCGGGGCGCTGACGCTGCGCCACGAACCGGAAGCCGGCGTCGCGCGCGGCGAGGTCTGCGGTCATTTGCATCCCTGCGCGAAAGTGGCTGGCTACCGCGCCTTGCGCGCGCGCTGTTTTGCCACGGACGGCCAGCGCCTGGTGATGCCGGCTTTCGGCGCCTATTGCGGCGGGCTGAATGTGTGTGACGCTGCTTTCGCACCGTTGTTTCCCACAGGCTGCACCGCGTTGTTGATCGCGCGCGGCCGGGTGACGCCGGCTCCGTCGGAGCGGTTGCTGGCGGACGCCTGAGCTATCGCTTGTCTGGCAAACAATCGCCGCCGAGATTGTCTTTGCAAGCGACGGTCGCTGGGCTCGAGGTGCGGCTGCGATTTTTGGCGGCCATGTCGCCTTCAAAGGTCACGCGGTCGCGGCCGCTGACGCCGGAGACGGGTGCAAGCCCGCGCACGCCGCGCCAGCGCAGATTGCAGGCGGCGCGTTGGGCATCCGTCAAAACGGGATTGGACGGGTCAGTGCAATCGCCGGGGCCGTCATTGAGGCCGCCAATCGCAAAGCCTTGGATCGCCGGCGCGCCCCCGGCGCTGACGCTGGGCGACCCGCCGCCGCTCGGCCCACCACCACCGCCGCCGCGCAGGCTGCCGGCGGGCGGGGCCCCGGCGCCGGTGGGGATTGGTTCGTCGCCGCCGGTGGCGGCGCGTTTGGCGGCATTGCGGGCGGCGGCTTCAGCCTCGGCGCGCTTGCGCTTGTCGTCGGCGGTGACGCCGGGGTTCGGTTTGGCGTCGCTGCGCGCGGCGGTTTGGCTTTGCGCGGCGGGTTCATCGTCTGGCAGGCTGGGTGTCGGGGTGCGGACTTCGCTCAGCGGGCCAGGCGCGGCGCCGGTCGTGCGCAGCGGTGTTGCCGCGTTGGCATTGGTCGGATCGGGGATCGTCGGCGCCACATTGGTCAGCGGCGCGAGGTCTGTTGGCAGGGGCTGCGGCGTGATCTCACTGCGGGCGGTGAGCTGCGGCGTCGGCGGCATTTGTGGCACGGAGAGCTTGGGCGGCGCGCGCAGCTCGCTGGTGGTGACCGTCGGCGCGAGGGGCGTTGGCAAGGCATCGGCGGTCGGGTCTGGCAGACGCAGCTGCGGTATTGGCGCGGCTTGCGGCGCGCGCGCGATCGGCTCTGGCAGGCTTTGGCGCATGGTGGGCAGCGGCGGCGGGGTGGCGCGCTTGGCTGGCGGCGGTTTCGGCGGCTCCGGTGGGATGATCGGGATCGGCGGCAGATCGACCATCACCACCCGTGGCGGCGGGTCGGGCGCATCCAGGCTCGGCCGCGGCATCATCAACAGCAGGCAGCCAAACACCACATGCAAGCCAAGCGAACCGGCAACAGAGGGCCCCTCCAGCGCGCGGGCCGCTACCGCCAACCGCGCACGCAGCGCCGGCAGGGTGGGCAAGGCGAACGGGGTGGTCAGGCCTGGCACGTCGCCCTCCGGCCAACTTCACCCGCCCGTGACAAATCGGGCGATCGGCAAAGCAAGGCACGCGACAATAACCCCGCCGGTTAAAACTTCCCTTAGCGGCGGATACCAATCTGGGGCGGCGGCGTCGCGGGCGGCTTGACGGTCCCAGACATATTGGGCGGCAAACAGGCCGGCAAAGATGCCTGCGCTCCATGGCGCCTGCGGGTGGGTGATCATCGCCACCGCTGCGGCCCAACCGGCCAATGACGGCAGCACCGAAAACACCAACCGGCGCGGATCCGGCGCGGCGGGGGCGCGGGCGATCTCCAGCCCCCAGCGGGCGCCGCCGAGGAACGACAGGATCGCGGTGGCGTAGATGGCGAAGGCGGTGGCGGCGAAGGCTGTGACGTTTGGATCGCGGGCCAGCATCGCAAAGCCGGCGCCATAAAACGGGATCAGGCCGGCCAGGCCCAGCCACAGCGCAGAAAAAGGAATCGGTGTCCGCATGGCCCCACACTGGCGTCAGCTGCGCCGGAACGCCAGGGCCGCCGCCCAGCCGGCAAGCAGCGCGATCGCGACCGTGCAAAACCCATAAAGCAGCGGCCGCTGATTGGCGAAATCGAAGATCCGCCGCTCAAGACCGGCGCGGGTGATGAGGATTTCAGCTCGTTCCATTTGCGCCACACGGCCGTTGCGGAACAGATAGATGCGTGCTTCGTAGGGGCCGGTGGCGGCATTGGCGGGCAACTGCACTTCGGCCTTGAACAGCCCGCCGGGGCGCAGGCGCAGGCTGGTCGATTCTTGGTATAGCCCGCGGGCCTGCTTGAGCCGCACCAGGGCCGCGCGATAAGCGGCGGGATCGGCGTCGGGCGGGGTGGCGCCGTCAAGCCGGGCAAGGGCTGCGGGGTCAAGGCCATCGGCCCACAAGGCGCGGCGATTGGCGATGGTTTCGATTGGCTTGGCGGTCACCAGGGCGAAGAAACTGGGCGCGGCCGTGAACCGGACAGGATCGCGGTTGAGCCACAGGCCGGCGAAGCGGCGTTTGCGCATCACGGTGGCCGCTTGGTCCGGACCGCGGATCGTCACTGCGAGATCGGAGCCAGGGCGTTCAGCATAGGCGCCGAAAATCACGATCCGGGCGCCGCGGAAATCGGCGGTTACTTCAATCGTGTTGTCGACCACATCGGCGCTGAGCGGGCGCGGCGGCGGCGATTGCGCCGCAGCGGTGCTGATAAACAAGGCCAGGCACAGGGCAAGCAACCGGCCCATCACAGCCGCGGCCCCAAGGTGAACAGCTCCGGCGGGGTTTGCACCAGATCCCACAACAGCTTGGCCGCGGTCGCCACGATCACCACTGCCAGGATGGCGCGCAACCGCTCCGCCGACAGCTTCAGACCCATGCGCACGCCAAACTGCGCCCCAATGACGCCGCCCACGATCAGCAACACAGCCAGCACCAAATCTACCGTGCGCGTCTGTACCGACAATTGCAGTGTGGTGATGCAGGTGACGATCAGAACTTGCATCAGCGAGGTGCCGACCACCACTTGGGTGGGCATCCGCAGCAGATAGATCATTGCCGGCACCAGCAAAAAGCCGCCGCCAATGCCCATCAGCGCCGACAAAACCCCGACCGCAAAGCCGAGCGCCAAAGGCGGCAGCACGCTGATATAGAGCCCCGATTGCGGGAACCGGATGCGCAACGGCAGCACATGGGCGAGCGTGCGCGTACGCGCCCGGCGCGGCGGCGGCGCCCCCTTGGCCTTGCGCCGCAAGGCGCGCATACTCTCCCACAGCATCAGCCCGCCAATCACGCTGAGAAAAAATACATAGAGCAGGGTGATCAGCACATCGATCTGGCCCTGGCGCTTGGCGGCGGCGAAAATCTGCACGCCCCAGGTCGCGCCCAGCACGCCGCCAATGGTCAAGACCAGCCCCATGCGGACATCGACCAGCCGGCGCTTGCGATAGGCGAGCACGCCAGACACCGATGAGGCGCTGATTTGGCTGGCTTCCGTCGACACCGCCACCGCTGGCGGCACGCCAAGAAAGATCAGGATCGGCGTCATGATGAAGCCGCCGCCCACGCCGATCAAACCTGACAGATAGCCGACCGCGACGCTCAACAGCAGGATGAGCGCGGGGTTGACCGTCATTTCGGCGATCGGCAAGTAAATCGACATCGGACCATGCTTGGCGCGCTGTCCCAAAGCGCGGCGACAGTATGGGCCTGCGTCTGCGCCGCTTCAAACAAAACCGGCGGGATGCGGCGATTGCGCCGACGGTTTAGGGCGCGGCGGTGTCGATGCCGGGGGGAACCGGCCATGTGCGATCAGCGAAGGCCCCGTTGGCGCGTTGGTCAAACGGCTTGGGCTGGAACGCTGCTGCGCGGGCGGTGACGGCCTGCATGTCTTTGGGGGCCACCCGGCTTTCCAGCGATGCGGCGCGGGCGCGGGCGTCAGCGTCGCCGCCATTGCCCGCAACCATGAACCAGAATAGCGCTTCCTGCGGATTGGCCTTCACGCCGCGGCCCTGCTGGTAGAGCACGCCGAGATTGAACTGACCATCGAGCACGCCGTGTTCGGCGGCTTGGCGGAACCACTTGAAGGCTTCGGTTTCGTTGAACGGCGCGCCTTCGCCGCGGGCATAGAACACGCCGAGATCATACATCGCTTTGCGATTGCCGCCTTTGGCGGCCTTCTCGGTCCATTGCCAGGATTGGCGCAGATCTTTTTCGACGCCTTCGCCGCGCTCATACATTTTCGCGAGGCGGTATTGCGCCACCGCCAGATCTTGGTCGGCGGCGCGGCGCAGCGACGCAAGGCCACCGGCGGCGTCGCCCGCGACCAATTTCGTCAGGCCAAGTTCATAGATGGCGGCGGGCTCACCGCGGGCGGCGGCTTCGTCCAGCGTTTCAACCTTGGGTGGGGTTGGCGGGGTGGGGGCCGTTGCAACGGCGCTGGCGCCGGGGGCCTTGGCGTCCGCGCCGACTTGCGGGCGCGCCCAATCCGGGGTGTCCTTGGCGTCGCGCGGCATTCCGAAAATCGCCACGCCAGCGGCAGCCGCAATCCCCACCGCGCCAATCGCGACCATAACGCCCGGTTTCGTCCCGCGCAGGCCAGCGGCCATGCCTTTGCCGGCGGCTTCGGTTTTGGTCGGCTTTTCCGGTTTGATTTTCTCGGCCTTCGGCGGCGCCGTCGCAGCCGGGGTGGTCGCGGCTTGGGCGGCGCGACGTGCGGACGCGATATAGTCCGGCTTGGCGGACTTAGCGCGCGTCGGCTCTGGTTCTGCCGTCGCCGCCGGCTCGTCGGCGTCGAGGTCCCAGAAGTTTTCGTTGCCGGCGTCTTCTGCGGGCGTCAGACTCAGCAGGGCATCGACGTCGTCGCCCGCTGCGCCGATATCAGCCAGATCATCGGCGTCGTCAAAACGCTGGGCCGGATAGGCTGGCGTCGCGATCTGCGGCGCGGCGGGCTCAGGCGTCAGCCGATAGGCCGGCGGCGGTTCAGCGAAAGTGATCGGCGCCGGCGGCTCTGCGGCGAAGCTGCGCACATCATTGGCCGGCCGCTCCTGCGGCGCGAAGCTGCGCTCCTCAAGAACCTGCAATCGGCCGCTGATTTCGATCATCGCGGCCTGCACCGGGGCAAAGGCGGCGTCGCTGCGCTCGGCCACTTCAGACAACCGCGCCCCAACCGCGCTCATCATGTCGGCGAGGCGATCTTGCGCGCGCTGATCGACTTGGCGGACCTGGTCGACCAGATCAACCGCCAGTTTGTCCTGGCGGGCGTTCAGGCTGTCAGCGAGGCCGCTTATCTGCTCGCCGATCTGTTCGATGGCGGCCGCGCCCTGGGCATCGGCGGCGTCGTGGCGAGCGGCGAATGTTTGCGTCAGTTTGGCGAGTTCAGCGCGGGTGCGCGCCTCACTGGCGGCCATCTCAGCAATCGCGCTTTCCGGGGCGACGGCCCCGGCAACGCCCAGCGGCTGGGCCTCAACCGAACGGATGCGCTTGTCGACTGCTTCGGTGATCCGCTTAATCTCGATCGACACCGCCTCGATGGTTTGCGCTTGGCGGCGCTCGGCGGCAGCAATGCGGCGATTGACGTCAGCCAGGGCGGCTTCGACATCATCGCCGCGCACGCTGTCGATGGCGCTGGCGATTTCGGCGCTGAGGTCGTGGCGGGCCTGGGCGAGTTGACCGGCGGTTTCGGCCGCGACCGCACTCAATCGGCTGGCGACTTCGGTTTTCAGGGTCTCTGTATCGCGGGAAAGAACGGCCTGCAAATCATCGATCCGCGCATTCTGCACCGTGTGGGCGGCTTGCAGGCTGCGTTCGACTTCGCCGAAACGGGAGTTCAGGCCGTTGACCTGCGCGCCGAGTTGGCTCAAGGCCGCATCTGCGCGGTTGTTCATCTCCGCAAGCCGGCTTTCCATCGAGGCCAAATGGCCCTTCAAGGAGCTGGAGGTTTGGTCGACGGCGTTGCGCGTGGCGGTCAGATCGCGTTTGGTTTCATCAACAGCAGCGCTGAGGCGGCCTTCCAAATCATTGGCGCGCGCGACCGTCTTGGTGACTTCGGTGAACCGGGTGGCAAGATCGCGGGCGCGGGCCTCAGCGTCGGCCTGGGCGGCGGCAATGGTTTGGCGCAGCGTCGCGGTGTCTGCGTCGGTGCGGTTATCGATATCATGGACTTGCTGGGCCAGTTTGCCGAGCTGCTTGTCGAGCGCTTTCAGCGCCGCCGGACTTTGCGCCTCGACCAGTGTATGTTCGGCGCGATCTAGCCGGATCGACAACGCTTCCTGGCTGCCCTTGACATCACCGAGGGCCGCGAGCATCCGCAGGGCTTCTTCGCGGGCGCCCATTTCGGTGTCGTCCAACCGCGAAGCCAGGCCCAACACCGTGCGATCCAGGCTCACCACCGCCAGCGAATTGCGCTGCTCAACGGTTTCGATGCGGCTGGTCAGGCGTTCCAGCGCTTCAGTGATGCGCCGGTTTTGCGCAGGCGCCATCAGATCGCTCGCCCCTGGATCGGGCGCAGCCGCTGCGGGCGTTGTTGTCACCAGCCCATCGCTGAGCCAATCGCCGACTGGAATGCCGTGGCGACGCGCCGCCTCCAGTGCGGCTTCACGCACTTTCGGGTCGATCCCGCGTCCGCCGCGTCCGCTGCCGCCGCTCATACCATCCACCTCGAGCGCCCCTCTGGCCATCAATCCAACGGGTTCTGTCCCGAAGGAGAGAGCCCAAGGTCGCACAAGACGGTCGCGTCGCTTAATGACCGGTTAAGGCGCGGCGCCAAGGAGCCCTGTGATGACTGATCTGACCTTCACGCGTTTGGGCGCTGACGCCCAGAATGCGATTTATCTGCAAGGGCTGCAAGGCGCCCGGCCAGAAATCCCCTCCGCCTTCGCCAATTTGGAAACACGGGCCCGTGATGTGATGAGCCCGGAGGCGTGGGCCTATGTCGCAGGCGGGGCGGGGCTCGAATCAACGATGGCGGCGAATCGTTGCGCCTTCGATCGGTTCGCGATTGCGCCGCGGATGCTGCATGGCGCAGCGACGCGCGATCTGCGGGTCACGTTATTTGGTCAGAGCTTGCCAACGCCTTTGCTGACGGCGCCAATCGGCGTTCTCGATCTCGCCCACGCCCATGGCGATCTTGGCGTGGCGCGCGCGGCCGCCACACTCGGCGCGCCGATGATTATCTCCAGCCAGGCTTCAACGCCGATGGAGGCGATCGCTGCCGAACTGGGCGATAATCCGCGCTGGTTTCAGCTCTATTGGGGCAAGTCCGATGCGCTGGCCCGCAGCTTCGTGCGGCGCGCGGAGGCCTGCGGCTGCTCCGCCATTGTCATCACCCTCGACACCACGATGCTCGGCTGGCGCCCGCGCGATCTCGATCTCGGTTATCTGCCATTTCTGCGCGGCCGCGGCATCGCGCAGTACACTTCCGATCCGGTGTTCCAAACCCTGCTGCCGGCTGGATCGGAAGCCAACGAATTCGCCGGCCCGATGGTCTTTACCCAAGTGTTTTCCGAACCCGCTTTGGATTGGACCCGCATCCGCCAGATCCGCGATTGGACCAAACTGCCCGTGCTGCTGAAAGGCATTCTGCGCGCCGATGACGCCGCCATGGCCATCGCGGAAGGGTATGACGGCATTATGGTTTCCAACCATGGCGGGCGTCAGATCGATGGCGCTATTGGCGCGCTGACCGCTTTGCCCGAAGTGGTCGCCGCCGTTGGCGGCAAAGCCCCCGTGTTGTTCGACAGCGGCGTGCGCTGTGGGGGCGACATCTTCAAAGCCCTGGCTCTGGGCGCCGCGGCGGTCTGTATCGGGCGGCCTTATGTCTATGGCCTTGCCTTGGGCGGCTATCATGGCGCTGCCGCCGTGCTGACCAATCTCGCCGCCGAGCTGGACCTGACAATGGGCCTCAGCGGCTGCGCCCGCATCGCCGACATTACCCCTGCGGTCTTGCGCCCGGCGGCCTAGGCCGGCCCAGAACAAGAACGACAATTATTCACAACTCGCCCCTGCGGGGAAAATGTTCCACTTGTGTTCTTGGAACAAACGCGGTACATAACGGTTATGACGGGGATCTGCCCCGCCACAGGCGAATTGAACGCGACGTTGGTAGCGGGAGCGGGTAGAGATGGCGAACTTGAAACTGGTTGATTCCCCCATGGAAACCGACAAGGCGAAAGCCCTCACCGCCGCGCTCACCCAAATTGAACGCGCCTTTGGCAAGGGCTCGGTCATGCGGCTGGGCGAGAAGAACGCCGCTGTTGAAATCGAAGCCATTTCCACCGGTTCGCTGAGCCTCGATATCGCGCTCGGCATTGGCGGCCTGCCGAAAGGCCGGATCGTGGAAATCTATGGCCCGGAAAGCTCCGGCAAAACCACTTTGGCGCTGCATTGCATTGCGGAAGCGCAAAAGAGCGGCGGCGTGTGCGCCTTTGTGGACGCCGAACACGCGCTTGACCCGATCTATGCCCAAAAGCTTGGCGTGGATCTTGATGATCTGCTGGTCTCCCAGCCCGATACTGGCGAACAGGCGCTTGAAATTACTGACACTTTGGTGCGATCCGGCGCAGTCGATATCCTGGTGATCGACTCGGTGGCGGCGCTCACGCCGCGGGCCGAAATCGAAGGCGAAATGGGCGACAGTCTGCCTGGCCTGCAGGCGCGCTTGATGAGCCAGGCGCTGCGAAAGCTCACCGCCTCGATCTCGCGGTCCAAAACGCTGGTGATCTTCATCAACCAGATCCGCCAGAAGATCGGCGTCGTCTATGGCAATCCGGAAACCACCACCGGCGGCAATGCGTTGAAATTCTACGCTTCGGTGCGTTTGGACATCCGCCGTACCGGCTCTATCAAAGAGCGCGATGAGGTGGTTGGTTCGGAAACCCGCGTCAAGGTGGTTAAGAACAAGGTCGCCCCGCCGTTCAAGCAGGTCGAGTTCGACATCATCTATGGCGAAGGCATCTCCAAAACCGGAGAATTGCTCGAACTGGGCGTGAAAACCAGCATCGTCGACAAGGCCGGCGCCTGGTACGCCTACAAGAACACTAAGATCGGCCAGGGCAAAGAAGCTGCGCGGCGTTTCTTGAAAGAAAATCCTGCCGTGGCCAATGAGATCGAGGATCTCATTCGGGCCAAGTCCGGCCTTGTGGCGGAAGCGATGAGCACCCCGCCTGAAGCTGACGACGACGACGGCGAAGAATAGGGCGGTTTTGCCGCCTCATCACATCTGAAGGCGAACAGTCCGGCTCCGGCGCAGAAGTGCTGGGTTTCCAGCCGGCCTGTTCCTCGCCTCCCGCCGGTCGGTCCGGCTGCGCGTCATCCCCCATCGCCCTGGGGATGTCCCGATGATGCGCGCATTCCGGGCCGGCCGGCGGTCTTTTCTTGGTAAACCTTGGCGAGCGGCCGATGCGTTCTTATAGGTGGGAAACGATTGCGCCGGGCGGGGAAGTTTCCCCGCCAGCGCGCGCCAACCTACCAAGGGCCGATATGCCAAGCGTCAATGAGATCCGCAGCCAGTTCCTGACCTATTTCGGCGACCGCGGCCACGCCACCCCGCCGTCCGCGCCGCTGGTGCCGCAATCCGACCCAACGCTGCTGTTTACCAATGCCGGCATGGTGCCGTTCAAGAACTATTTTACCGGCGCTGAAACCCCGCCGTATCCGCGTGCTGCGACCTCGCAGAAGTGCGTGCGCGCCGGCGGCAAGCATAACGACCTCGACAATGTCGGCTACACCGCGCGTCACCACACCTTCTTTGAAATGCTCGGCAACTTTTCGTTCGGCGATTACTTCAAGGAGCAGGCGGTGCATCATGCCTGGGAGCTGGTCTCCAAGGGCTTCGGGCTGAACAAGGATCGGCTGATGGTCACCGTCTATCACGACGATGACGAGGCCGCCGGCCTGTGGAAGAAGATCGCCGGTTTCCCGGATTCAAAGATCATCCGCATCGCCACCAGCGATAATTTCTGGTCGATGGGCGATACTGGCCCGTGCGGGCCGTGCTCGGAAATTTTTTATGACATGGGCGACAAGCTCGAAGGCGGCCCGCCCGGCAGCGCCGATGCGGACGGGGATCGGTTCCTGGAATTCTGGAACCTCGTCTTCATGCAGTATGAGCAATTCGCCGACGGTCGGCGGGAGAAACTGCCTAAGCCCTCGATCGACACGGGCATGGGGCTGGAGCGGATCGCCGCGATCCTGCAAGGCGTGCTGTCAAACTATGACACCGACCTGTTTCGCACGCTGATCGCGGCTTCGGCCGAGCTCACCGGGGTCAAGGCCGAGGGCGCCAAGGCGCCAAGCCACCGTGTCATCGCCGACCATTTGCGCGCCAGCTGTTTCCTAATCGCGGATGGCGTTTCCGCATCGAATGAAGGTCGCGGCTATGTACTGCGCCGGATCATGCGCCGCGCCATGCGCCACGCCCATATGCTCGGCGCCGCCGAGCCCTTGATGCATCGCCTGGCTCCGACCCTGATCGCGGAGATGGGCGCCGCCTTTCCGGAGCTGGAGCGCGCCCGGCCGGTCATCATCGATCAGCTTGAGCAGGAAGAGGAACGCTTCCGCCGCACGCTCGGCAACGGCCTGAAAATCCTGGAGGACGAAGCCGCGGGCTTGGAGCCCGGCGCGAAATTCTCCGGCCAGGTTGCGTTCAAGCTGCACGACACCTTTGGTTTCCCACTCGATCTGACGCAGGACATTCTGCGCGGCCGCGGCCAAGAGGTTGATGTCGTGGCGTTTGACGTCGCCATGGAAGTGCAGAAGGAAGGCGGCCGGCAAAGCTGGGCCGGATCGGGCGAGCAGGCCGGCGAGGAGGTTTGGCTGGCCTTGAAAGACCAGAATGGCGCCACAGATTTCCTCGGCTATGGCGGCGAAACTGGCGACGGCAAGCTGACGGCGATCATTGCCGGCGGCGCGGCGCAAAAGACGCTGACCGCTCCGGCGGTGGCCGAACTGCTGTTTGATCGCACGCCGTTCTACGCCGAAAGCGGCGGCCAGGCCGGCGATCATGGCGTGATCCGCTTTGCCAATGGCGCAGTGTTTGAAGTCGTTGACACCCAAAAACGCGCCGGCGCTCTTCACGGCCATGTCGGTCGGCTGGTTTCTGGCGCGGTCCAACCCGGCGAGAAGGCCGCGCTGGCGATCGACCTTCAGCGTCGCGCCCAGATTCGCGCCAACCATTCCGCCACGCACCTCTTGCACGCCGCACTGCGCCATGTGCTCGGGCCGCATGTCACGCAGAAGGGCTCGCTGGTCGAGGCCGACCGGCTGCGGTTCGATTTCAGCCATGGTCAGGCGGTCAGCGCCAACGAGATCGAGAAGATCGAGGCTGAAGTGAACGCCGTGATCCGCCAGAACGCCGCTGCGAGCACCCGCGAAATGGCCCCGGCCGCAGCGATCGAGGCCGGCGCGCTGGCGCTGTTTGGCGAAAAATATGGCGATCAGGTTCGGGTGCTCGCCATGGGCGAGGCGCTGACCGGCGCCGGCAAAAACTATTCCGTGGAGCTGTGCGGCGGGACCCATGTGGCGCGCACGGGCGATATTGCGGTGTTCGCCGTACTCAGCGAAGCCGGCGTGGCCGCCGGCGTGCGCCGGATCGAGGCCGCCACGGGCGCGGCCGCACTCGCACATCTCAAAGCGCAAGCCGGCTACGCCAAGGCGATCTCGGTGCACCTCAAGGCGCCGCTGCCCGAAACGCCGGAGCGGGTGGCCGGGCTGGCGGCCGACAAGCGCAAGCTTGAGCAGGAATTGTCGGAGGTGAAGAAGCGCCTCGCGCTCGCCGGCGGCGGTGGTGGCGCGCAAGCGCCGGCGGGCCCTGAAGAGATTGCCGGCGTGAAGATCATCGCCCGGGTGCTTGACGGCGTTCCGGCCAAGGATCTGCGCGGGCTGGTCGATGAAGGCAAAACTGAGCTTGGTTCCGGCGTGGTCGCTTATGTCGGGGTCGAAGGCGGCAAGGCCGCGATTGCAGTGGGCGTGACCGACGATCTCAAAGGCAGCCTGTCGGCGGTCGATTTGGTGAAGGCCGGTGTGGCCGCGCTCGGCGGCCAGGGCGGCGGCGGCCGGCCTGACATGGCCCAGGGCGGCGGGCCGAATGCCGGCGCTGCGGCCGAAGCCATCGCGGCGGTAAAGCAGGCGCTGGCTGCACGCGGCTGATGGGCGTGCAGGTCGCGCTGTTGTCGGCCGTCAATGTCGGCGGCCGGAAGATGGAGATGGCGCCATTGCGCGCGGCGCGTCTGGCGGCCGGCTTTGCGCGTGCCGAAACGCTGCTGGCCAGCGGCAACATACTGATCGACGCTGGGCGTCAGAACGCGGCCGCCATTGCGAAGCAGCTGGAAGCTTTAATCGTGGCCGAGTTCGCAATCGCCACAACCGCCATTCTGCGTACAGCCGCGGCGTTGGAACAGGCGGCGATCGATGATCGGTATCTGGACTGTTCGGGCAATCGCGCCTTGACGATTTTTCTCCAACGGCCGCGGGGCAAAGCTGAAATCGCAGCGCTCATCGGCTATGTCGCGGGGCGTAACCGTTTCGCCATTGCCGGCGACGTCATCTATGTCGACGCAAGAGACAGCGTGAGCGACATCAAGATCACGCCGGCCGTGATGAAGCGCCATCTTGGTCAGGTTGGAACGGCGCGCAATCGCAACACTGTCGAAAAGCTCGCCGCCAAAGCGCGCGCGATGGAGGCGCCATGATGGACTGGACTTTACGCGATGGCCGCCCCGATGACGCTGCCGCTTTGGCCGATTTTTGGCGCGACCGTTACGTTGAAACCTTCGGCCATCTCTATCGCCCGGCCGATCTAGCGGCGTTTCTGGCGGCGAGCTATTCGCCAGCCCAACAGCTCGCCGAATTGTTGGACCTAAGCGGCGCCCATCGTCTGGCGTTTGACGCCGCCGGCGCGCTGATCGGGGCCGCGAGCGTCGGGCCGCTGAAATTGCCGGTCGATCCTGGTCCGGCGCGCAGCTTTGAGCTGTATCGTTTGTACATCACCGAAGCCGCCAAAGGCGCGGGGCTGGCGGACGCCTTGATGGCCTGGGCGTTCGATCAGGCCGACGCCCGCGCCACCGCGAAAATGTATCTTGGCGTGTTCAGCGAAAACCATCGCGCCAAACGTTTCTATGCCCGTCACGGATTTAGTCGGGTGGGCGGATATGAATTCATCGTCGGGGGCGCCCGCGACGCTGAGGACATTTTGATGCGGTTGATGATTTGAATGACTAGTGTTCCGGTTCTGACATTTGCTACCGCTTGCCACAGACGCCGAGCAAATGTCAGAACCATAAGGAACACTAGAAAAATCCAAGCTCTAGTGTAGCTGATGCATCTAACGTTTGGTCGCGCGCTTTGGCTCAA
>JBEIHY010000049.1:0-23290 GCA_040381035.1 Hyphomonadaceae bacterium
TTAGCAGCATTCAGGATTGTCTGTCTGCGACTTGCTCGAAGATGGCCCGGCCGATTGGCGGGTGGCGGCATTGAAAGCGGACCAGGAGGCCGGAGCGAAAAATTGGAGCGGCGCCGCCCTCGCCGCCGAGCGCGATTTGAGACATTACCGGCGGCGAGTGCGCCGCCGCTCCGGTTCAAAAACATTGCAACGCGCAGACTTGATCGGGGTCACCCCACCGCGTGCAGCTCATGGCCGTCGGCGTCGTCGACAGTGACGCTGACGACATCGCCTGGCTTCCACTTCTTCTTCGACTTCACGAACACGACACCGTCAATCTCCGGCGCGTCGGCCTTGGTGCGGGCGACGAAGTGCTTCTCGTCGCTGTCATAGGCGTCGATCATCACATCAACGGTCTGGCCGATTTTTTCCAAGCCGCGGGCATGGGCGAGTTCGGTCTGCACTGCCATGAAGGTTTCCCAGCGTTCCTGCTTGATGTCTTCATCGACATGATCGGGCAGATCGCGCGACAGGGCGTGTTCGATATTTTCGTATTTGAACACCCCGGCGCGGTCAATGCCGGCATGTTCCACGAAATGCAGCAATTCCTGGAAATCTTCGTCCGTCTCGCCAGGAAAGCCGACAATGAAAGACGAGCGGATGATTAGACCCGGGCATGCCTTGCGCCAGGCTTCGATGCGCTTGAGCATTTTGTCCTGCGAAGCCGGCCGCTTCATCGCTTTCAACAGGCGCGGTGAGGCATGTTGAAACGGAATGTCCAGATACGGAAGGATTCCGCCGTCCGCCATCAGCTCGATGATCTCATCGACGTGCGGATAAGGATAGACGTAATGCAGCCGCACCCACACGCCGAGCGAACCAAGCTCGCGCGCGAGATCATAGAATTTGGCGCGCACCACCCTGTCGCCCCATTTGCTTTCGGCGTATTTCACATCAACGCCGTAAGCCGAGGTGTCCTGACTGATCACCATCAGCTCTTTGACGCCGCTTTTCACCAGGCTTTCGGCCTCGCGCAGCACCGCATTGGCGGGCCGTGAGACCAGATCGCCGCGCAGCTTTGGAATGATGCAGAAGCTGCAGCGATTGTTGCAGCCCTCTGAGATTTTCAAATAGGCATAGTGCGGCGGCGTCAGGCGCAGGCCGCTTTCCGGAACAAGATCAAACTTCGCGTCATGCTTGGGCGGCAGATGCTGGTTCACCGCCGCCATTACCGCGTCGTATTGGTGGGGGCCGGTAATCGCCAATACGCTGGGATGGGCTTTTTCGATCACGTCCGGCTCCGCGCCCAGGCAGCCGGTGACGATCACCTTGCCGTTTTCAGCGACCGCTTCGCCTATCGCCTCCAGGCTTTCGGCGCGCGCGGTGTCGAGGAAGCCGCAGGTGTTCACCAAAACCAGATCGGCGCCCTTATAGTCGCCGACCAGTTTGTAGCCCTGGGTGCGCAGGCGGGTCATGATCCGCTCGCTGTCGACCGTGGCTTTGGGGCAGCCGAGGCTGACAACCCCCACGGTTGGGGCGTGCGGTGCTTTGATTGTCCTGGCGGCCATGGGCTCTTGCGGGCTTGAACGTCCGAAAGAGGGCGGTGTTAGCAAACGCCGCGCTGCGGCTCAAACGGCAATATCTGCCGAGCTGCCAATTTGACACATGCGAATGACTTGCAAAAGCACCCGGCTGCGCCTAGCTTGAGGCTCGAAAGGGCAGCCGGATGATTGTCTGCAACTGCAATGGCGTTTCCTGCCGCGATGTTGACGCCGCCATCGGCGATGGCGCGGCCACCCCGCGAGCGGTTCTCGCCCATCATGGTCACGAGCCCTGCTGCGGCCGCTGTCTGCCTGAGATCGCCGACCGCCTCAAAGACGCCAAACCCGCCCGCCGCGCGCGGAGCGGGCAGATGGCTGGCGCGCCGGCCTAAGGCGGATTACCCAAACCGCCGACTCACAAAGTCGAGCACCAGCCGGACGACTTCTTCCGGCTGCTCCTGCTGGCTCCAATGGCCGCAGCCTTTGAGCATCGCGCGCTCCAGATCGGGGATGAATTTCTCCATGCCGTCGGTGGCGGCGGGCGGCAGGGTTGGATCATTGTCGGCGGTGATCATCAGGCTCGGATGGGGGACATGGTCGGGCCGGTCGGGCCAGATTTCCCAGTTGCGGGTGAAGTTGCGATACCATTTGATCGGCGGGCCAAAGCCGGTGCGCGAAAAGCTCTCAACATAAACGGCGCGTTCGGGGGCGCTCAGCAGCGTCCCATGATCCGCGTTCGGATCAAAGGCGGCGAGCTGGGCGGCGGTGTCGAGGCCTGCGCGCGGATCAACGCCCACCGGGGCTGCGCCCGATGTGCGTTGCAGGAAGCGGAACGTCTTGTTGAGATCGGCTTCAAACGGCTTGTGCGCGTTTGGATCATCGTTGAACTTGACTATGTAATAGTTATCGCCAAAACGGCGGCGGAACAGCGCCACCGGGTCCATCGGTGCGCGCTTCGCGAATGGCGTGTTGAGGCCTACAAGGCCCAAAACCCGATCGGGATGGCGCAGCGGAAGATGCCAGGTGATGACGCCGCCAAAGTCATGGCCGACAAACACGGCTTTTTCGATCATGCGCGCGTCAAGTAGGGCCGCAAGATCGCCGCACAGATGCGCAAGGTCATAGGCCTCGACCGCTTCAGGGCAATCGCTGCCGCCATAGCCGCGCATGTCGGGAGCTATGACGCGGTAGCCGGCGCCCGCAAATGCAGCGATCTGGCGGCGCCACGAATAGGCCAGTTCCGGAAAGCCGTGGACGAGAACAAGCGTGATCGCTGCGTCGGCGGGTCCGGCTTCATATACGCGCAGCCGCACGCCATCGGGCATGATCTCATCGCGCGGGGCGGGCATGTCAGGCGCCGGCGGCAAGGGCGTCATTGTCAGTCTCCGGAGGATTTGGGAAGGCCAGTCGCTGCCCAGGCAAGCAGCGCCCAGCCGATCATGAAACTCAAGCCACCGATCGGTGCGACGGCGCCCAGCCAGCGCGGCCCGCCGAGCGCCAATCCATACAGCGCGCCGCAGAAGAAGATCATGCCGCCAAGAAAGAAGGGCGGCGCAAAGCGCGAGCTTGGCGCGCCCCAATGCGCCATCGAGATCGCGGCGAAGCACGCCATGGCGTGCATGAATTGGTATTTCGCGCCGGTCTCCAGCCCGGCCTTGGCGGCGGGAGCAACGATCGCGTGGGCGCCAAACGCCCCACACGCAACCGCCATCAAGCCGGCGAGCGCGGCAAGAACGGCAACGATCCTTTGCCCCCTCATCGTGGCGGCAGCGAATAGGTGACGACCGCATGCGCGACCGGATCGTCCATCTCGTCACTGCGGATGATCACATCCGCCACCGCCAGCGCCTTGCCGAGCTTCAGCAGCCGCGCCTCGCCGAGCAGATCGGTGGGCGCGGGTTTACGCAGAAAATTGATTGACAGATTGGTCGTCACCGCCAGCGGCTTGAAGCCAATGGCCGACAAAACCAGCGCATACATCGTGGTGTCGGCCAGCGCCATCATGGTCGGGCCTGACAGCGTGCCGCCGGGGCGCAATTGGTGTTCGCCATAGGCCAGCCGGCACAGTGCGGTTTTGCCGTCGGCGGACACAACCACCGGCCGACCCGGCTGCGGGAAAGCTTCGCGCATGAAAGCATTGATTTCGTCGGCGGTCATGCGCGCTCCAACACAATCGACAAGGCGCCGGTGGCGTGCAGCGTAAAGCGCACCGGCTTGAATGTGGGCTGCACGCCGTCCGGCCGCCAGAGGGGCCCAGCGCCCAGCAGCTCAGGAACAATAGCCAGCTCGATGCGATCAACCAGATTGGCGTCGAGCGCCTGGCGCGCCACATCACTGCCGCCCATGATCCAGATGACCTTTTCGGTTTGCGCCTTGAGCTGGGCGATGGCGCCGCTGATCGGCCCGTCAAAGCGCTTGAGGAACGGCAATTCGGTGTCGAGCGGCCGATGGCTCAGCACCAGCACGGGTGTTGCGCCATAGGGCCAGGGGCCAAGCTCGCGGCAACGGTCATAGCTGGTGCGGCCCATCAGGATCGCGCCGACACCGGCGACGAACTCGTCAAACGCGAAGTCCGACGCCGGATAGGGGTCCAGAAAGCTCACCCGCCCGGCGGCGTCAGCAAGCCGCCCATCAAGGCTCGCCGCGATGGAGAGCACCACTTGCCCCGCCATCTTGTCCTCCCGCATTGCGTCTTGCCCAGCCATGCGCCACGCTAGCCCTATTGCGTCGCCCCGCAAAGAGGGCGCGCCGGGAGGACAGCACGGCATGATCACCAAGGGCGACGAATACCCGATCCATCAGACGCCTGAGCCGATCGCGTTTTCCGGCACGGACCGTAATTTCTACGACCGCTACTTTTTCTGCGGTTATCTGCCCGATGGGTCCGGCTACTTTGCCGCCGCGTTCGGAATCTACCCGCATTTGAATGTCGCGGACGCGCATTTCTCCCTGTTGGACTGCGACGGCGTGCAGCATTGCGTGCATGCCTCGCGCTTGCTCAAGATGGAGCGGATGGATTTGCAAGTCGGCCCGATAGCGCTGGAAGTGATCGAGCCGTTGAGGTCATTGCGTTTGCGCGTGGCGATGACCGATGGGATCAGTGCTGATCTGGTCTGCGAGGGCCGCGCCTTCCCGTGCGAGGAGCCGCGCTTTACCCGCCGAATCGGTCCGCGCACGCTGATGGACGTCACCCGCTTCACGCAGAATGTGCGCTGGCGCGGCGGCGTGGAGGCGCCGGGTGCGCGGTTCACTTATGCGCTGCAGACCAGCTTCGGCACGCGCGACCGTTCCTGGGGCGTGCGCCCGATCGGCGCAGCCGACGCCCAACCGGCCGTACCGCAGCAATTGCCGCAATTTTATTGGCTGTGGGCGCCGACGAATTTTCCCAATCTGTCGCTTTATGCCCATGTCAATGAAGACAGTGAAGGCCAAGCCTGGAACAGCCGCGCCTCGCTGGCCATGGATGGCGCGGACGCATCGCAATTTCTGCATCTGCGCCATCCGCGTTTTCGCCCGACCTGGAAGGCCGCAACCCGCCACGCTTTGGCGTGCAGCCTGGATGTTGAGGACAAAGTCGGGCGCCCGCATCAGGTGACGTGGGCGCCGCAGGCGATCTTTCAGATGAAGGGCATTGGCTATGGCCATCCCGATTGGGCCCATGGCGGCTGGAAGGGGGAGCTGGCGGTCGCCACTGAAAGCTTCAAGCCCGCCGATCTCGATCCTTTGGTCGCGAACAATCTGCACATCCAGGCGATTTGCACCGCCCGCCATGAGGGTGGCGGTCTGCAATCGCATGGCGTCGGCATTCTGGAGCAGTTGGTGATCGGCCCGCACGCGCCGAGCGGCTTGCAATCCATCCTTGATGGGGCGGTCGCATGATTGCCGATCATCTGGCTTCGGACGAATGGGCGCGGCTGGAAACCTATTTGTCGCTCGAGCGCGGCGCATCGGTGCAATTGATCGCCCATAGCCGCCTGCATGGCGGGGCCAGCCGCCAGACCTTCACCCTCGATGTCACGGTGGATGGCGCCGCTGAGGCGCTGATCTTGCGCCGCGATCCGCCCGACAGCCTGATCGACACCGACCGCGCGGTTGAGTTCGCCGCCTATCGCACCTTTGCCGGCACAAGCGTGCCGGTTCCCGAAGCGCTGCATCTGTGCGAAGATCAAAGTGTGCTCGGCGCGCCGTTTTTCGTCATGCGAAAAATTCCGGTGGGCGCTGCGGCAAGCCCGTTCCAGATCGCGCCCTATGCCCCGCATGAGTCCGAACTGGGTCGGCAATTCTTCACCCATCTGGGAACCATTGCGGCGGCGGACGCGGCTGGGTCGCCGCTGGCGCGCTTGGTCGATCGTCCGACCCCGGACGATGCCTGGCGCGTGGCGCTCGATCATTGGCAGAAGGTGGCCGAAGCGGACGCGCAGGAGCCCCAGCCGATCCTGGCGGCAGCCTTTCGCCGATTGCGCGCCCATCCCCCGGCGCCGGCCCAGAAGATCGCTATCGTCCACGGCGATTATCGCAGCGGCAATTTCCTGCATGACGGGGAAGGGCAGATCAGCGCCATTCTCGATTGGGAAATGGCCCATTTGGGCGATCCGTTCGAGGATCTCGCCTGGGCGCTTGATCCGTTATGGAGCCATTTCCAGCCTGACAGCGGGGCCGGCCTGATCGGGCGCGGCGAAGCCATTGCGCTATGGGAGCGCGCCAGCTTCTGTCGTTTCGATCCGGCCGCGTTCCAATGGTGGAGCCTGTTTGCCAGCGTCAAAGGCATGGCGATCTGGTTGTCCGCGGCGCGTGCCTTTGCGGGCGGGCAAAATCCCGATCCGGTGCTCGCCTTTTCCGGCTGGTATTGCGCGCGCCGCCATGACGATATTCTGGCCGCGCGGTTGACCGCGGGCGCGCGGGGAGCTTTGCCATGAAGCCGAGCCTGTCAGACATCCTCGGCGGCGGCGCCTTTACATTGGCGAGTGGCGTGCTGCCGCAACTGGAAACCGCGCCGCCCTATGTGCGGGGCAATGTTGCCACCGTAGTGATGCTATTGACGCTGGCTGCGCAAGAAGCCGAAACCGCGGTAGCCGCCGTTGCGCGGGCCAACCTGGCGCGCTTTAATCTTTTGGCGTCTGCACTTACCGATGCGCCGCTTCCGGACGATCTGGCTGCCCATCTGCGCGACGTCCTGAATGCCCCGCCTTTGGTCTCTTACAAGCTCAGCGATCTCAGCGCTGTTCTTGCCCGTCTCAATGCGGCTTTGATCCATCTGCATATCTGGGCCGAAGGCGCCACTTGGCCGGGTGCGGCGGCGCTCGAAGTCGCGATCCTGGCTGAACTGGCCCTGAGCGCGCGCGAACGACGCCTCGATCTGCCGCCGATGTAAATCGGGCCAGGGTGCTGTGCCGAAGTGAGGCGGATCTGTCCGATTTTGGCGTGAGGTAAATCCAGGTCGTTTCGCGAAATTGGCGAATTCGCGGCGGCGTTCGGCGGCGTGTCGGGGACCATAATGCCAAGGTGGGCTTGAGGGTTTGCTTCCGTGTTCGGAGCAGTTTTGGCGCTGCGCAATTTTCGCCTATGAGTAGAATGCGCCGGGTGGATCCCCGATCGCGCGCAACTCAACGGTGCGATTTCCCCTAACCGGCGTAAACCGTGTCGGCGCCGCGCTTGCTCCCCTGACCGGGGTGCGGAGACCGATCCGTTCGATCCATAGGAGAGACCACAATGAACATTCGTGCTTTGTTTGCCGCCGCTTCGGTCGCCGTCCTTGGCGCCGGCTCGGCCGCGGCTGACACCGTCGTCAGCCTGACGCAACATTTCTCGAACGTCGCCACTTCGCACGTTTCGGCCCAAGTTGGCTTTGTGTGCTGCGAAGTGGGCCTGACCTCCACCGCCGGCGGCAACGCCTTTGAAGCCACTCTGCAGGGCTCTAATCCGCGTTTGAACGTCAAGCAATTTTTCTTCGGCGATGCGATCGCCACGACCACCGCCAATATCGGCCACGTCAATGGCGATGTCGGCCTGTCGTCGCGCGCGTTTGCCAATACGATCAGCGCCACTGGCCCGGACACGATCGTGTTGCGCTCCAACACCCACCAGGCCGCCAATATCGACCCGTCGGCCTATACCACCGCCCATATCGGTTCGGTCGGCGGTGATATGACCGCGCTGGCCGCGGCCTCGTCCAACACGCTGGCGCTGAACCTGCCGCGCGTGCAGACCGGTGACGTCACCGCCCGTCAACTCAATGCCGCAACTGTCAATGCCGGCGTGACGCTCGGCTTTGGCAACGTTGCCGGCGATGTCGGCGTGCAAGCGACCGCCACGGGCAACACCATCGCGATGGCGGTGCCGGCGCTGGCCTTCACCCCGATCAGCGTCAACCAAGTCAACCATGCCCCGATCAACGCCTTTGTCAGCATCAATGGCGGCGGCGTCGGCGGTTCGCTGATCGGCTCCGGTTCGGCGATCGGCAATGTCGTGTCGATCACCCGCGTGGCCGGCGCCAACTAAGTCAAAGTCACCATCTGAAACTCCACCGCTCCCGCTTGAACGGCGGGGGCGGTTTGTTTGCGCCGGCGGTTGAATTCTCACCTCGCCGCGGCGGGCGGCGGCTGCTATAGCGCGCCTCCCTTGAGTGCGCGCCCGCCTATCGCTTCCGATCCGACGCTGCGCTTGGCGGCCTATTTGGCCTGCCTGTTTGCCGGCACTGGCGTTCTGTTGCCGTTTCTGCCGCAATGGCTGTCGGAGACGCGCGGCTTGAGCGGCGCCGAGATTGCGTTGGTGATCTCCACGCCGGCGCTGGTGCGGATTGTGATTGGGCCGATGCTGGGCGCCTGGGCGGACGGCTTCAAAGATCGCCGCACGCCTTTGGCGGTGTTTGCCGGCCTTGCCGTGTTCGCCTACGCGGCATTTGCGCTGGCCGACACTTTCTGGGCCTTGTTTGTCACCTCGATCATTGCCGGGTCCTTGACCGGGGCGGCGGCGCCCTTGGCGGAGGGCGCGGCGCTGCGCGCCAGCGTCAATGGCCGGGTGCCCTATGGCCTGGCGCGGGCGGTCAGCTCGATGGCCTTTATCGGCGGCAATTTGATCGGCGGCGCGCTGATCGCGCGGTTTGGGCCCGACCTGGTCGTCGGGTGGTTCCTGGCCTGTGTTGTCGCCATGGCTCTAACCGGGACATTTGCCTTGCAGCCCGATCCGGCCCCGGCGGCGGCGTTGGACATCAGCTATTGGCGCCGCTTGGCGCTCGGCCTGGACTTGATGCGGCGCAATCGCCGCTTCGCGCTGGCGATTGGCGCCGGCGCCCTGATCCAGTCGGCGCATGGCTTTTATTACAATTGCTCGACGCTCTTGTGGCGCGCCGATGGCGTCGACGCCGCAACGATTGGGGTCTTGTGGGGCTTGGGCGTGGGGGCCGAGGTGGCGTTTCTCGCCAGCCTGCCCTGGATCGAAAAACGCTTTGGGCCGGAGGCGCTGCTGGTGGCGGGCGGGCTGGCCGCCACCCTGCGCTGGTTCGCCATGGCGGCCGCGCCGCCTTTGGCGCTGCAAGCGGTCTTGCAGGTGCTGCATGCCGCCACGTTCGCGGCCGCTTATGTCGGCGCCATCCGCATCGTCCAGCGCGAAACGCCCGACGCCATCGCCGGCGTTGGACAAACGCTCTATTCGGGCTTTGCCAGCGGGCTCCTGATGGGGCTGTCCGGTATCGGCGCGGGGTTCCTCTATGATGCGGTCAAGGGCGGCGGCTATCTGGCGATGGGCGTACTGGCGGCGGCGGGGCTGGCGCTGGCTATGATCCTTGCCCGCATGCCAGCCCAATCCAAGGATTGACGAAACGCCGGACGCCGCCATGGTGGCCCGACTTGAACGCCAGGAGACCGCGATGCGCGCGCTTGAAATCCAGAACGCCTATGGCCTCGACAATCTGAAGCTCACCGAACGGCCCGATCCGACGCCAGGCGCGAGCGAGGTGGTGGTGCGGATGAAAGCGATCTCGCTCAATTTCCGCGATCTGCTGACGGTCACGGGCCTTTATGGCGGAAATTACCAATTGCCTTTGGTTCCGTTCAGCGACGGCTGTGGGTTTGTCGAAGCGGTCGGGCCGGGCGTCACGTCTCTGAAAGTGGGCGATCGGGTGTCGAGCCTGTTCTTCTCCGACACATGGCTTGCCGGCCCGCCGGCGCCGGAAAAACTCGCCGGCGCCCTTGGCGGCCCGCGCGACGGCTGCGGCCAGGAACTGTTGAAGATTTCCGAAAAGGGCGTTTGCAAGGTTCCCGATTTCCTCAGCGACGCACAGGTGGCCACACTGGCATGTGCGGCGGTCACGGCATGGCGGGCGCTGGTCGTCGATGGCGACATCAAGGCCGGCGACACCGTGGTGCTGCAGGGCACCGGCGGGGTGTCGATTTTTGCGCTTCAATTTGCCAAGGCGATGGGCTGCGAGACCATCATCACCTCCAGCTCTGATGATAAGTTGGCGCGCGCCAAAGCGCTGGGCGCGGCCCATACCATCAACTACAAGACCCATCCGGACTGGTCGAAGGAGGTGCGCCGCCTCACCGGCGGGCGCGGCGCGGATCTGATCGTGGAAGTCGGCGGCGCCAAGACCTTGATGGAAAGCCTCAAAAGCGTGCGTCAAGGCGGGCATGTGGCGATCATCGGGGTGCTGTCTGGCCCGATGGAGCCGATGCCGATCCCGATGCTGATTTGGACAAATGCCCGCGTGCAGGGGCTATCGGTCGGCTCGCGCGAGAATTTTGAGGATATGTGCCGCGCCATTGCCCTGCACAAGATTAGCCCGGTGGTCGATCAAAGCTTCGCCTGGACCGAGGCTCGCGCTGCACTGGAGGCGATGCAGGGGCAACAGCACTTCGGTAAGATCGTGTTGGCGTTTTGACGGGGGCCTGACGGACCGCAAGCGTCACGGCGGTCCATGCCAGAAAACCGGCGCGGCGGCGCTCCCGCCGCCGTGTGCGGTTTGAGAAGTTTTCGGCGACGGGGCGCCTCCGCGGATAGCGGGCGCGGAGTGACCTGCAGCGTTGCAGAACCCTCAGCGGCTGCGCTTGGGGCCTGCTTTTGCTGCTTTCAAAGCCGCAGTCAGGTCGCGCTCATCGCCGAAGGATTGCAGCTGGCCATTGAGCATGAAGGTCGGCGTGCCTTCCACGCCAGCAGCGACTGCACGGCTGCGATTGTCTTCAAGCAGTTTGGCGATGGCGGGATCGTTCATATCGCGGCGCAGCCGCGACACATCGATGCCGACTTTGCGCGCCGCCTGGTTGATCGCGTCGCTGCTCAAGCGGCCTTTCGTGCCCATCAGCTCCTGATGGAATTGCAGGCTCTTGCCTTGCTTGGCCGACGCCACCGCTGCCATTGCGGCTTCCTGTGAGGTTGGCCCGAGGATCGGGAAATCGACGAAGATCAGACGCACATCTTTGCGCTCGCGAACCAGCTTCGACATCCAGGTGACGGAGACTTTGCAATAGGGGCAATTGTAGTCGTAGAACTCAACCAGAGTGACGGCGGCATTGGCTGGGCCGAACGCCATCAGGCGCCCATCGGCGGTGATCGATTTGCCTATTTCAGCTTGCTTCTTGCGCGCTTCGGCGTCGCGTTTGGCTTGCAGCGCTCTTTGCGCCTCTTCAAGCACTTCGGGATTGTTGACCAGATAATCGCGCACGATTGTGCGGATCTGGGCTTCCTCTTGCTTGCTGAAACTGCCGGCTTTGCCCGTCTGCTGGGCCAATGCGGGGCCGGCCAGACACATAAAAGCGATGGCGATCAGCCATTTCGCAACGGAACGCAGAGGTGGGAACATAAGATGTCGGTCCTGAAATTTCAGCGCGTCTTGCCCGGCTTGCGGACAAGAGTCTAGCCACGCCGCTGTCGGTCGCGGTCGCGCTCGCCGCCGCGGCCGCGGCGCACATTGTCGGCCTGGTTGACGATATCGCTGGCCCTGCGCCAGGCCGGGGTGCCGCTTTCCAGCGCCTGGCGAGCGCGTTCGGCAAAATGGCGCGCGGTGCCCAGGTCGCCGATCCAGTAATATTGCTCGGCCGAGGCGAGCCGCGCCTGACCGTCCAGATCGGCAAGATCATAGGCTTCGGCGAGCACCTTCCAGGTGAAAGGGTTTTCCCCATCCAGGCGGCTGGCGCGTTCCAGCACGGTGATGGCTTCTGCGGCGCCGGCGGTCTTGCGCGCGGCGAGCAACGAGCGCGCCAGATTGACCTGGATCAGCGGCGCGTTCGGCGCAAGCTCGGTGGCGCGGCGGTAATAGGCCAGCGATCCGGCGCTGTCGCCATGCTCAAACAGAATCTGGCCATATATCTCCTGGAAAAAGGGATTGTTCGGTTCGGCCTTGACCAGCGCGTCCATTTCGCGCTTGGCGCGCTGGAGATCGGGTTCGCGGTCAGTCAGGCCGCAGCCGCAGGCGGCAATCGCGCGGGCATAGCGCGCCGGCAACGACGTGTCGGAATCGGGATAGCGGCGATAGGTGCGGTTTGGCGTTTCGATGAAGCCTTGCAGCTTGGCCTGCATCAGCGCGAAGCGGCGGATATCGTCGGGGGGGTCTTTGGCGTTCTTATGGGCGGAGGCCTCCACCTTCAGCCGCAAAGCGTCGATGCGGTCGGACGCCAAAGGGTGGGTGCGGAAATAGGCGGTGCGTCGCGCCATCGACATGACTTCTTCGCTGCGGAACTTCTCGAAGAATTCGATCAGGCCGCGGCCCGATTGGTTGGTGGCCTCCAGGAACTTCAGGCCGTTCTGGTCGGCCATGGATTCCTGTTCGCGCCGGAACGGCAGGATCGAGGCCATCATCGCTTGTTGCGAGCCGCCAGTGAGAATGGCGGCGCCCGCGTCCGGCGCGCCGGCGGCGATCGCCAGAATGCCAAGCCCGATGGCGATCAGCGCGGGGCGCATGGCGCGCTCCATCGCGGCACGATTCTGCACGATATCGCCGCCATAGATGTGGCCTATTTCGTGGGCGATGACGCCCTTGAGCTGGTTGGGCGTTTCGGCCTGCAGGATCAGGCCGGTATGGAAGAACATGTTCTGGCCATTGGCCACGAAAGCATTGATCGATGGATCGCCGATCAGGGTGATCTCAACGTCTTCCGGGCGTAGGCCGGCGGCGCGCAGCAGCGGGTCGGCATAGATCCGCAGCGTTTCCTCGATCTCGGTATCGCGAATGATCGATGGGGCAGATGATTGGGCCTGGGCATGCGGTGCGTGCGCCAATGGGCTCAAGCCAAACGCCAGCGCCAGCACGAAGCTGGCGAGCTTGCGCAACAAAGACGGCTGTGTGGCCGACGCCATGGGCGCGCTCCAAGATGCTGCGGACGGCGCGCGTGCAGATCGCGCTTCGCCCCTCAGGCTCGCTTAAGTCACTGTCTAATACGGCGGAAACAGGGCCGGCTAACTGCCAGACTGTTTACCGCCCCACTTCTGCAGGCGGGCGAAAAAGCGTTTCCGGCCATCCAGGTCGGGGGCGTAATCCGGCTCCGGTTCTGAGGCTGCGGCGGGCGGCTCGGTCACAGGCGCCGGCGCGCTGTCGACGGCGGGCGCCTGTGTGATCGGAGCCTGGGCGGCGGGCGCAGGCGGCGGCTCCCAGATCGGCGCGGGCGCCACGACCGGCTCAGGCTTGGGCGCGGCGGCGGGCGCGGGCGTCGGCGCTTCGGCCACTTCTTCGTCCTCAAATTCATCTTCGACATCAGTGCCCGGAGCGTCGAACGGGGCGCTGGCGAGGTGATCGAGGAATTCGCCGCTGTCGGGTTGGAAGCGCAGGCCGCCGCGGCGCCGGCGACGCCGGCCACGGCCGCGGCCGCGCTCACCATCGTCGCGTTCGCGTTCGCGCTTGGGCGGGCGTTGGTCGGCCGCGATCGCGGCGAGCGGGGCGCCATCTTCGCCGACTTCTGGCTGGGCGCCTTCACCCAGTTCGTCCTCGCGGCGGCGGCGGCCACCGCGACGACCTCGGCGGCGGCGATTGCGGCGGGCGGCCTCGCTGTCGTCGTCATCGCGGGTGATGGCGGGCGCGGCGGTTTCTTCGCTGGCGTCGGGGTCCTCATCCTCGTCTGCGCTCATGCCGGCTTCGGCGGCGGCGTCGAGGGCGGCTTCATTGGCTTCAATCTCATCGCGCGAGGGCCGGCCGCGGCCGCGGCCCCGGGCCGGGCGGGCCTCGGCGTGGGCTTCGGTCGGGCGCGGCTCCATACGATCTTCGCCGATCTCGTCGATGCGTCCGCCGCTGGCGACGATCTCATAGTCTGGCGCGAGGATCGCAGAGGACGCCGCGATCCGGATACGGACATTGCGGCTCTCTTCGATCTGGGCGATCGCGTCGCGCTTTTCGTTCAGTAGATACAGCGCCACATCGGCGGCCACCTGCGCTTCGATGTTGCGCGCGCCGCGTTTGGCGCATTCGTCATCGAGCGCGCGCATCAAGCGCAGCGCCGAGCTTTCGATCGAGCGGATGCGGCCGACGCCCTGGCAGTGCGGGCAGACATGGCTGGTGCCTTCCAGAATGCCGGTGCGGCGACGCTGGCGCGACATTTCCAAGAGCCCAAAGCCGCTGATCTTACCCATCTGCACGCGGGCGCGGTCAAAGCGCAGGCAATCCTTGACCTTCTTTTCGACATGGCGGTCGTTGCGGGCCTCTTCCATGTCGATGAAGTCGATGACGATCAGGCCGGCCAGGTCGCGCAGCCGCATCTGGCGGGCGGCTTCTTCGGCCGCCTCCAGATTTGTTTTCAGCGCCGTCTGTTCGATGTTCTTTTCGCGCGTGGCCCGCCCGGAGTTCACGTCGATCGAGACCAGCGCTTCGGTCTGGTTGATGACGATATAGCCGCCGGATTTAAGGTTCACGACCGGCGAGTAGATCGTCTCCAGCTGGCGCTCAACGAAGTTGGCGGTGAAGATCGGGGCCGGCTCTTTCCACAGATGCACCTTTTTGGCGTGGCTCGGCATCAGCATCCGCACGAAGTCTTTCGCTTCGCGATAGGCGCCTTCGCCTTCGACGAAAATTTCTTCGACGTCTTTTTCATAGAGGTCGCGGATGGCGCGCTTGACCAGCGAGCTTTCCTCATAAATCAGCGCCGGCGCGATCGAGCGCATTGTGGTGTCGCGTATGTTTTCCCAGGCGCGGATGAGATATTCGTAATCCCGCTTGATCTCGGTCTTGGTCCGCTTGGCGCCGGCGGTGCGGATGATCAGGCCCATGCCCTGCGGCACGTCCAGATCGGTGGCGACCTTTTTCAGCCGCTTGCGGTCAGGCCCATTGGTGATCTTGCGGCTAATGCCGCCGCCGCGGCCGGTGTTCGGCATCAGAACGCAATAGCGCCCGGCGAGCGACAGATAGGTGGTGAGCGCTGCGCCCTTGTTGCCGCGTTCTTCTTTGACGACCTGGATGAGCATCATCTGGCCGCGCTTGATCACTTCCTGGATGCGGTAGCGACGTGTGAGGATGCGGCGGCGGCGCTCTTCATGGTCGTCGCCGTCATCGTCGTCATCGGCGCCGCCGGTTTGTTCGAGCTGTTCGCCGTCTTCATGATGGGGGTCATCATCGGTATGGGCGTTGTCGAGCTCGGCCTTGATTGCTTCGCGATCGGCGAGCGGGATGCGGTAATAATCGGGGTGGATTTCGCTGAAGGCGAGGAAGCCGTGGCGGTTGCCGCCATAATCAATGAAGGCGGCCTGGAGCGACGGCTCCACCCGCGTCACTTTCGCGAGATAAATATTGCCGCGCAATTGGCGGCGGGCGGCGGTCTCAAAGTCGAAGTCGTCAACCCGGTGACCATCCATCACCGCCACCCGGGTCTCCTCGGGGTGGGCGGCGTCGATCAGCATTTTCTTGGCCATGGAATACTCCGTGTCCGACGCCGGCGCGCTGTGGGCGCTGCTCCTGGCGTGGCGATTGGGGGCGGTGCGGGAGGGCGGCCAATGCGCGGTCGGCGGCGAGGGCGCACGCATCCGCTTCGGCGAGGGCCGAAGCTTGGATGCGGGTCATCGCGCGTGCCGACATGCCGAACTCCCGAACGGCCGGTAAAATACGGCCCGATTGGGCCGCGGGGGGGAGCGTCAGGCGGGGGCGCCGACGCCGGGGATCGCGGTCTTGAGGCGGCCGCGGGGCCGTGCTGGGGTCTGACCGTTGCGGCGATCCCGGCCGTTGCCGCGATCCTGGACTGCGCCGCCCATCGGCGCGCCGCCCATTGGCGCAGTGCAACGACTTTTCTTCAACGTCGGCACCTTGGCGATGCGCCGAAGCGCCCAGTTCGGCTTCCCGGACCACGGCGCAACGGATGACAGACTCGTCAGCACGACAGTCATAGACCCATTTCGGGGCCAATGAAAAGCAGGCGCGTCAAGACTTCTGCAAGTCAGCTTATGGCAGAGTGGGATTACGGAACCCTTGATGCTTGCCCGCCTTCATCTTTTTGTTTGCGCCGCGGCGCTGTTCGCCTGCCCGGCGACGATCGCTGAGCCATCGGCGCAGGTGCAATCGGCGGTTGTAGCCAAGACCGCTAAAGGGGCCCGCCTGACGCTGCAGCTTGACCGCACGGTGGAAGCCAAAATCTTTGCTCTGCCGGGGCCGCGGCCGCGGCTGGTGATTGATCTGCCAGCCAATGTTCACTTACCGGACGGCCAAGGCCAGGCGCTCGGCGCATCTGGCGTCGCTCCGGGCGCGGGGCCTGTGCAGCGCTTGCGGTTTGGGCCGCGCGACAGCGGCGGGGCGCGTCTGGTGCTTGATCTGGCCGGACCGGCGCACGCGTTTCACCACAAGCTGAGCGCGGCGAAAACCGGCGCGCGTTTGATTGTCGACGTCGAGATTGCTGCAGCGACTGCCGCAGCGCCGGTCGAGAACGTCAAAGCCGCCACCCCTGCTGCCGTCAAGCGCCGGGTCATCGCGATCGATGCCGGCCATGGCGGCAAAGACCCCGGCACGATTGGGCGAACAAACAATACCCGCGAAAAGGACGTCACTTTGGCTGCGGCCTTGGCGTTGCGCACCGCGTTGGAGCGCCGCGGTTATGTCGTTGCCATGACCCGCGAGGGCGATGAATACCTGACCCTGCCGGAGCGGGTGGGCGTAGCCCGCCGGGCTGAGGCGGATCTGTTCATTTCCCTGCACGCCGATTCCAGCCCCAATGCCGAAACCAAGGGCGCCTCGATCTATACGCTGTCGGAAGCCGGCAGCGACCGCGCCAAAGGCGAGGCCGAACGGCGCAACTGGGAACTCGACCTTACCGAGCCCACGTCTCCGGAGGTGCAGAAAATCCTGATGGATTTGGCCCAGCGCGACAGCAAAAACCGTTCCGCGCTGTTTGCGCGCGAATTGAAAGCGACACTCGCAGAAGTGGCGCCGTTGCTGCAGAACGCCCACCGCCAGCGCGGTTTTTTCGTCCTGCTCGCCCCCGATATGCCGGCCGTATTGCTGGAAATGGCGTTTCTCACCAATGCCGAAGACGAAGCCCGCATCGCCAATGCCCAGGCGCGCCGGCAAATGATGGTGGCGGTGGCCGACGCTGTGGATGCCTTTTTTGCCGCGCCTGCGGAAAATGCGCCGCGGGCTATAGCCCGCGCTCCGTAATCGCCATATTCCGGTCTTACGCTTATGAGAGCGGGCTAAAGTAGGTCGATCCAGGGCCGTGCGCACGCGCGACCGCAGGAAAGAGATGTTTGATGGTGCGCAAGATTTTGATCGGCGCGGCCGCTGCGGCTGCGGTGCTGGTTCTGGCTCTGGTCGGCTGGATCGCGTTCGCGGTGCAAGACCTGCCCGATTATGAGGCGCTGGCCGAGTATCAGCCGCCGATCACCACCCGCGTCCATGCCGGCGACGGCCAGCTGATCGCGGAGTTCGCCCAAGAGCAGCGCGTCTTCGTGCCGATCGAGGCGATCCCGGATGTCGTCAAGAACGCCTTTCTGTCAGCCGAGGACAAAGGCTTTTACGAGCATGGCGGCATTGATTTCACCGGTCTGATGCGCGCCACGGTGGTCAATATCGGGTCGATCTTCACCGGCGACCGGATGCAAGGCGCCTCCACCATTACCCAGCAGGTCGCCAAGAACATGCTGCTCACCTCTGACCGGACGGTGACGCGCAAGGTGAAAGAGGCGTTCCTGTCCCAACGCATCGAAAAGGCGTTCTCCAAGGATCGCATTCTTGAGTTGTATCTGAACGAAATTTATCTCGGGCAGCGGGCCTATGGGGTGGCGGCGGCGACGCTGAATTACTTCGACAAGCCGCTGTCGCAAGTCACGATCGCGCAGGCGGCCTATCTGGCGTCCTTGCCCAAGGCCCCGAACAATTATCACCCCGTGCGCCAAAAGGAGCGTGCGCTGGCGCGGCGCAATTGGGTGATCGACCGGATGGCGGAAAACGGCTTCATCAGCGCCGAAGACGCCGAAAAGGCCAAGCAAGACGACCTGATCACGACCGACCGCCTGCAAGGCGACCAATATGTCGTCTCGGCCCATTTCGTCGAAGAACTGCGCCGGCGGGTGCTTGCCATGTATGGCGAAAAGGGCGCCCAGCAGCTTTATCAGGAAGGGCTGTCGATCCGCTCCACGCTCGACACTCGCCTGCAGGTCGCCGCCGCCGCCGCTTTGCGCCGCGGCTTGGATCAGCATGACCGCCGCCACGGTTGGCGCGGTCCGTTGAGCCGTCTGACGCTCAGCGCGGAAGAAATCGCCGCGCTCAAGTCCGTGCCGACATCGGCGACCTCAACTGATGGTCCGCTGGATTGGAAAGCGCTCGATCCGGAATTCGCCAAAAAGCTGGACAAGATAGAGCCGCCGCCCGGCGCCAGCGGCTGGCTGCGCGCGGTTGTCATTGCCGCCGACGCCAAGACGGTCACCGTTGTGCATGAGGGTGCGGCTGTGCAGCGCCAGGCGGGCCGGCTACGCCGCGCGCAATTGGTCGATGATGATGTGAAATGGGCGGTCTCCACCGCCAAGGACAAGAAGGCCGCAGCGCTCACGCCGGGCGCGATCATCTATGTGCAGGAGCTGAAAAGCGGCCGGGTGGGTCTGCGCCAAACGCCGCAAGTCGAAGGCGCGATCATGGCGATGGACGCCAATACCGGGCGGGTGCTCGCCATGGTTGGCGGCTATTCTTTCGGGCAGAGCCAGTTCAACCGCGCCACCCAGGCCAAGCGCCAGCCGGGTTCGGCGTTCAAGCCGTTCGTGTATGCCGCGGCCCTGGATTATGGCCTGACCCCGGCGACCCAAGTGGAAGACGCGCCGTTCCAGCTCAAGCAGGCCGACGGCACGGTCTGGTCGCCGGAGAACTACACGCGCGAGTTTTATGGCGCCACGACCCTGCGCCAGGGCCTGGAAAAGTCGCGCAACCTGATGACCATCCGCCTAGCCTATGAAATGGGCATGAATACGGTGTTTGAGTACGGCACAAAGCTGGACGTTTATACCCCGGAATCGCTGCCGAAATGCGCCACCGCCGAGGATTGCCGCGGCTTCTTGTCTTATGCGCTGGGCGCGGGGGAAACGACTTTGTTGCGGCTGGTGGAAGGCTATGCGGCTTTTGCCAATGGCGGCAAGCGCGTCACGCCGACCCTGATCGACCGGATCCAGGACCGCACCGGCAAGACCACCTACAAGTTCGACCAGCGCCAATGCCCCGGCTGCGTCGAAGATTGGGCAAGCCAAGCCCCGCCGGTGCTGGCCGACACCCGCGAACAGATCCTCGATCCGGTGACCGCTTATCAGGTCGCCTCGATGCTGGAAGGCGCCATCTCGCGCGGTACCGGAACCTCGATCAAGGCGTTTGTGTCCGACAAAACCATCGCCGGAAAAACCGGCACGACCAACGATTATAAGGACGCCTGGTTTGTCGGCTTCACGCCCGATCTGGTTGTCGGCGTGTGGGTCGGGTTCGACAAGGCGCGTTCTTTGGGAGAGGGCGAAGCTGGAGGGCGTCTGTCGGCGCCGATCTTTGGCGATTTCATGCGCGAAGCGCTGAAGAACACGCCCGATACGCCGTTCCGCGCCCGCGGCGTGCGCTTCGTCACCGTCGATTACGCCACCGGCCAGCGCCCCACCGCCGACACCAAGGCCACGATTGAAGAAGCCTTCCGCCCCGGCACCGAACCGCAGCCCGGCGATGTCGCCTTCATTTTCGGCAAGGACAAGACGATGGATGTCGCTGCGATGGGCGATTTGATCAGCGGCCTGATGACATCTGATGTCGGTTCCGGCGATCCCGCCGCCCCGCCGGGCGCGCCGCCGGTTCCCGGTCAGCCGGCGCTGCCGCCGGGTGTGAAACCGCCCAATCCGCAAGACGACGCACTTGGCGGGATTTACTGACGCCGCTTGCGCCTGCTTGCCCGCGCGCCTATTTCGGCGCCTCTGTTTTGATTGCCCAAAGGTCTCCTATGCGTTCCGATATCGCCGCGATGGCTGACAGCATCGAAAATTCCGTCGCCCTTCTGCGGAGGCGTCTTTGACTGGGACCGCGCACTGGTTCGCCTCGACGAACTGAACGCCAAGGTCGAAGACCCGAGCCTGTGGAACGATCCGGAGGCGGCCCAAAAACTGATGCGCGAACGCACCAAGCTTGCCGCCAGTATTGAAGCCATCCAAACGCTGGAGCGTGACCTCGCCGATACCGTGGAGCTGGCCGACCTGGCCGACATGGACGGCGATGAGGGGCTGCTTTCTGAAGCGCGCGCGTCGTTGTCCGCCGCGCAGAAAAAAGCCGCCGCCGCCGAACTGGCTGCCCTTCTCTCGGGCGAGGCCGACGGCAATGATTGCTACATCGAGATCAATTCCGGCGCTGGCGGCACCGAAAGCCAGGACTGGGCCTCGATGCTGCTGCGCATGTATGCGCGCTGGGCCAATGCCCATGATTA
Source organism: Hyphomonadaceae bacterium (assembly GCA_040381035.1). Classification (GTDB taxonomy): domain Bacteria; phylum Pseudomonadota; class Alphaproteobacteria; order Caulobacterales; family Aquidulcibacteraceae; genus REEB506. Next base: position 20,351 of record JBEIHY010000049.1, read on the forward strand.
CCGCGTCGAAGAACTCGAACACCAGGACGGCGACACCGCCGGCATTAAATCGGCAACCCTGCTGATCAAAGGCGAAAACGCCTATGGCTGGCTGAAGACCGAAGCCGGCGTGCATCGCCTTGTGCGGATCAGCCCCTATGACAGCAATGCTCGCCGCCACACCTCGTTCGCCAGCGTCTGGGTCTATCCGGTGATCGACGACAAGATCGAGATCGACATCAACGAAAGCGATTGCCGCATCGACACTTTCCGCGCCTCCGGCGCCGGCGGCCAGCACGTCAACAAGACCGACAGCGCCATCCGCATCACCCATATCCCGACCGGCATCGTCGTCAGCTGTCAGGCCGAGCGCAGTCAGCACAAGAACCGCGCCACCGCCTGGAATATGCTGCGCGCGCGCCTCTATGAAGCCGAGCTGCAAAAGCGCGAAGCCGCGCAAAAGGCGTTGGAAAGCACCAAGACCGAAATTGGCTGGGGGCGCCAAATCCGCTCTTACGTTTTGCAGCCTTATCAGATGGTCAAAGACCTGCGCACCGGGGTGGAAACCTCCGACCCTGGCGGCGTGCTCGATGGCGATTTGGACGCCTTCATGGCCGCGTCGCTCGCGGCGCGCGTCAACGGAACCGAAGCCGCCGTCGCGGATATCGACTGATGGCCTCCTGGCTGCAAAAACTGCGCTATGCCCGAAAGCCTGATCGCCAGGCGTTGACCGGCACGATCTTCAAGGCGCTGGCGCATCAGACCGATGCACTGCAAGCCGGCAAGCGTGCGCTGTGGATCGGCTGCCAGCATTATACGGCCGATTATCCCGCATTGCTGGAGGCGACCGGCGCTGAAATCTGGACCACCGATATTGATCCCGCGGTCGCCAAGTTCGGCAGGGCTGGGCGCCATGTCAGCGCCGATCTGACCGCCATCGACGCCAAGTTTGAGCCTGGCTTTTTTGATCTCGCGCTGTGCAATGGCGTGCTCGGCTGGGGTGTGGATTTAGAAGCCGCCCAACGCGCCGCTTATCGCGCCATGGCCGCGATCCTGAAGCCGGGCGGGGTTCTGCTCGTCGGCTGGAACACCCACAAACTGCGCGATCCCTTGGTCAGCGGGTACTTCGCGCCGCACTTTGCGCGCTATGAGCTGCCCGGCGTTGGCGCGCGCCTCGTCGTGCCCGGCGCGACGCATGTGTTTGATCTGTTCGCGAAGGTGTGACGCTCCCAATCATGGGATCGCCGGGCCGCTTCTCAAGGCCCGCCGCCATGGAGCGCATGGTGAAATGCTCAATCTATCTGACCGACGTCCGGCCCGCGCCAGATTGGCGGTGATGTTTTATCCTTCCGCCGTTCTTGCTCAATCCATCTTCTCTTGGCGCTGCTGCTGCGCCCACTTATGCCGCGTAACTGGCGCGCGCTGGCGCGGCTTGAGCAAAAACTGGCTGAGGCTGTGCAAGCCGCGCTGGGCGATGCCTGCCTCGCAGCGCCTAGAGTATCCGTCTTGATCAAGCGGTTATTGGGGTCCAGGGGCCGCCTTTTCTGAGGAGTGCGTTGGCGAGGATGACCAGCTTGCGCATGACCGCGACGAGCGCGACTTTTGGCCCCTTTCCAGCGGCGGTGAGCCTTTCATAGACGGCCTTGAGGTCGGCATTGAAGCGCATGGCGACAAGCGCCGGCATGAACAGCGCGTGGCGCAGCTCGCTGTGGCCGCCGCGAATGAATCGCTTGCCTTTCCATTGTCCGGAGTCGCGCGCCATCGGGGCAAGGCCGGCGAGACCGGCGGCGCATTTGTTGTCGAGCGCTCCAAGCTCGGGCATGTCGATGAGCATGGCGAGCGCGGTGATTTCGCCGAGGCCCGGGATCGAAACGAGGATGTCGAAGCGGGCCTTGAGGCAGGGATCATCGCTCAACCGCTCGCGCAACGCCGCATCGATCGCGTCAATTTGGCGTTCGACCTGTTTCAAGCGATCGCTCGCTTGGGCTTTGAGCAGTGCAAGGCTGCGCTGATGCGCCCGGTTTTGCGCCGCCGTGCGGTCCTTCACCAGCGCGCGGCGGGCGACAAGCAAGTCCTTTAAATCGTTGATGAGGGCCGGGCTGCTCAGCGCAAGCGCCCGCGGCTCCAGCATGGCGCTGAAACGGGCGAGCATGGCGGCGTCGACAGCGTCGGTCTTGGCGTTGGTCCCGATCGCTTCGGCGAAGCGGCGGGCCTGGCGCGGATTGACCTTGGCCAGCGTGAATCCCGCTTCAAGAAGCCGGATCTCGAAGGCGCGATGATAGGCGCCGGTCGGCTCATAAACGATGCGCATGAGGGTGCGACCGGCGAGCCATTTGATCAGGGCGGTGAAAACCTTTTTGTCATTGCCGAAGCGGTGCGCGACCCCCTCGGGGTGGAGATAAACATCGAGCGTATCTTTCGAGATGTCGACGCCCAGATTTTGGGGTATGGAAGCGGTCATCTTTTGCAGGTCCTCTGCTTGTCATCCGAGGCGCAAGCCCTCGGGTATCCGTTCAGGCCACAAGGAAAAGAGAGGGGCGGTCACACTCTCGCTCGGCCCGCAACGGCCGGCATTTTCACGCCCCGTCCCCTCCCGCCGCCGGCGAGTGGCTACTCGTCTGCGGCAACCCATTCTGGCGGTGAACGACGAAATCGTCATAAGACAAGCAAGTCCCGCTTTGTATAATCCATAACCGGCATGGCGGAAAAAGTTCTGGCATTCGGTTGGGGTGTAGGCGCCGATGAGATTTTCGATCCGGCTCCAGAGCTCTTCGATGGTGCGCTCGGCGTGTTTCGCAGATGCGCTTTCAGTTTGGCGAGGGCCTGCGCGATCGGGTTCAGGTCCGGCGAATAGGGCGGCAGGTAGCGCAGTTCCGCGCCCGCCGCTTCAATCGCCTCGCGCACGGCATCGCTTTTGTGCGAGCTGAGATTGTCCATGATGACGATATCGCCGGGGCGCAA
>JBEIHY010000050.1:0-23009 GCA_040381035.1 Hyphomonadaceae bacterium
CTAGTGTAGCGCATCTAACGTTTGGTACCCGTTTGAGCCAAAGCGCGCGACCAAACGTTAGATGCATCAGCTACACTAGAGCTTGGATTTTTCTAGTGTTCCTTATGGTTCTGACATTTGCTCGGCGTCTGTGGCAAGCGGAAGCAAATGTCAGAACCGGAACACTAGCGTAGCGAGAACATTTAATGAACATAAACAAGAATGATCCGCTTGTCTCCAGGTCGGCGGTTTCACGTTTTCGCGATCCGCGCTAAGCGCTACCCGCTCAGTGGCCATTCGGCCGTTTCGGAGTTGATCATGCGCCTCGTTCCGCTCGGCCGCACCGGCATCCAAGTGACCGATATCTGCCTGGGCACCATGACCTGGGGCGATCAAAACACCGAAGCCGAAGGCCATGCCCAAATGGACCACGCCGTCGCGTGCGGGATAAATTTTTTCGACACCGCCGAAATGTACGCGGTGCCCCCCAAGCCTGACACGCAAGGCTCGACGGAGCGAATCATCGGCTCCTGGTTTGCCGCCTCGGGCAATCGCGACAAGATCGTGCTTGCCACGAAAGCTGCTGGCCGCAGCCCGATGAATTGGGTCCGCAACAATGATCCGGACCTGCTCGATGACGGGCTGGTGCGCCACACCAAGAAGCAACTCGATTACGCCATTGAACAAAGCCTGAAACGGCTGCGCACGGACTATATCGACCTTTATCAACTGCACTGGCCTGACCGCGGCTATATGGGCTTCGGCTTTCAAACCTTTCGCGACTACAAGCCGGATTGGAACGCGTTCGAAGATATCCTCGGCCATCTTGGCCGGCACGTCGAAGCGGGGCGGGTGCGGGCGTTTGGCGTCTCCAACGAGAGCCCGTGGGGTGTGATGCGGTTCATCAAGGCCGCCGACGCTGCTGGCCTGCCGCGGGTTGCCTCGATCCAGAACGCCTACCATCTGGTCAATCGGGTGTTTGAATATGGCCTGGCCGAAGTGTGCCTGCGCGAGGACGTTTCGCTGCTGGCCTATTCGCCGCTCGGCCAGGGTTATCTGACTGGCAAGTACCGAGACGGCGCTCTGCCGCAAGGCTCGCGCAAGCAGCTATTTGACCGGCTGCAGCGCTATGAGGGGCCGGGCGCGCAGGCCCAGATCAACGCCTATCTTGACCTCGCAGCGGAGCTTGGCGTCACGCCGACCCAGCTGGCGCTTAAATTCTGCGCAACCCGCCCATTCATGGGTTCGGTTATCATCGGCGCCACGAGCTTGACGCAATTGCGCGAAAACCTTGACGCCTTCCAAACACCCTGGTCCGACGACATGGAGGCGCGGGTGAACGCGTTGCATGCCGCCCATCCCAATCCGTGCCCCTGAAACCTCGCAACGCGGGAGATAATGCAATGCCCAGCGCGCCAGATGACAGCAGCGCCGACGCCATGTTCGAGCGCGCCTTGGATATTGCCGCGCGCCATTTGGACAGTGCGGTGGCCGAATCCGATGAACTCGCCGATTGGGTCGCGGTGGCGATGATTGAGGCGGCGGTCAATCGCGCCGTTGATGGCGTCGGCCATGCCGATGTCGCCGGCATCCTGCGCGACCTTGCCGACCAGATCGAGGCCGATGACGAAGGCGACGCTGACGACGAATGAGCTTGCGCCTATTTGCCGCCTTGGATGTGCCCGATGAGGTCGCCGCGCATGCGCTGCGGCTCATGCGCGGCGTGCCCGGCGCGAAATGGCGGCCGCGCGAAAACCTGCACATCACACTGCGGTTCTTTGGCGATACGCAAGCGCCGCAAGCCCACGACCTTGACGCAGAGCTTGACCAGATCGCCCAATCTACGCCGCCGTTTGACATCCGCCTGAAAGGCGCCGGCTGGTTCGGCAAGGACGAGCCGCACAATCTCTGGCTCGGCCTTGGCGAGAGTGCGCCGTTGCACCGCCTCGCCGGCGCTTGCGAGAAAGCCGCCCGCCGCGCCGGCTTCAAAGCCGAAACGGGAAAGTTCGCTCCGCATATGACCGCGGCCTATCTCAGCGCATCGAATGTTGCGCTGGTGCAAGGCTTTTGCACGCGGCTGGCTCTATTTGAGAGCGCGCCGTGGACGGTGTCGCGCTTCAGTCTTGTGTCGAGCTGGCGGCGCGACAACGCGCCGAGCCTTTATCGCGCCGAAGCCGAGTATCCGCTCCTGGGGTAATCCATTTGATCCCGATACGGACGATCGCGCGGCTCACCCGCCGCTGAGCTTGCGCATGAACTTTGCCGTTTGCCCGGCGCCGGCTTCGTAATGCTCCTGGCCGGTCGGATCGGAAATCTTGGCCCAATTGGCCGCGACCTCTTCGGCGCTGACGCCATCCTTGCCGAGATAGACGCCGTCGGTTTCATAGATCCGCGCGACCGCAAACACCCCGGCCCCGGCGGTGAGCACCGCGCCGGTGGGCGCATCTTCCGAGACGAGATAAACAACGCCGGGCGTGACAAATTCCGGCTTCAAAGCTTCCGCGAGCGGCGGCGGTAACAGGCCTTCGGTCATGCGCGTGGCCGCGACCGGCGAAATCGCATTGATCTTGATGTTGTTCTTGGCGCCTTCGATCTTCATCGTGTTCATGAAGCCAACGAGCGACAGTTTCGCCGCGCCATAATTGGCCTGACCGAAATTGCCATAGAGCCCGGTGGACGAAGTGGTCACAACGATGCGGCCATAGTTCTGGGCCTTCATGATTTCCCACACGGCCTTGGTCGGCTTGACCGTGCCCATCAGATGCACCGCCATCACCTTCTCGAAATCGCTGATCTCCATTTTGGCGAAGCTCTTGTCGATCAGGATGCCTGCATTGGCGATCAGGATATCGATCCGGCCCCACGCATCCATGGTTTGTTTGACCATTCCGGCCACGCCCGCATCGTCGGTGACGGAAGCGCCATTGGCAATCGCGTCCCCGCCCATCGCTTTGATCTCGGCGACGACCTTCATCGCGGCTTCGGACGAGCCGCCCGCCCCATCGACCGACCCGCCGAGGTCATTGATCACCACTTTCGCGCCGCGCCGGGCGAGTTCCAAAGCATGGGCGCGGCCAAGGCCGCCGCCGGCGCCGGTGACGATGGCGACTTTGCCGTCAAAGCGGATATCGGACATGGGCTTGGCTCCTTCAGCGCTCGCACGCCGGCGGGTTTGGCTGACGTTGGCGCGAGGGTCAAGGCGGCGCAGCCGCTGGCGACGAACGCCTTGATCTTGCCGGCATTTGCGTCGAAAGCCTTGTGCTGGATTTCAACAAGGGAGCGCCCATGCGCCGTTTCATTCTCGCCGCCGTTGCTGCTGTGGCCTTGGCCGGCTGCGCCGGCTCGCCGCCGCCCGCCCCGGAAGCGCCGCCGCGCGCCGGCGTGCAGAGCGCCGGAACCTGGGCGTTCAGCTTCGATCCCGGCCCGGGCCTAGCCAGCGCCACGCTCACCGGCGCGGACGGCAAGCTGCTGGTGCGGATGAGCTGCCAAGCCCCGCGCGGCGACCTGCAGGTCAATGATTGGACGTTTGAGCGCGCCGCGGCCAATCCGGCCGTCAGCGTGCGCTTTGGCGTTGGCGCTGGCGTTTATCCCACATCGGGCGCGATTGGCGCCGATGGCGGCGGGCGCAACGGCTTGAGCTTCAGCGTGCCCTCGCGCGATCCGGTGTTTCGCGGCTTGAACCCCACCGCTTCGGTGACCATCGCCACACCCACGCGCACCCATACTTTGGCGCCCGGCGCGGCCGTGCGGCTGAACGATGTGCTGAATTCCTGTCGCGCGACTGGCAGCTGACAAACACCAGCGGCCGCGCTGGCGGGTTCTCCAGCGCGGTTCGATGGCGATTTTTTGCGCAGACCAAGGGCGGGTCGCGGGCAGCCCGGACGGCCGGCTGCTGGCCGGCATGGTTCACCAAGAGGCGTTCGCCGGCTGGAAGCTGGCGCTCCGAAAGCGGCGAAGCCAGCGGGGTTTGGCGCAGCGGTTGGGGCTGCTGGGCGCGCATCGCCGCAGTCGGCGCCCCAAGCCTTGAACCGGACCAGCAGGGCGGCGGCGTCCAGTGCCGGACACGTCACGCCCTCTGTGGCGAGCGCGGCGCGCACGCCATCAGCCAAGGCGCGTTCGGTGCGAACCAGGCAGCGCGGAAAGCGCGCCGAAGGGGCAGTGTCGAGGAAGCCCCACAAAGTCAGCCAATGCCGCAACAGCGCAAGCCAGAGGCCGGTGCGGCGCATCAGGGTGGCGGCGGCACGGGTCATGGCCACAAGGGTGGCGCGAGGTGCAAGCCGGTCGGATTGGCGTGGCGGGTTTTTGGCGGCAATCCTTGCCGCCCTTGGATTCAGCCGCGCGGCGCCCGGTGGAGAGGGCGGGGCGCTATCCCGCAACCGCGCTTTTGCGCGCCCGCCCGATCAGCCACAGCCCGGCAATCAGCATCGGCAGCGACAGGATCATGCCCATGGTCAGATAGCCGCGCAGGGCTTCCGGCATTTGCGCGTCCGGCTCGCGGAAGAACTCCACAAAGATCCGCGCTGCGCCATAGCCGGCCAAAAACACCCCGGCGATCAGGCGAGGCGTCTGAAAGGCTTTGCGCTGCGTGGCGAGAAAGCCGAGCGCGACAAACAGCACGATCCCTTCCAGCGCCGCTTCATACAATTGGCTCGGATGGCGCCCAACTGTCTGGCCGGGAAAGATCACCGCCCAAGCCGCGTCCGTTGCGCGGCCATACAGCTCGGCATTGATGAAATTGGCGCAGCGCCCGAAGAACAGGCCAATGGGCGCGGCGAGCGCGACCAGATCGGCCAACGTCCACAGCGGCAGCTTGTTGGCGCGCGCAAACAGCACGGTCGCCAAGCAAACCCCGATTAGACCGCCGTGAAAGCTCATCCCGCCATGCCAGATGGCGAAAACTTCCAGCGGATTGGTCCAGATCAGATTGGTCGAATAGAACAGCACATAGCCGAGCCGCCCGCCCAGGATCACCCCGAGCGTGGCGTAGAACAGATAATCGTCGAGCTGCAGCGGCGTGGGTTTGGATTGCGCGGGCGCCCAGAGCGGCGCCTTGTTCACCGCCCACACCATATAGCGCCAGCCCAGCAGCAGGCCGAAAATATAAGCCAGCGCATACCAGCGCAGCGCAAACGGTCCAAGCTGCAGGCCCGCGACCTCAAACGAGGGGATCGTGAAGACCGCCGGATCGAGGTCCGGGAAAGGAATGGCGGCGAAAAACTCGGCCATGAGCTATCATCTCATCAGCGGCTGACATTGCAGCCCGTTCATCTGCCTTTTACAGAGGCCGCAACAGGAAGGCCACCACCGATGCAGAACCAATCCAGCGTGTTCGACGACCTCGCCCGCGTCATGACCGGCGCCATGGGCGTCGCCCAGGGGGTCGGCGATGAGGCCAAGAGCTTCATGCGCTCCCAGGCCGACCGCGTCGCCAACGAGCTTGATCTCGTCCGCCGCGACGAGTTTGAGGCGATGAAGGCGCTGGCCGAAAAGGCGCTGGCGGAGGTAGAGGCCCTGCGCGTGCGGGTGGAGACGCTAGAGGCGCGGTAGGGGCGGGGGGGCGATGCCGACGCAGCACCGCCTTCCCATAAATTTCCAAGTCAGCTGAGCAGCTTCAGTCATGCCATTGGCAAAGAGAGACGTGCAGGGCGGTTGTATGCCGCGATCATTGCCGTGGGATCGTTCATTGGCCTTATTGCGCCATTCCACCTTGCTGTGAATGATCGAATGGGCGTGGGCGGCGCGGTGTGGCATTTGCTGCGCGCCTTCACGATTACCACCAACACGCGGATCGTCTGCGTCTTTACCGCGATTGCCATGCGCGGCCGAACCGGTGTGCCTCCGCTGTTGATTGGCGGGACGGTTTTGGCGATTTTGCTGGTGGGGATCGTCTTCAATTTCATTCTGGGCCAGATGCCCCGGCTGAACTGGTGGACCCGTCTTGGCGACAGCTTGCATCATCACGTCGCGCCGGTGATCGCGCCACTTTGGCGGCTGATCTTTGCCTTGCACGCAAAGCTGCCGAGAATGGCGCCTTTGATTTGGGCGCTCTATCCGCTTGGCTACTGCGTCTACAGCCTGACGCGGGCGGCCCTGCAACCGGACGATCCTGGGCAGTTTCCATATTTTTTCATGAATTATGGAACGCTCGGATGGCCGGCGGTTCTGTTGAACATTTTGGGCATCGGCGCCGGGTTTGTTCTTGTCGGTTGGGCGGTGGTTGCGCTCGATCGGCGGCTCGGAAAGCGGGCTTAAATCTCCGCCGCCATTGCAGCCTGTGCACGATCAACGCCAATTGCACGGCGCAGCAGAACCCGGCACATCGCGGCCATGGCTTTGCTCATCCCCCATCAGACCACCCCGCCGGGCGGCGCGCTGGCAATTGACGCCGATGTCGCGATCAGCGCCGCAGGCGCGCGCTTCACCTTTACGCTGACTGGCGCCGATCAGGTTCTGTGGCCGCCGCCCGCCGCGCCGGAGCGGGCCGATCTGTTGTGGAAAACCACCTGTTTTGAAGCCTTTCTGCAACCGGACGGGCAGAACGGCTATGTTGAGTTCAATTTCTCGCCGTCTGGCCGCTGGGCGGCCTATGGCTTTGAAAGCTACCGGGCTGGCATGCGCCATGCGGCAATGGCGGCCGCGCCAGCAATCGGCTTTGAGCGGCGCAGCGATCAGGCGATCTTGACCGCGACGCTGGCCGTCTGGCCGGTCGATCTCGATCGCATCAAAAAGCTGAATGTCGGCCTTACGGCGGTGATTGAACAGCCGGGCGGGGCGATCACGTGTCACGCGCTGGCCCATCCCTCGCCGCAGCCGGATTTTCACAATGCCGGCGGATTCGCGCTTTCGCTGATTCTCGATTAGGCGAGCGCGATGTTTCAGACTGGCCTTGACCGCTTCCTTGCCGACCCAGCTTTACGCAGACCGCTTGCCGGCAGGCGCGTCGCGCTGCTTGCCCATCCCGCGTCGGTGACGGCGGACCTAACCCACGCGCTCGACGCGATCGCGGCGCTCGGCGATGTGCGGTTGAGCGCCGCCTTCGGCCCCCAGCACGGCATGCGCGGCGACAAGCAAGACAACATGATTGAAACCGCCGACTATACCGACCCGATCCACGGCGTGCCGGTGTTCAGCCTCTATGGCGAAGTTCGCCGCCCGACCGGGCAGATGATGTCAACCTTTGATGTCATCCTGGTCGATCTGCAGGATGTCGGGTGCCGAATCTACACCTTCATCACCACGCTCTTGTACGTGCTCGAAGAGGCCGCCAAGCTCGGCAAGGAAGTGTGGGTGCTGGATCGGCCCAATCCCGCCGGCCGGCCGATCGAGGGGCTGACGCTGCGGCCCGGCTATGAAAGCTTTGTCGGCGCTGGACCGATGCCGATGCGCCATGGTCTGACGCTTGGCGAGCTCGGCCACTGGTTCATTCGCCATTTCAAGCTCGATGTCGCTTATCACGTGATCGAGATGGCCGGCTATCGGCCAGATGAGGCGCCCGGTTATGGCTGGCCGCTGGGGCAGCGCACTTGGGTCAATCCCAGCCCCAATGCCGCTAATCTGTTCATGGCCCGCGCCTATGCCGGCACGGTGATGCTCGAAGGCGCAACCTTGAGTGAGGGCCGCGGCACAACGCGGCCGCTGGAGCTGTTCGGCGCCCCCGATATCGACGCCCGCGCCGTGATCGCCGAGATGCGCGCTTTGGCTCCGGGTTGGCTGCACGGGTGCCTGCTGCGCGATTGCTGGTTTGAGCCGACCTTTCACAAGCACGCCCGCCAACTGTGCAGCGGCGTCATGATTCATACCGAAACCGGCTATGACCATGCCGCGTTCAAGCCCTGGCGGGTCCAGGCGCTCGGCTTCAAGGCGATCCGGCGGCTTTATCCGCATTATCTGCTGTGGCGCGATTTTCCCTACGAATACACCAGCGGCCATTTGGCGATAGACGTCATTAACGCCTCGCCGCTGCTGCGCGAATGGGTCGATGATCCCGCCGCCGCGCCGGGCGATTTGGACGCACTGACGCTGACGGATGAGGCGGCGTGGGCGCAAGAGCGAGCGGAGTGTCTGCGCTATTGAAAGCGCTTTCGCGCGAGTTAACATCGCACCATGGTGAAACGACTGTTCCTGATTTGCTTGGCGGCGACACTCGCCGCCTGCGCGCCCACGGTGCAGCGGGCGGAGCGGCCGGCGGCGAGCTTTGAGGGGCCGCGGATCACTGAAAACGGTTTCTTCTCGTTCGACGGTGCGTGGCTAGCGATGCAGCGTTGGGCGCCGCCGCCGGATGCACCTGCCACCGCCGTGATCGTCGCGCTGCACGGCATGAACGACTATTCCGAGGCCTATTACACCGCCGGACCCTATTGGGCAGCGAACGGGGCCGCCGTTTACGCTTATGACGCCCGCGGTTTTGGCCGCAGCCCCAATCGCGGCGTTTGGGCCGGCGAGAAACTTTTGACCGAGGATTTGCGCACGCTTGTCGCGCTGGCGCGCCGCGCCAATCCTGGCGTACCGGTGGCGGTGGTTGGCGACAGCATGGGCGCAGCCACGGCAATTGCGGCGTTCGGCTCCGATCGCCCGCCGGCGGCGGATCGGCTGGTGCTTGTCGCGCCGGCAGTGTGGGGCTGGTCAACGCTCCCGGATCATTATGCGGCGACGCTTTGGCTCGGCGCCCACACTTTTCCTCATCGCCCCGTCACGCCGCCGCGCGGGGTGCAGCGGAAAATCCAGGCGTCTGACAATATCGAGATGCTGCGCAAGCTCGGCCGCGATCCCACTATGCTGTTTGAAACGCGCATCGACGCCATCTTTGGGCTTGTCAGCCTGATGGAAAGCGCCTCGCGCAAGGCCGGGAAGCTCACCGTGCCGACGCTGTTTCTCTATGGCGCCAAAGATCAGATCATCCCGCGCGCCTCGGCCGAAGCCGCCGCGCGCCGGCTGCTGGGCGCAGGGCGGACGGCACTCTATCCCAACGGCTATCATATGCTGTTGCGCGATTTGCAGGGGCAAACAGTGTGGCGCGACATCGCCGCCTTCGTGGCCGATCCGGCCGCGCCCTTGCCGTCGCGCGCGCCGCCGCTGATTGCGCCATCTGGCGCCAAAAGTTTAACGACCGGCGGCTAGACTGTTTTCAATTCGATTCGGGATTCGTTAACGCCTGTGGCCAAACTGCCGCTCCCCGCTTTACCCACCAAACGCGACTTGGCGATCGTCAAGGCGAAGTTCGATGCATGGTGGCTGGGCGAAGAGTTCGATGCGACCAAGATTCCCGAACGGCCCAGTGACGGCCCGCCCGCCGGCGCCGACGACATGCTGTTTGATCGCGAAGACCCCGCGCGTCACGATCCGCGCTTTCTGGCTTTGCAACGGTTCTGGGGCGAAGGCCGCGTAATGCCCGGCGACAGCGCCGCCGAAGCCTTGCTGCCGGTGCGTCTGGCCGTTCAGGCAAGCGGCGCTTTAGGCTTGATCGGGCCGGGCCTGATTGCGCCGGTGTCAGCCATGGCGGTCGCGCATCCGGGTGAATTGCGGCTTTACGAATGGCGCGACCTGGCCGCCCAGGCGCTCAATGTTGGCGTGCAACGCAGCGGCTTGAAAAGCCGCGCCCAGGCGCATCTGTTTGACCTGGAAACCGGCCAATTGGAGGCCGAAAGCCTTGATGGCGTGGTGTGTTTTGACGCCTTTACCTTCTGCGCCCACCCCTCCCGCTTGGCTGTTCAGATCGCCAAGGCGCTGAAGCCGGACTGTGGTGTGGTGATTGAGACTTATGTCGGCGCGTCCGGCCCGCAGAATGCGGCCGCGTTTGCTTCGTCCTTTTTGGAGCCACAGATCCAAGCGGCGGAAACCTTAACGGCGCTGTTGTTTGAAGCCGGCCTGCGGATTGAGAGCGAAGCGGATCTGACCGATCAGCATCTTGAACAGGCGCGCGCCGGTTTGCGCCGCCTGGCGGAGGGCCTCGGCGGGCCGCCGCAATTGACCGCCGCAGCCTTGCGCGAAGTGGCCTGGGAGGCCGAAGCCTGGCGCGCGCGCAAGGCCTTGCTTAGCCAAGGCGCGCTGCGGCGGCGGATGATTCACGCAATCCGCCGATAGCCGCCTTTCGCCCGTTGCGCGCACAGTAGACGCGCGAATGCGGCGAGCACGCGAAGATGTTCGCCTCTGGCGTGTTCGCGCTCGCATTCCCGGTTCGATTGCAGGCATGCACGCGCGAATGCACACGATGATCGCCGTCGCTTGACGGTGAATGCAGCGCGTGCGGCGATGCGGCCCTGCGGGGCGGGATGAAGGACAGCGGCATGAGCGCGCAATGGACCGGCGATCTGTGCATTATCGGCCTTGGCTATATCGGCCTGCCGACGGCAACCTTGTTCGCGCAAGCAGGTCTGCGCGTCTACGGTGTGGATGTTAATCCTCGCGTGGTGGAGCTGATTGCGCGCGGCGAGAGCCATTTCAGCGAGCCGGATCTGGATGTTGTGTTGCAGTCGGCGGTCGCCCGCGGCGGGCTGACCACCCATCTGGCGCCGCAGCCGGCCGACGCTTTCATCATCTGCGTGCCGACGCCCTGTCGTCCGAACCCGGACGGTCAAACCAAGGGCTGCGATCTGTCCTATGTGCTCAAGGCCGCAGACGCGATCGCGCCAGTGTTGAAGCGCGGCGATATCGTCATTCTGGAATCCACCTCCGCCATCGGCGCCACCGAGCAGGTTGAGGCGCGCCTGGTCGCTTTGCGTCCCGATCTCAGCTTCCCATCGGCGTTCGGCGAGGCCGCGGATGTTTCGCTGTGCTATTGCCCGGAGCGCGTCATTCCCGGCGATATGTTGCGCGAGCTGGTGTTCAATGATCGCACGATCGGCGGCTTGACGCCCAAATGCGCCGAACGCGCCCGCGCCATGTACGCCGCGTTCGTGCGCGGTAAGTTGTTGCTCACCAGCGCGCGCGTGGCCGAATGCGTGAAACTGTCGGAAAATTCGTTCCGCGACGTGAACATCGCTTTCGCCAACGAATTGTCGATGATCTGCGCGGCCAACAAGATCGATGTGTGGGAAGTGATCAAATTGGCCAATCACCATCCGCGGGTGAACATTCTGTCGCCCGGCCCGGGTGTCGGGGGCCATTGCATCCCGCTCGATCCGTGGTTTCTGTATGAAGCCGCCCCGGAGCTTGCGCCGCTGATCCGCGCTGCCCGCCATGTCAATGACGCCAAGGCCGATTGGGTGGTGGAGCAGGTGCGCGCCCAACACCGCCTCGGCTCCGGCAAGATCGCATGCCTTGGCCTTACCTATAAACCGGACGTGGATGATTTCCGCGAAAGCCCGGCGCTGGAAATCGCCAACAAGCTGGCCGCGATGTTCCCCGGCGAGGTCGTCGGCGTCGATCCGTTCCGCGACATGATTCACCACGCCCATCTTGAGGTGAACTTCCCGCTGGTGGCCGATTTCGCCGATCTCGACGGCGTCGGCACCGTTGTGCTGCTGGTCAATCATCAGCAGTTCCGGATGATTTCGATCCGGCTTGGCCAATTGGTGATCGATCCGATCGGGCTGACGCGCACGCTGAAGCGCGCCGAAGCCGTGGCGACCGAACCGGCCGATGCCCGCGCGGCGCTGCCCGTCGCCTGAGGCGGGCGGCCTGTCGCTCTAATTGCCCCTGGCGCCGGCCCGCCTTGCCCAAGGCTGCGGGCGGGTCCATCTAGGGGCCATGTCTTTTTCAACTGATGCGGATTTCCTCGCGCGGCTGCATCGGCTGGCGCCGCTCGCGTTTCCGCCCGATTGGGGGGCCGCGCCCCCGACATCCGATTTCGATCTCAACCCGCAGTTTCGTCCGTCCACGCCGCGGGCGCTGAAGCCGGCGGCGGTGCTGGCGGGCGTCATCCAGCGGCCGGAAGGCTATACGCTGCTGCTCACCCAGCGCACGCAAGAGATGCCTACCCATGCCGGCCAGATCGCCTTTCCTGGCGGGCGCATCCAGGCCGGCGATGCTGACCCGGTCGCTGCCGCCCTGCGCGAAGCGGAGGAGGAGACGGGCTTGAGCCCGCGCTTTGTTGAGCCGATCGGCACGTTTGAACCCTACGAGACCGTCACCGGCTTTTCGGTGGCGCCGATCCTGGCCCTGGTGACGCCGGGCTTTGCCATCCGCCGCGATCCGCGCGAAGTGGCGGAGGTGTTTGAAGCGCCGCTCTGGTATCTGATGAACCCGCAAAACCATGAGCGCCACGAACGCGATTGGCAGGGCGGCACGCGCGCTTTTTATGTCATGCCGTGGCAGGGGCGATTTATTTGGGGCGCAACGGCGGGGATGATCCGCCGCTTGTATCGCCGTTTGTATGAGGGCTGATCCGTGACGCGCCGCATCCTCATCACGCTCGCGTGCTTTGCGCTGCCGTTCATCCTGTATTGGATCTATGACTGGATGCAGCGGCGCAGCGCCCGGGTAACAGCGGGATCAACCGCTTTGGCGCGGCGCGAGAAATGGCCGATGACGATCCTGTGGCTGGCGGGCGCGGTGCTGGCGGTGGAAACGATGATCGTAGCGGCTGTCTCTGATCCCGGCTATCGCGGCAATGGCCGTTATGTGCCGGCGCATATGGAGGACGGCAAAATCGTGCCCGATCGGTTTGAGCCTGCGCCGCCGCCGGCGCCCAAGCCATGAGCGCGCGGCTCACGCCCGCCTGGCTCGCCGCGCCGGCATCACGCGCGGTCGTTGAGGCGCTCACGGCGGTGCGCGCCGACGCCGTGCGGTTTGTTGGCGGCTGCGTGCGCAATGCGCTGATCGGGGCAGCCGTCGATGATCTCGATATCGCCACGCCGTTGACGCCCGATGCGGTGATCGCTGCGGCGCGGGCCGCCGGGCTTGGCGTTCACCTCACAGGCATTGATCACGGCACCGTGACGGTTGTTGCGCAAGGCCAGCCGTTTGAAGTCACCACCCTGCGCCGCGACGTCTCCACCGATGGCCGGCGCGCCACGGTGGCGTTCACCGAGGATTGGGCACAAGACGCCCAGCGCCGCGATTTCCGGCTCAATGCGCTGTATCTGGAGCCAAGCGGCGCGCTGCATGATCCAACCGGCGCGGGCCTTTCGGATGCGCGGGCGGGGCGGATTATTTTCATAGGTGCGGCCGATCAGCGCCTGGCGGAAGATCATTTGCGGTCGCTGCGGTTCTTCCGCTTCCATGCCTGGTATGGCCGCGGGCCGCTCGATGCCGAAGGTTTGGCGGCGTGCGCGCGGGCGCGGGCGGGGCTCAAGCAGCTTTCGGCGGAGCGGGTGTGGAAGGAGTTCCGCAAACTGCTCGCTGCGCCCGATCCGCGCGACGCGCTGGTCGAGATGGCCGCCATCGGCATCCTTGGCGATATAGCGCCCGAGGCCGATGGGCTAAAGCGGCTTTTGCGGGCGTTGGAGCATGACAACGCGCACTTCTTCGCGCCCGATCCGCTGCTGCGCTTAAGCGTGTTTCTGCCGGAGGGCAGTGAGCCCGTGCGGGCTTTTGCGCGGCGGCTGAAACTCGCCAATGCCGAGCGCGACCGACTAACCGCCGCGCTTGATCCCTTGCCCGCCGGCGCCGATGAGATCGTCAGTTACATTTCGATGCGGGCGCTGCGGCGCAGCCTCTATCGCTATGGCGCGACCGCCTTCCTCGATCGCGCGCGGCGCGCCTGGGCGGCGAGCACCACCGACAAGGCAACGCCGCAATGGCGTGCGGCCTTGGCGCTGGCGCAAACCTGGACGCGGCCGCGCTTTCCGCTGACCGGCGCGGACGCCGCCGCGGCCGGCATCGCGGAAGGCCCGCGCATCGGCCAGGCACTGCGCGCGGTCGAAGCCTGGTGGCTCGACGCCGACTTTCCAGATGATCCCTTGGCCTTGGCGGAGCGGCTCAAAGCGGTGGCCCAGGGGCTGGTCTAAGCCAATTCCTTAAGGATTGGTGGCTATGGGCCTGGAACATCCCCATATGGACGACGCAGCCGGGGGCCGCTATGGCCCGGCGTCAAGCAAACGAGGCGCAGATGTTGGGAGCATTTTTCTGGCTGATCGCGACGGTGATCCAGCTGATCATCATTGTGATCATCATCAATGCGGTATTGTCTTGGCTGTTCGCCTTTGACATTGTCAGCCGGCGCAATCAGTTTGCCGGCCAAATCTTTGATTTCACCCAGCGGCTGACGAACCCGCTTTTGGCGCCGATCCGGCGTTTCATTCCAACGGTTGGCAATGTTGATCTGTCGCCGATGGTGCTGGTGCTCGGGCTGTTGTTTCTGCAGCAGGTGCTCAATCGCTGGGCGGTGGGCAGTTTTCTGTGACGGCAAAGTTGATTGACGGCAAAGCCATCGCGGCCGATGTGTGCGCGGCGGTGGCGGCGGCCGTGGCCAAAGCCCCGGGCCAGCCGGCGCTCGCGGTCGTGCTGGTCGGCGAAGACCCCGCCAGCCAAGTCTATGTGCGCAGTAAGGTGCGCGAAACGCAGGCCGCTGGCATGGCCTCGCGCCATATCGTGTTGCCGGCCGATGTGGCGCAGGGCGAGGTCGTGCGTATCGTGGCTGACCTCAGCGCCGACCCGGCCGTTGACGGCATTCTGGTGCAGCTGCCGCTGCCCACGCACATTGACGCCGATCTGGTGCTGGCTGCAATTGATCCGGCCAAGGATGTCGATGGCCTCACCGAAATCAGCGCTGGGCGCCTGGCGCTCGGCAAGCCGGGCTTGCGGCCCTGCACACCGTCCGGCTGCGTGATCTTGGCGCAGCGCACCGTGGGCGATCTGAAAGGCGCGCATGTGGTGGTGATCGGCCGCTCGATCCTGGTCGGCAAGCCAGCGGCCTTGCTCTTTCTGGAACGCGATTGCACGGTGTCGATCGCGCATTCACGCACACGCGATTTGGCGGGCCTGTGCCGCAGCGCTGACATTCTGGTGCCGGCCGTCGGCCGCGCGGAAATGGTCCGAGGCGATTGGGTCAAGCCGGGCGTCTGTGTGCTCGATGTGGGGATCAATCGCGTGCCGGCGCCGGAGAAGGGCGAAGGGGCAACGAAGTTGGTCGGCGATGCGGCGTTTGCAGAGGTGGCCGAAATTGCCGGCGCGATCACGCCGGTGCCGGGCGGCGTTGGGCCGATGACGATTGCCTGCCTGCTGCGCAATACGATGCTGGCGGCGTCAAGCCGCCGCGGCTGGCCGGCCCCCGCCCTGTAACAGCGCCTGCAGATCGCGATTGACGGCCGCGATCGGATCACGCCAGCATTTCGGGCGCGTCTGGCGATAAAGCCGCATCGACGGATACCAATGCGTTGTGTCGCCCTTGGGGCCCCAGCGCCAATCCGGAGCAAACTGCACCAGGGTCCAAACCGGCTTTCCCATGGCTCCGGCCAGATGGGCGATGGCGGTATCGACCGTGATCACCAGATCGAGTGCGGCAATGGCGGCCGCGGTGTCGCCCCAATCGGCCAGATGCGGCGACAAATCGACCAGCAAAGGCCCGGCCTTGCGGGCGGCGATCTCGTCACTGGGCGCGCCAAGCTGAAGGGAATAGAATGCAGCGCCAGGCAGGCCGAGCAGCGGCGTCATCGCCGCCAATCCGCAGCTGCGCAAGCCGTTCTGCTCATGCAAATCAGACCCGCCCCAGGCAAGGCCGATGCGCAAACCGGGCGCCTGCAAGCAAGCGGGCGCGCGGCGATCTGCCGGTGGGGCAATGTAGGGCGCATTCGGCCCTGCCAGGGGATTGCCGAGCGCCAGCGGCGCCGACATCAGCGGCGTCCATAGATCATAGTCGGCGCTGGTCAGCTCTGACGTGAAGCGAATGCCGCGCGGCAATCGGGTAAACAGCGGCGCCAATTGCGGCACGAGGTACAAAATCGCCTCCCCGCCGCGGGCAAGGATTTCCCAGGCCGCGCGGGCAAACTGGATCTTGTCGCCATAGCCTTGTTCGTCGACCAGAACGATGCGCTTGCCGGCGACATCGCCGCCAATCCAGCGCTGTTTGGCCAGATTGGGCATCTGCACCGGGCTGGTTTCAAAGCGATGCTCATAGGCGCGCCAGCCGGCCAGCGTGGGCCCCGCCAGCAGTCCGAGGCGGGCTTGCAGGCCGCGGCGATCCTCGTGCGGGCCGGCGGCCTTCAGCACGGCCAATTCCCGCATCGCCTCGCCAATCTGGCCCATCGATGTCAGCAGATGCACGAGGGCTGCGCGGGCGTCCAAATCATGCGGCCAGCGCGCCACCGCTTCGCGGGCAATCGTCAGGCCGGCGGCATATTCAGCTTGCGCATCCAGCGCCCGGGCGAGCAACGCGGCGGCGTGTCCGTTTGGCCGCAAGGCCTGCAGGCGCCGCGCGGCGGCGGCGGCGGCGAGGCCGTGGCGATGGGTCAAGGTGCATTCGGACAGCGCCTGCCAGGCTGCTGGCGTGTCGGGGCGCGCCTGCGCCCAATCGGCGGCGTGGGCGATCGCGTCGTCATGGCGGAACTGCATCCGCAACATGCCGATCAGATTGGCGCTGATCACGGCGTCAAAAGGCGCTGCGCTGTGGGCGCGCATCAGCACCGCCACCGCTTCATCAAGGCGCCCAGCGCTCTGATGCAGGAGCGCCAGATTGTTCAGCGCTGCGAGACTGTTTGGCTCCACCTGAAGCGCCAGCTTTAAGAGCTGTTCGCTGGCGGCCTTTTCGCCCAGGGCGTTTTGCGCGCTGGCCAATCCGATCAGCGGCGCGGCGCGCGAAGGCCAACGCTTGCACAGCTCGCCAAAGGCCCTGGCGGCGGCGACCGGGTCGCTGGCGATCAGCTTTTGGGCAGCGCTCAGGGCTGCGCGGTCGGTCTCAGAGGTCTCGGGCGCGGACATGGCATCGCCTGTGTAGAGCGGTGAGGGGAGGTTTAGGCGGCGTGTTGGCGTGGGCGAATTGTTTGAGCGTCAGCGACCAGGGCGGCGAGATCCTGCGCCACCTGCGCCATCGGATCGCGCCAGCATTTGGCCAGCGTCTGGCGATAGAGCCGCATGGACGGATACCAGCAGGTTGTTGCGCCGCCGCCATTCCAGCGCCAATCCGGCGCAAATTGCAGCAGCACCCAGACCGGCTTGCCCATCGCGCCCGCCAAATGCGCAACCGAAGTGTCAACGGTGATGACAAGATCAAGTTCGGCGATTGCTGCGGCGGTGTCGCCCCAATCGCTGACATGGGGGGCCAGTTCGGTGATGAACGGGCCAAGACCAAGTGCGGCGATGTCAGCACAGCGCGGCCCGTTCTGCAGGGCAAAGAAGTCAATGCCGGCGGCGCCGAGCAGCGGCGCAAGCGTCTCCAGCCCGCAGCTGCGCAGATCGTCATGGTCATGTTGCGGCGAGCCCGCCCAAACCAGCCCGACGCGGAACTTGCTGCGCGCCGCGCGCAACGGCGCTGGCGCGGCGCGATCAGCGGGGGGGAAAATGTAGCCAGTATTCGGCCCCGGACAGGGGTCGTTCAGCGCCGCCGGCGCCGACAACAGCGTCGTCCACATGTCAAATTCGTGCGGTTTCAGGTCGCTGGCGAACCGGATGCCCTTGGGCAATTGGGTGAACAATGGCGCCAAAGTCGGCGCAAAATAGAAGATCGCCTCCCCGCCGCGGGCAACGATTTCCCAGGCGGCGCGGGCAAACTGGATCTTGTCGCCAAAGCCTTGTTCGTTCCACAGCGCGATGCGCTTTCCGGCAACGTCTTCGCCGGTCCAGCGCGGCTTGTTGGGCACTTTGGGCAGACGCAATTGGGTGGTTTCAAAGCGGTGTTCATACAGCCGCCAGCCTTCCACGCTCGGGCCCGTCAAGGAGCGAATGCGCGCCTCCAGCACGCGCGTCTCGCGCGGAGATCCCGACGCCTTGATCGCCTCCACTTCGGTCATCGCCGCGCTAAGCTGGCCGGCGGAGGTGAGCGCTACGGCGCGCGCGGCGCGCACTTCCACATCGTCCGGCGCCAAAGCCACCGCTTCGGCTGAAACCGCAACGGCGGCGTCATATTCGCCATTGGCTTCCAGCGCCCGCGACAGCATGGCGCGCGAGCGCCCATCGAGCCGCAGCGCCGCCAATCGGTGCGCTACCGCAATCGCCATTGGGCCGCTGCGGGAGGCGATCAGGCAATCGGCCAAAGCGTGCCAGGCGTCGGGCATGTCGGGCCGGGCCTGGACCCAGGCGCTTGCCAGCTCAAAGGCCTCGCTGCCGCGTTGCAGCTTGCGCAATGCCTGCACCAGATTGCTGCACGCGAAGGGATCGAAAGGGCGCAGGTCCTGGGCGCGTTGCAACAGCGGCAGGCTGGCTTCACGCCGACCGCTATTGACCTTCAAGACCGCCAAATTGTTCAAGATGATGACATTGTCCGGCTCTAATTTTAGGGCCAGTTCGAGCAGTTGTTCGGCTTGCGGGCGCGCGCCAAGATGGTGTTGCACATCGGCCAATCCCGCCAGCGGAAGGGCTGAATCTGGCCATTCCTGGCACAGCGTCACAAAGATGCGGGCGGCGGCGGCGGGATCGTGCGGCAGGACCTTATACGCTTGCGTCATCGCTGCGTTGACGGCGTCTGCGGCGTTGGACGGGATCGCGCGCGTCATGCCTTAGGCTGCGATCGGCAGGCGCGACTGGCCGGACTGGGCGGCGAGCGCGGCGAGGTCATGGCCGATCGCTTGCACCGGCGCGCGCCAACAGAGCGGCGTGGTTTGTCGATACAGTCGCATCGACGGATACCAGTGCGTGGTTTGGCTTTCCACGCCCCAGCGCCAATCCGGTGCAAATTGCAGCATCACCCAAACCGGCTTGCCCATCGCGCCGGCAACATGAGCCACCGAGGTGTCGACGGTGATCACCAGATCCAGTTCCGCGATCGCGGCGGCCGTGTCGCCCCAATCGTGCAGATGAGGGTTGAGTTCGGTCAGCAGGGCGCCGGCCACGGCGCTTTGGATTTCGCCCACCGCGGGGCCCTTCTGCAGCGCGAAGAATTCCACGCCCGGCGTGCCGAGCAGCGGCATCATCGCATTGAGGCCGCAGGTGCGCAGATGATCCTGATCGTGCTGGGGCGATCCCGCCCAAACCATGCCGACGCGCAAGCCTTTGCGTGGTTTGCGCAAGGGTTCAGGCGCCGCGCGACCGTCCGGCGCGAAGATATAGGGCGCATTTGAACCGCACCAGGGATCATTCAGCGCCAGCGGCGCCGACAAAACCGGCGTCCACATATCATAGGCGTCCGGCGCCATGGTCGGGGCAAACGTCACGCCAGGCGGCAATTTGGTGAACAGAGGCGCCAGGTGCGGCGACATATGCAACAGCGCTTGCCCGCCCTGCGCTGCGATCGCCCAGGCGGCGCGGGCAAATTGGATATTGTCGCCGGCGCCTTGTTCGTTGATCAACGCAATCCGCTTGCCGGCAACCTCGCCGCCCAGCCAGCGTTCCTTTTCCAGCTTTGGCAGGCGCAAACGCTGGGAATCGAAGCGGTGCTCGTACGCCTTCCACCCGATCATGCAGGGCCCGGCGAGCAAAGCCGCGCGCGACAACATCGGGCGGCAATCTATTTCGCCATCGCGACCAGCCAGGATGTCGATCAGCGGCATGGCTTCGTGAACGCGCCCGACAGAGGTGAGCGTTTCGATTTCAGCGCTCAAGGCGGTGTTGTCGTTGGGATCGATAGCGGTTGCGGTTTTGGCGATCTCGACCGCCTCGAGATAGCGGCCAGTGGCTTCCAATGCGCGCGCCAAAGTTGCGTAAGATGTTGCGTTTGGGCGCAGCGCAATCAGCCTTTGGGCGGCGGCGATGCTGGCGGCGCTGCGGCGGGTGTGGATCAGGCATTCGGCCAGGCATTGCCACGCCAATGGCTGATCGGGATCAGACTTGGCCCAGGCTTCCGAATAGGCAAAGGCCTCATCAAACCGGCGTCGGCCGCGCAGCAGGCCAACCAGATTGGCGCCGTACAATTTGTCGAACGGTTTGAGCTTGTCGGCGCGCTGCATCAGCTCAATCGCTTCGTCATGGCGATTGCGCTTGCGCATGATGACGGCGAGATTGTTCAGCGCGTCGGCATAGTTCGGCTCGACCTGCAGGGCTAGATGCAGCAGCCGGGCGGCGTCATCATCGGCGCCGATGAGGCGCTGGATATGCGCCAATCCGACCAGTGGGGCGGCGGCCTGGGGAAACCGCGCGCAGAGCTTGGCGAATTCCTGTGCCGCGCCGCCGGGATCGTCCCTGCTGCGATCGAACGCCGCGCGCAGGGCGGCATTGGCTTCTTCGACTTTGGTGCGGGCGAGATCAAGGGCTGACATGACCCCAAACACTCACCCGGTTCGGTTAAAGACCTCTTGCCGTCAGTGCTGTAAAAATCGTCGCCAGGGTCGAAATGACCGCCAGGCCCGCGGCGCAGCGAAAGGCTGTGGCAAGACCAATCCGGCCAGCGGCCAAGGGGCGGTCGCGCCGCGTCGGATGTCGGCGATCCGACGCCATCCGGGTAAGAGCGTTCAGCACGCTGGCGCAGGCCAAAGCGCTGGCGATCGCGACCACGGCCGCGGCCGCGCTTGGCCAGCCAGCAAGGCCGGCCGCGGCAAGGCCGATCAGCGCAAACCACAGCCGATCCAAACCCAGCAGCGCGGCCCAATCGGTCGCGTGCGCCGGGATCGGCGCAAACGTCGCTTCCAGTGGGATGCGGCTGCGGGCCAATGCGGCGATGACGGCGCGGTCGGCGCCGGAAGCGATTGCCGCTGCGGCCGCCGGCCAAACCTTCAGATCGGCGCGGCTGTCGCCGGCATAAACAAATCCGCCTGGAAACCGCTGCTGCAGAAACGCCCGCTTGGCCTTTGCTTTGAGATTAATGCGGCCGTCGGAGCCGGTGGCGCTGTCAAACAGGCCAAGCCGCTTGGCAACCGCCTCGACGGTGGTTTGATCCGACGCCGAGACCAGATGCAGCGCCCGGCCGGCGGCCCGCTGGGCTACCAGAAACGCAACGAAATCTTCGCGCAGCGGGAGATGGGCGATATCGACCAGATCGGCGTTAGCGAGCTTTTGCTTCAACAGCGGCCGGCCGCCGCGGGCGAGCCAAGCCGGCGCCGCAAGCGCCAGAAGCGGGCGCCGGATCAGCGCCGCCGCCAGCGCTTCCATCAGCATGTCGGTCGTGAGCAGGCAGCCATCCATGTCCACCGCAAGCGGCAAATGCTGGGTCATGGCGCGGGCTTAGCCGCGCCGGCCGGCCAAGGCCAGTCCGCGCGCATGTCCGATTCCGGCGAGACGGTGGGACCGGAATCCGCCAGGATCGCAACCATGAGCCTTGACGCCGCCCTCTGCCACGCCGCCTGCGACGCCCGCGATCCGCGGTTTGACGGGCGCTTCTTTATCGGCGTCACGTCGACCGGCATCTATTGCCGCTGCGTCTGTCCGGCGCGGATGACCAAACCGCAAAACCGCCGTTTCTTTGCCAGCCCGGCCGCTGCCGAACGCGGCGGGTTTCGGCCGTGCCTCTTGTGCCGTCCGGAAGCAGCGCCTGGTCTGGCCCCGATCGATCGGCCGGGGCAATTGGCGCAGATGGCCTTGACCCGGATCGAGGAGGGCGCCCTGGAGGAGATGGGCCTGGAGGTTTTGGCCGGCGAGTTGGGCGTCACTGACCGGCACTTGCGGCGCGTCACGCTGGAGGCGTTCGGCGCCAGCCCAATCGAACTGGCCCAAACCCATCGCCTGCTCACCGCTAAGCGATTGCTCGCAGAGACCCAGTTGTCGATGACCGATGTGGCGCTGGCCAGCGGCTTTCGCTCGCTGCGCCGGTTCAATGCGGCGTTTCAAGAAAGCTACAATTTGAGCCCGAGCCAAATCCGCCGCAAAGCGGCAAGCCCCGAGGCCGGGCTGACGCTGCAATTGGCGGCGCGCGCGCCGTGGCGGCCGGGGCCGAGCTTTGCGTTTCTGGCGATGCGGGCGCTGGCCGGCGTCGAAAGCGCGGGGCCGGACCATTACGCCCGCACCCTGACATTGGCCGGGCGCAGCGGTTGGCTGCAGGTGCGGGCCACCGAAAAAGGGATCGCCGCCACGGTCAGTGAAAGCCTGGGGCCGGCGCTGCGGCCGCTGATTGTGAAGCTGCGCCGGGCGTTTGATCTCGACGCCGACATCGCTGCGATTGACGCGCATCTGGCGCGCGATCCAGCGCTGGCCGGCGCGATCGGCAGTGATCCGGCGATCCGTTTGGTTGGCGGGCTTGACCCGTTTGAAATCGCAGTGCGCGCGGTGTGCGGCCAGCAGGTTACCGCCAAAGCCGGCGTGGCCTTAACAGCGCGGCTGGCGGCGGCGTTCGGCGCGCCTTTGGCGGGCGGCGAGGCATTGGGTTTAACGCATCTGTTCCCCGCCGCAGCCGAGCTTGCCGGGGCATCGGTTGAGGCCATTGCTATGCTTGGGATGGCGCGCAAACGGGCGCAAACGCTGGTCGCACTGGCGCAAGCGGTCTGCTCTGATCCGTGCGCGCTGGCGCCGGAGCGGTTGGTGGCGCTGCCGGGGATCGGGCCATGGACGGCGGGTTATGTGGCGTTGCGGGCGTTCCATGATCCAGACGCCTTCCCGCCGGGCGACGCCGCCTTGATCAATGCCATGGGCGGTGATCGCCGGGCGCGGGCGCGGCCCGATTGGGCGCCATGGCGCGGTTATGCGGCGCTTCGGCTGTGGCGCAGTTTGGCCAAGGAGGAGCAGAAATGTCCGTGATCGTCACCAGCCATAACGGCCCGTTGGGGGTCCTCACTTTGGTTGGGCGCGAAGGGGCGCTCGCCGGGATTTACTTTCCCGCCCATAAGCCGGGCGGTCCGCCCGCTGCAGCCAAGCCGGGATCGAGCCCGGCGCTGGAAGCCGCGCGCAAGCAGCTTGACCAATACTTTGCTGGCCGGCGCAAAACCTTTGACGTGCCGCTGGCGCTGGCCGGCACCGCGTTTCAGATGCGGGTTTGGGCGGGCCTTGCCAAACTCGGTTTTGGCGAGACGATCTCTTATGGCGCCTTGGCGGAACGGCTGGCGTCGGCCGCGGCTGTCCGTGCAGTGGCTGGTGCGGTGGCGCGCAATCCGGTGTCGATCGTAATTCCGTGCCACCGGGTGATCGGCGCTGACGGCAAG
>JBEIHY010000051.1:0-22868 GCA_040381035.1 Hyphomonadaceae bacterium
CCCCCTCCCCCCCGCCTCCCTCCCCCCCCCACCCTCCGCCGCCCTCGCCGCCGTCTTCGCTGCGGGGCTCGACGAGCACGTTGAGCACGACGGTCGGCGGCTTCTCCAGCTCGATCTCTTCGATCGCTTCGACGAACGCAACGCTGAGCGGCACGACGAGCACGTTGAGAGCCACGGTTGGTGGCTTCTCCAGCTCGATTTCTTCGATCGCTTCGACGAACGCAACGCTGAGCGGCGCGACGAGCACGTTGAGCACCACGGTCGGTGGCTTCTCGAGCTCAATCTCTTCGATCGCTTCGACGAATGCGGCGTTGAGCGGCACGACGAGCACGCTAAGCACGACGGTTGGCGGCTTCTCCAGCTCGTTGTCATCGGTTGCGGCGACAAACGCGGCGTTGAGCGGAACGACGAGCACTTTGAGTGCGACGACGAGCACGCTGAGCACGACGACGAGCACGCTGAGCACCACGGTCGGTGGTTTCTCCAGCTCGCTGTCATCGGTTGCAGCGACGAACGCTGCGCTGAGCGGAACTGTTGGAACTTTTGCAAGTTCGATTGCTTCGGTGTCCAGCACAACATCTGACTTGAGCCAGATTGTTTCTGTTGTCTCAGACACGACCCAGGATCTGGTTTCCGGCCTGTCGGACACCAATGCGGCAGTGGATCATCTGGGCGCATCACTGGCCAAAACCGACAAGCACGTGGCGAAGCTCAGTTCTGCGTTGTCGTCTGCGAACTCCTCGACGGGCAAAAGTATTTGGAAGTTGAACTCATCGCTGTCGGAGACGAACACGACTGTCACTGCTGTGAGCAGTTCGGTGGCGCAAACCAGCCAAGCCGTGCATGACCTTGATGCATCATTGTCGGCAACCAAGACGCATGTGGCGGGTCTCGGCTCGTCGCTGTCGGAGACGAACACGACTGTCACTGCTGTGAGCAGTTCGGTGGCGCAAACCAGCCAAGCCGTGCATGACCTTGATGCATCATTGTCGGCAACCAAGACGCATGTGGCGGGTCTCGGCTCGTCGCTGTCGGAGACAAACGTGGCGGTCGCCCAAACCAAAGGCGTTGTGCAGAATTTGTCCTCGTCGCTCTCTTCGACCGCAGAGAGCGTCGATGCGCTTGGGACGTCTCTGGCCTTGACCGACGCGCGGGTCGATAATCTCGCCACATCGCTCTCTTCCACTGACGGCCGTGTTGCGGGTCTCAGCACGTCCCTGTCAGGAACGCAGACGACAGTCGCCAATGTCTCGAGCTCGGTCGTCGGCCTTGCGTCTTCTCTCGCCGCGACGGGCGCCAATTTGGCAAGCTTGTCGGGTTCGGTGGATATGCGGTTTGCAATGATCGATACCGGCGCGCGCAGCGGTAACGGTTTCAGCCTTGGGGTCGGCTCGGCGGCGACGGCGAACGCTTCGGCCTTTGGCGCTGGCGCGCGCGCTTTGGGTCAGGGCAGCTTGGCAAGCGGCGCCGATGCGCTGGCGAGCGGGGTCAACGCCATGGCGATGGGCGCGCGCGCGCAATCCTTGGCGGACGGCGGCGTCGCCATTGGCGCAAATGCACAAGTACGCGCCGGCGCGGTCAATTCAGTCGCCATCGGCGCAAACTCGATCGCGACGGAGCCGAACACCGTGTCGTTTGGCGCGGTGGGGGCAGAGCGGCGCTTGACCAATTTGGCGCCTGGTGTGGCCTTCTCCGATGCGGCAACCTTTGGTCAATTGCAGATTGGCCTGGGCGCTGTTGGCAAGCGCATTGCAACCGCAAATTCCGGTGTCGCGATGAGCATGGCGATGAGTGCGGTTCCGTTGTCGCTGCGTCGCGGCGAGCAGGGTATAAGCGGGGGCGTCGCGGCCTTTGAAGGCCGCTCCGCGCTTGGCTTGCGCTATCAGGGCCAGCCGACGGATGGGGTGACGATCGGCGTGTCGCTTGGCTTCTCGGAAGGGGCCAAGACCGCGGCCTCCGCCGGCGTCGGGTTCAAATGGTAAATGGCAGGTTGAGGCGATCCTGGCCCTGTCCTTGCAAATACTGAAAGCGTTCTTTTTTGGAGCGGACGCGGCGACGTGAGGACAGAGGCATGGGCCTTCGGATTGGCTTAACGGTGCTGGGGCACCTGCCGGAACAGCCGATCCGGCTTGATGCTGCGCTCTGGTCGAGCGGCCTGGTGCAAAACATCATTTTCTTGGCCATGTTGCTGCAACGGCTGCCGCAGATCGAAACCGTAGCGCTCATTGCGGGGCCGCAGGGCGCAAGCGAACATCCATTGGCGCAAAGGTTTGGTTTGGCGTGCGTGGAGGAAGCCGCGTGTGCCGGCCAGTTCGACATCGTCATTGAACTGGGAACGCGCCTGCAGCCGCAAAATGCGCGTGCGCTGCGCTGCGCCGGCGCCAAGGTGGTGTCCTATATGGCCGGCAATGTGATGGCGATGAATCTGGAAGGGGTGGCCTGCCATGTGTCGCACGGCGAGATTCTCAGCGAAGATGGCTTCGATGCAGTGTGGATCACGCCCCAGCATTGGGAGATGAATCGCGCCTATGCCCGGTTAACACGCAGCGACGCGGTGTTTGAAGCGCCGCACATTTGGGCGCCAGATCTGTTGCTGCAGTCGGCGCAGCATTTTGCCAGGCGCTTGTTCTGGCGCAAGCCAGCGACAGACACGCCCACACGTATCGGCGTCTTCGATCCGAATGTGAACGTGCTGAAGACGTTTCACTGGCCGCTGCTGGCGAGTGAGGAGGCTTATCGCGCGCGTCCCGAGGCGATTGATCGCGTGCTTCTGTTCAGCGCGACACATTTGCGCGAACTGCCGCATTTCAAGGAATTCTGCGGCGCCATGGATCTGTTTTCCGCCGGCAAGTTGTTTGTGGAGGAGCGCTATCCGCTCGCTGAAATCCTTGGCGCCCATATCGATCTTGTCGTCACCCATCACTGGCAGAATGGCTTAAACTATCTCTATTGGGACGTGCTGTATGCCGGCTATCCGTTGGTGCACAACGCGTCTGCGATTGCTGATATTGGCTATTATTACACTGATTTCGATCCCCAGGATGGCGGCCGTGCGATCCTGCGCGCCGTTGAAAGTCACGCTGAAACGTTTGATCGCGATCGCCCCAAAGTGCTGGAGGCCCTATGGCAACGCCACATCGACAATCCCGCCAATCAACGCCGCTACAGCGAACTGATCGGAGCCGTCATGGGCTAGGTTGGGCGCTGGCGATTGCTCTGGCGCTGAGCCAAAGCGCGGGCGCGCAACCGGTTGCGCGCGCATCAAGTGTGGCGCGCGCGATGGATGCGGCGGTGTTAAGCCCCGCTGATCGCTTGGCCACTGCGCTTGGCCAGATCGGTTTGACGGCCTGCGCTGGAACCGTGCAACGCGCCGCATCGTTTCTGTTTGAGGATGGTCAGGCCAATTTCATCGTTCAACCCATGGCAGCCGACGCCAATCGCGCGCCGACCGTCATTACCATCGAGAGTGGTCACGCCAATCACGGCCGCACGCGCTTGACCACGCTGACAGTCTCGCCGGGCGTGGGCTGCCCAGGCTTCTATGAGCAAACGATTTCGTGGCCAACGACATGTGCGGAATTGCAGCGCACTGTGTTTGCTGAGTTCAAGAAAATCCGCCCCTTGATGCGGCAAGTGACGGTGAGTGAATTGAATGCCGGACTGCAACTTTACCTTCTGCCGTCGCCGTCCGGGCAGGGATGCACTTCCGTCAAGCGGGAGATGTTCCGATGAGTGTGGCCAAAAGCGGATTTGAAATCGGCATTTCGATTTTCGTGAACGGCGATGGAACGCTCGGCTTGTTTGAAAACGGCCTGCGCCAGAACGTGATTTTTCTCTATCAGCTGTTTCGCGCGCTGCCGGGGTGCGCGCGGGTTTGGCTGGTCAATGGCGGCGATGGAGAGCTATCCCAGGACGTGGCCGTGTACGGCGTCGACGCGGGCGATGTGGTGCGGCTTGAGCAGGTTGCGCAGCGGCTGGATTTTCTCATTACCATGGGCGCGGCCTTAAACCCCAATATGGTACGCGACATGCGCGCGCGCGGCTGTCGGGTGATTGGCTACAAGGGGGGCAATGGCGCAATCATTTCGCTGGAGGCCGTGGTTGCGCGCGGCAAGCGGACCGATGGCGAGCGATATTTTGACGCTGATCACTATGATCAGATTTGGCTGACGCCGCAGCACATGCGCACGTTCGCCGGTTGGTGCCGCACCATGTATCGCTGCCCGGTGCGCGAAATTCCTCATATCTGGAGCACAAGCATTCTGCGCGCGGTGGTCGGTGATAATTTCGGCTATCAGCCGGGGCGCAAGAAATGGCGGGTCGGGGTGATGGACCCAAACATCACGGTGATGAAAACCAGCCACCTGCCGATGCTGGTGTGCGAAGCCGCGTTTCGCGCCACGCCCGAAGCCTTCCGCGCTTTCTACATCGCCAACGGATTCATGCTGTGTGACAATCCGCATTTTGCCAGCTTCACTACGCATTTGTCGGCCGCGAAAGCGGGCCTGATGACGCTCGAGCCGCGGTTTGTCGGGGCTGAGTTTCTTCGCGACCATTGCGATGCATTGGTTACGCATCAATGGGAAAATTCGCTGAATTATCTTTATTGGGAGGCGCTCTATGGCGGCTATCCGCTGGTTCACAATGCGCCACGCATCGCCGATCTCGGCTATTATTACGGCGATTTCGACGCTGAGGCGGGGGGGCAAGCGCTAGCGCACGCGCGCGCTGTTCATGATGACACGCTGAGTGTTTATCACGACAAGGCGCAGACCTTTATCGCGAGCCTTGATCCCTTGGCGCCGGCCAATCTGCGCGCACACGCAGACGCCCTGGAAGTTCAGAAATTGACGCGGTTCGACACCGCGCCATCGACGACCAGGTTAACGCCCGTCGTGTAGGCGGAAACCGGCGACGCCAGAAACACGGCGGCGTTGGCGATTTCTTGCGGACTGGCGCAGCGCCCCGTGGGGTTGCGCGCCAGAGCTTGTTTGAAAAAGTCCGGATTGCCTTGCTCGATCATGTGCCAGATCCCGCCTTCAAAATAGACCATGCCTGGGCTGACAACATTCGTCCGGATGCCGCGTTTCGCGTGTTGGCGGGCAAGGCCCTTGGCCATGTGGATCAAGCTTGCTTTGATCGGGCCATAGCTGCCGGCCTGATCGGCGACAGCCGCTGAGATCGAAGCGATCAACACAAAAGCCGCGTCGCCTTTGGCTTTGGCGGCTTCGGCCAGAAACGGATAGGCGGCGTCAAAAGCGGCAACGGCGCCCAGCACGTCAAGCTTGAAGTTCTGTTCCCAACTGGCGGCGTCGTTGCCTTGCGCCATGGCGCCGGCATTTGACACGAGAATATCAATTCCGCCGAGTGTGTCGCCGACCTGCTTGATCCACGCGGCTAAGGCGACCGCGTCGGTTATGTCGACGCTTGCGCCGATCGCCTGAACGCCGCAGGCGCGCAGGTCTTCCACCTCACGTCCGATGTGTTCGGCGTTGCGCGCGCAAATCGCCACATCGGCGCCTTCCGCGGCGAGCGTGTGCGCAATGGCGCGCCCGATCCCCCGCGAGCCGCCAAGCACAACGGCCTTTTTGTTCTTCAAACCGAGATCCATGAGGTGCTCCTAAGCAGCGTAAAGCCAGTCTTTCATCTCGGCCTGCGCTTGTCACCCCGCGGCGGCGCGCTTGCCAAACCAGAAGGATTGCCACCAACGCTGTTTGCGCCATTCGTGCTGCAGGGCCGCATGGCGCGGCGCGTCATTTTGACTGCGCGGCACCATCATGTCGTTCATCGCGGGCTTCAGTCCGCGGATCAGGTCTTCTTCGACCTCCTCGCGGTTGCGGGCATCCTTGATCATGATGATGTGGCGTTCGGTGGCGCCATACCACCAATAGGCGCGCCCCCATTTTTCGTGGCCGAGCAAGCGTTCGCGGAAGCTGGTGGCTTTGCCGACATAAAGCGGCTCAAGGAAAAACGCGAACCGACGGCGCACAAAAATATAAACGCCGCCGACCGAGTCATCCTGCGGTACGCCGTCTTTGGTGAGCACAATACGGCAGCGATAGCGATTGCCGCTTTCGCCGCGCCAGACATGCCAGCCGAACGGTATCATCGCGGGGCCTCCTTCTCGATTGAGGAGAGCGAGCGTGCGCTGCATCCGTAAATGTCGTGTTAACGCGTCTTGCCCATTTGCGAACGCGAATTACCTGGCGAAGAAACACGGAGGATCACATGCGGAGTTCGTTTTTGTTCGCGGCGGCCATGGCGTTTGCGCCAGCTGCGTGGTCGTCGCCCATTGGTTTCGCGGCCGGCCCAGTCCCAACCAGCGGGGCGATTGCGGTGATCGTTGGAAAAGACGGTTTGGACGGCGCCGCCCTAGAAGCGGACAAGGCCTCTGGCGGCGCGCTTGCTCGGGCGCTCAGCGCTGCGGAGTTCAAAGGTGAAGCCGGCAAGAGCGTCTCGCTGTTCAGCGTTGGTCCCTATTCCCGCGTCATTGCGCTCGGCGTTGGCGAGGGGCTGAAAACGCAAGCCGATTTGACAAACCTTGGCGGCCGGATCGCGCAGGCGGCCAAGACCGGCGCGGTCAGCGTGCTGGCGCCGGATGTGGCGGATGTGCGCGATGACGCAGTATATCTGGCGCTCGGCGCCGAGCTTGGCTCGTACGATTTCGGCAAATGGGGCAAGCCAAAAAAGGATTCCGTCCTGGCTTTGACGTTCATCAGCGCCGATGCGGCCAGCGCCAAAGCAGCGTGGGACAAAGACGCCCGCGCGGTGGTCGATGGCGTCGTGTTGGCGCGCGACCTGATTTCCACGCCGTCCAACATCAAGAATCCGCAATTCTTCGTTGATCGCGTACGCGAGGCGTTCAAGGGCGCGCCCAATGTGAGCATCGAAGTGCTCGGCGTGCCGGAGATGCAGAAACTTGGAATGGGCATGTTGCTTGGCGTGGGGCAGGGTTCAAGTAAGCCGCCGCGGTTGTTGATTGTGCGCTATCGCGGCGTTGGCGAGGCTGCGCCCGTGGCGTTTGTCGGCAAGGGCATCACGTTCGACAGCGGCGGCATTTCGCTCAAGCCTGGCGACGGCATGTGGCGGATGCGCTACGATATGAGCGGGGCTGCGGCGTCGGTCGGCGCGGTGCTCGCCGCCGCCAAGCGTGGCGCCAAGGCCAATGTCATTGGCGTGGCCGCGCTTGCCGAAAACATGCCCGATGGCGGCGCTATCCGGCCGGGCGATGTGTTGACCAGCATGAGCGGCAAGACCGTGGAGGTGCTCAACACCGACGCTGAAGGCCGCCTCGTTCTGGGCGATGCGATCTGGTATGTGCAGGAGCGCGACAAGCCAGCCAAGCTGGTGACGATTGCGACGCTGACGGGCGCTGTGCGCACCGCGCTTGGCGATGATTATGCCGGCCTGTTTGCCAATGATGAGGGCTTTGCCGGCGCGGTCCAGCAGGCCGCGACCCGTGCGGACGAAGCCGTCTGGCGGTTGCCGATCCATCCGAGCACCTATGAGGACATCAAGTCCGATGTGGCGGATGTGAAGAATGTCGTTGAAGGCGGCGGCACGGCCGGCGCCTCAATCGGGGCTGCGTTCATTGGCGAATGGGTCAAGCCGGGCCAAGCCTGGGCCCATCTCGATATCGCCAGCATGGCTTGGCGCAACACGTCCAATGCAACCACGCCGAAGGGTGCGGCTGGCTACGGCGTGCGCCTATTTGACCAGCTTGTGCGCGATGCAGAGGCAGGCAAGTAGGCGCTGAACACGGACGGATTGACGGCGCGGTGTCTTTTGCGAAAACTCTTTCAATGAGCGCCGCCATCGTCCCTGCCGACTTTTCCGATCCGCGTCTTTTGGATTTGATTCGGATGCATGTTGCGGCGGCGCGGGAAAACTCCCCGCCGGGCTTCTCGTTTGCGCTTGACCTTTCGGGCCTGACGCATCCGGCGGTGAGCTTTTTCGCGATCCAAGCGGGCGATGCCATCGCCGGCATGGGCGCCTTGAAGGAGCTGACCCCGCACCATGGCGAGATCAAATCCATGCGCACGGCCCCGGCTTTTCTGCGCCAAGGCTTGGCGGCGATGATGTTGGACCATTTGATCGCGCTCGGCCGCGCCCGGGGCTATAACCGGATCAGTCTCGAAACCGGCCATAACGCAGCCTATGAAGCGGCCAATAAACTCTATGTGAAGCGCGGTTTCGAGCGCGGCCCGGTGTTTGCCGATTATGCGCCGAGCGACTTCAATATTTGCTATCACCTCGACCTCGGCTGAAAGTTCGGGCAGGACAACGCCGTGTGTTGCGGCGGGAAGGATACATGGCGACCGGATTACTTGCGCTTCTGGATGATATCGCCGCGCTGGCCAAAGTGGCGGCGGCCTCGCTGGATGACGCCGCCGCCCAGGCGACCAAAGCCGGCGCCAAGGCGGCCGGCATTGTGATTGACGATGCGGCGGTGACGCCGCGCTATGTCGTGGGCTTTGTTGCTGAGCGAGAATTGCCGATCATCTGGAAGATCGGCATCGGCTCGTTGCGCAATAAAATGCTCGTCTTGTTGCCCGGGGCATTACTGCTGAGCGCCTTCGCGCCCTGGATGATTGCGCCGTTGTTGCTCATTGGCGGCGCTTATCTGTGTCTGGAAGGCTTCCACAAGGTGATGGACCTGGTGCGCCCCCATGATCATGGCAAACAGGACGAGGCCTCCCAGGACGGCGACGTGATGACAGCTGAACAGCTGGAGAATGAGAAGGTCGCCTCCGCAGTGCGCACGGATTTCATTCTGTCGGCCGAGATCATGTTCATCACGCTCGGCGCGCTGACCAACAATCCCAATCCCTCGCCGATCTGGTTGCAGGCGATTGTTCTTGCTGTGGTCGGCGTGGCGATGACGGTGCTGGTTTATGGCGTCGTCGCTTTGATCGTAAAGGCCGACGATGTCGGCGTGGCAATGGCGCAGAAATCCAAAACGGCAATTGGCCGCGGGATCGGCCGCGGCCTGGTGGAGGGCATGCCGCCATTTCTGAAAGGGCTCAGCTATATCGGCATGGTGGCGATGCTGTGGGTCGGCGGCGGGATCGTGATCCATGAGCTTTACGTGCTTGGTTGGAAGCCGCCGGAGCAGGGGGTGCATGGCGTTGCCGATGCGATGGCGGCGGCGGCGCCGGCGTTTGCGGGATTGGTCAAATGGCTGACCACGTCGACGATTTACGCCGTGATCGGGCTGGCGATTGGCGCGGCGGTTGATCCGCTCGCCAAGCATGTGTTGGGCCCGCTTTGGGCGGCCGGCGAAAAGGCGTTCGCGAAGAAGCCGGTGTGAGCCTTGCGCTCGTCAAGAGGCGCGCTTAGCACAGGCAACCCAGCCAGGAATTCCGCCATGCCGTTCAAGGGCGTCCCCCCGATCTTTCAGCGCGACCACGCCGATCTAGACAGGCTCGGCGCGGCGATGGGCGAAAGCTATCGCCGCTATGGTTTCGCGGTGATCGCCGATCATGGCCTCGATCAGGCCTTGATCAATCGCGCGCTTGCCGCGGTGAAAGCATTCTTCGCCTTACCGGAGGAGACCAAGCGCGCCTATTTCATCGCCGGCGGCGGCGGCCAGCGCGGCTATACCCCGTTTGGAACAGAAGCCGCCAAAGGCGCTTCTGCGGTTGATCTGAAAGAGTTCTGGCACATCGGTCGCGAATTGCCCGATGCCCACCCTCATCGGCAGGTGATGGCGGCCAACATTTGGCCGCAGGAAGTCGCCGATTTTCGCCCAGCGCTGTATGGTCTGTATGAAGCCTTGGATCAGCTCGGATTGAAGCTGTTGGCGGCGATCGCGCGCCATCTGGACTTGCCGGCGAACTTTTTTGATGCGGCCGTGAAGGACGGCAATTCGATCTTGCGGCTGCTTCATTATCCGCCGATGCCGCCCAATCCCGTAGGTGTGCGCGCCGGCGCGCATGAAGACATCAACGCGATCACGCTGTTGTTGGGCGCAGAAGAGGCGGGGTTGCAACTGCTCGATCGCGACGGCCAATGGCTCGACATCAATCCACCGTCTGGCGCGCTGGTGGTCAATATCGGCGACATGCTGCAACGGTTGACCAATCACGCCCTGCCGTCGACCACCCATCGCGTCGTCAATCCAGCGCCGGAGCGGGCGCATCTGCCGCGCTATTCCATTCCGTTCTTTCTTCACTTCGCGCCGAACTTTCAGATTGAGACGCTGCCCGGCTGCATCGATGCAGCCCATCCCAATCGCTATCCGGAACCCATCACCGCCCAGGACTATCTGATGCAGCGGCTGCGCGAGATCCGGTTGGTTTGATGGCGCATCTGATCGTCATGGGGGTCGCCGGCTCAGGCAAATCGACGATCGGGCGGCGCACGGCGGCGCTGCTTGGCTGGCCCTATTTTGACGGCGATGATTATCATGGGGCGGCCAATGTCGCGAAGATGGCCGCCGGCATTGCGCTCACCGATGAGGATCGCTGGCCTTGGCTCGATCGGATGAATGCGGCTATGGCGGGCCAGCCCCATAGCGTGGCCGCCGCATCGTGCCTGCGCCAAGCCTATCGCGAACGCATCGCGTGCGGCTTGGATGTGCGCTTTGCCTTTGCCAACGGCGAGAAGGCGCTGGTGGCGGCGCGCTTGGCGGCCCGCCCGGGACATTTTTTTGATCCGCGCTTGAATGACAGCCAGTTCGCCATTCTTGAACCGCCCAAGGACGCTCTCGCTTTGGATATTCGCGCGCCGGTGGAGGAACTGGCGCGGGCCTGCGCCGATTGGATGCGCAGCGCGGCGTAACGGTTCACGCCTGCGTCAGTCCACCAATCCTTTGCGCCATTCTGCATCGCGGCGTTCGGCGGCGAGATAATCGCGCGCGCGCATCTCCATTAAACGGCTGGCTGTGCGCTCGAATTCAAACGCCTGGGCGCCGTCGGGATAGAGCTCAAACGGCCCGGCCGCCGCCGAACAGACGAGCTTGGTTTTGGCCTCATAGAGCGCATCGATCAAGGTGCGGAAGCGCGCGGCTTCTTCGCGTTTGTCGGGGCTCATTTTCGGAACGCCATCAACCAGTACTGTGTGGAAGCGCTCAGCGATTTCGAGGAAGTCGGCTGGGCCGAGCGCTTCGGCGCACAGCTCGGCGAAGCTGAAGCGAGCGCAACCGGCGGCGGCGCGTGCGACATACAAAATCCGGCCCTGCACCTCCAGATCGACGCTGTGCGGCTCCGCGCCGAGCGTCAGGCGCGTCCAGGCGCGGTCCATCGCTTGTTCGGCAAGCGGATTGAGCGGCGTGTAATAGACCGGCGCTTCGGTCAGCCGCTCCAGCCGATAATCGCGCGCGGCGGCAAGCTCCAGCACATCCATTTTCTGTTTCACCAGCGCAATAAACGGAGTGAAAAGCTGGCGATTGAGACCGTTCTTGTACAGTTCGTCTGGCGGGCGGTTGGAGGTGGCGACCACAACGAGGCCGCGGGCGAAGAAGTTCTCAAACAGCCGGCCCAATATCATAGCGTCGGCGATATCGGTGACTTGGAACTCGTCAAAGCAGAGCAGGCGGGCGTCCTCGACGGCGTCCTTGGCGGCGCGGGCGATGAGATCATCCTGGCTAGCGGCGGCGCTGGCGCGGGCTTCACGCAAGAAGCTGTGACGGGCCTGCATAAAGGCGTGGAAATGCACGCGCTGTTTTTGGCGCACTGGCGCTGTTTCAAAGAACAAGTCCATCAGCATGGATTTGCCGCGCCCGACCGCGCCCCAGATATACAGGCCGCGCGGCGGTGTCTTGTCGCCGAATAAGGCGGTAGGGTTGTAGCCGGCGATTTTTCGGCTGAGACGCTCTAAGGCTTCCGCGGCGGCGCGCTGGGCAGGGTCGGGCGCAAGGGCGCCGTTGCTCACGCGAGACAGATAACCGGCCAGCGGGCCTTCGCGCGCCGGCATTCAGCTCGTCGGCGCGAGGTCGCGCGCGACATGCTCCACCGCATGCGGATCCTGTCCGACTACGGCGCGCCATTCCACCCCACGCCGCCAGAACAGCGCCGGTAGTTTCAAATCCTCGCCATTGGCGGCAAGCACTGCGCTGATCCGGTCATGGCTGGCGCGGCCCCATTCGATATAGCCATCGACCACTGCGTCGTCTTGGATGCCAGTTTTGGCGCATGCCGAATTGACCTCAAAAACCTTTGGCGTCTCGCCCGCCGCTGTGGCCATGCAGGCCTTGAACACAGACCAATCCCGTCGCAGCGCGAGATTGGCGACCAAATCGCGTTCCTCTTTGGTCACATTGGGCGCGTCGCGTGGGGCGACCACAATGACATTGACTTTGACGCCCACGCCTTGCAGGCGCGGCAAGTCGCGTTCTTCAAAACGGCGACAGTCTTGGCAGCTCGGAGACGTCAATAGCCACACATTAGGACTATCCAGCGGGTTGTCGGCCAGGCTTGGGGCGTCGTGTAGGGCGGCCTGCAGTTGCGCCGCCCC
The DNA here is from genome assembly GCA_040381035.1 of Hyphomonadaceae bacterium. Taxonomy (GTDB): domain Bacteria; phylum Pseudomonadota; class Alphaproteobacteria; order Caulobacterales; family Aquidulcibacteraceae; genus REEB506. The sequence continues at coordinate 12,457 of JBEIHY010000051.1, forward strand.
GACCGCAACGACCGTCGGCGAGGCGCCCAGATACGCGCGCAAATCGGCAAAGCTGATGGCCGCCATGGCAGCCAAACACCATACGCCAGCCACGACGGTAGCCAACAGGCGCGGTCTCTTTACGATCCCCTCTGACACCTGAATTCTCCGTTACCCCGTGCCCCATCAGAGGCCGCCCCCGTTCCCCTCGCCGGTGTAATGTCGGTTGCGGGCAAAAAGCAAGCACTACTGGAGTAGTTAACCGGCTGTGACTTCTTTTCAGGCGCCGCTGGTCATGCTCTGGTCGGTTCGATTCTAACAAGGCCGGCCATGACAGCACTTTCCGATGGGCAGATGGACAGGAATGGTAAGCATATCATCGATGTTCTGATCGAAGAGCGGGCGCCTAAACTGGCTGCCAGCCGAGCCTGGCCAGCACTGCGCGGGCCGCTGTTTCGGGTGCTGCACTATGCCAAAGCCCGCGCCATGGCTGATGCGATCGCGCCTTTGCCTGGACGTACGGCGTTAGATCACATCAGCCGCTTACTCGATCTGCGCGTGCGGGTCCGCGGCGAGGCGCATTTGCCGGCGAGCGGCCGTTGCGTGGTGGTCGCCAACCACCCGACGGGGATCGCCGACGGCATCGCGGTGTTTGACGGCCTCAAGCAAAAGCGCCCGGACATTATCTTTTTCGCCAATGCCGACGCCCATCGGGTATGTCCTGGTTTCATCGATGTGCTGGTGCCCGTGGAATGGGTTTTGGCCAAGCGCTCCATTGAAAAGACGAAGAAAACATTGCGCATCGCCCAGCAGGCCTTCCACGAGGAGCGGGCGATCATGATCTTTCCGGCCGGCCGGCTCGCGCGCAAGATCGAGGGCGAGATCCAGGATCCGAGCTGGGAGCCGTCAGCGGTTTCGCTGGCGCGCCGCCACAAGGCGCCGATTGTGCCGATCCATGTGATTGGCCCCTATCCGACATTGTTTCACACTTTTGACCGTATTTCCAAAGAGTTGCGTGACATCACCCTGTTCCATGAACTGCTCAATAAGGCCGGCGGCCACTATGATCTCATCATCGGCCCGTCAATTTCCCCCGAGACCCTGACCGGCGACCCAGAAACCACCACCCTGGCGCTCAAGCGTTATGTCGAAAAGGCACTGCCGGCTGATCCCGATCGGCTCTTTCAACCATGACCGACAGCGATGATTATTGACATCAGCCAGCGCCTGCGCGCGGGCCTGCCGGTCTGGCCGGGCGACACGCGTTTCGCCGAAACGCGAACTTGGGCGCTCGGGCCCGACTGCCCGGTCAATGTCTCGGCCTTGACCCTGTCGACGCACAGCGGAACTCATGCTGATGCGCCGTTGCACTATGACGCCGCCGGCGACGCGATCGGGGCGGTCGATCTCAGCGTCTATCTTGGCCCATGCCGGGTGTTGGATCGGCGCGGCGCGGCGGTTCTGGGCGCCGCCGACTTCGCCGATCTGACCGACCTGCCGCCGCGCATTCTGGTTCGCACATTTGAGGCCTTCCCGCACGACCACTGGCCGCCGGCCTGGACCACAATCACCGCCGCCGCCATTGCCGCACTCGCCGCGAAGGGCGTGCGCCTGATCGGGATCGACGGGCCAAGCCTTGACCCGCAAGAGAGCAAAGTCATGGTCGCCCATCACGCCGTGCGCGTGGCCGGCCTGGCGATCCTGGAGGGCCTGGTGCTCGACGCCGTCGCGCCTGGCGACTACGAATTGATTGCTTTGCCCCTCAACCTCATCCACGCCGACGCCAGTCCCGTGCGCGCCGTGCTGCGGAGCCTGCCATGACCCCCGACGAATTAGACCACGCCGATCCGCTGGCGATGTTTCGCGACGAGTTTGTTTTGCCGGAAGGGGTGATTTACCTGCTCGGCCATTCGCTCGGGCCAGCGCCGCGTGCGGCGTTGGCGGCGGTGCGTCAGGCGGCGGAGGAGTCCTGGGCTAAAGGCTTGGCGGCGAGCTGGAACGAAGCCGGCTGGTTCACCGCTCAGGCCCGCATTGGGGCCAAGATTGCCGGATTGATCGGGGCGCAGGCTGATGAGGTCATCGTTGCCGACAGCGTGACCGTGAACCTGTTTTCCATTGCGCTTTCAGCAGCGCGGGCGAGTGGGCGCAAAGTGATCCTGGCGGAAGCCCACGCCTTTCCAACAGACCTCTATGCCTTGACCAGCGCGGCCGCCGCAGCCGGGTGCAGCTTGCGCACGGTGGCGGCCGCCGATCTGGCCGATTTCATCACCGCCGATGTCGGCGTGGTGTTGATCCAGGCGGTCGATTTCCGAAGCGGCGCGCGCGCTGATCTGGCCGGCCTGTGCGCCAAAGCGCGCGCGGCTGGCGCCTTCAGTTTGGTTGATCTCGCGCACGCTACCGGCGCAATGGCGATTGATCTTGCCGGCCTCGGCGCCGATTTCGCCGCGGGTTGCGGCTACAAGTATTTGAGCGGCGGGCCTGGCGCGCCTGCCTTTCTTTTTGTCCGCCGCGGGCTCCACGATCTGGCGCCTGGCGTGCAGGGCTGGCTTGGCCATGCCGATGCGTTTGCGTTTGAGCCGCGCTGGCGGGCCGGGCCGGGCGCTGCGGCCTGGGCGACGGGCACGCCGCCAATTCTGTCTTTGGCGGCGCTGGAAGCAGCCATCGATCTCCACGCCAACGCCGATTCGGCCGTGGTGGAAGCGAAAACCCGCAGCCTGCAAGACGTTTTCCGCGCCGCGCTCGGCGAGGATGCGCTTGCACTGCTCACGCCGCTGAACGCCCGCGGCGGCCATTTGGCGTTCCGGTTTGAGGCCGGCTTTGCGCTCGTTCAAGCGCTGAAGGCGCGCGGCGTGCATGGCGATTTCCGCGCCCCAGATGTGGTTCGGTTTGGCTTTGGGCCGCTCTATCTCAGCCATGCCGAAGCCGCACGGGCCGGCGAGATCGTTGAAGATGTGCTGATGGTGCGGGCCTATGACGATCTGGCGTTTCATTCGCGCGCAAGGGTGACGTGAAAGACCAAATTTACACCAATCCCGCCATCGCATAGCGCGCCGCCACGCCGCCTTCGGCCAGCACCGCGCCGACTTTTGCCGTATCGAGCGCGCCATCGGTCATGAGCGCCTCGCCATGCAGACCGCTGGCAATGAACAAGCAATCGAGGCCTTCATTCTGCGCCCCCAACACATCGGTGCCAACGCCGTCGCCAACGCACAGAATGCGCGCATCGGCGATATGTTTGCCAGTGACCCTGGCCAATTCCTCGCGCGCCAAGCGATAGATCGCCGCATAGGGCTTGCCGGCCATGACCACCCGCCCGCCAAGCTGTTCGTAAATCTGCGCCACCGCGCCGGCGCACCACACCAGCCGCTCGCCAACGCGAACGACGATGTCGGGATTGGCGCACAGCATCTCAAGATCGTGCGCATGTGCCGCGGCGAGCAGGTCGCGATAATCCTCCGGCGTTTCGTTCAGTGGATCGTTGAGGCCTGAGATGGCCATGAAGCGGGCCGCGCCAATTTCTGCCCGGTCCAGCTCCAGGCCTGCCCAGAGATCGCCATCTTCCTGCGGGCCGATCTTGAACACCGGGCCGGGCGCGCGGGCGCGGAGTTCAGCGCGGATTGCATCGCCGCTGGTCACGATGGCGTCCCAACAATCGCGCGGCAGGCCGATGCGGTTGAGTTGGCCTGGGATGGGATCGCGGGGCTTGGGCGCATTGGTGATCAACACCACTCGCCCGCCGCCAGCCCGGAAGGCCGCCAGTGCGGCGGCCACGCCCGGATAAAGCCGGCGGCCATTGTGGACCACGCCCCAAATGTCGCAGAACAGGGCGTCATAGTCGGCAACGATGTCGGCGAGGGCGGTGAGCGGCTTTGTCATGGCCGCGATGTAGCGCGGTTTGCCGCGTAAGGAGAGGGCGATGCGCATTCTTGCTTTGGTCTTGGCGGTGATGGCGGCGCCGTTCGCCGATGCTCAAACCATGACCTCGCCGCCGCCGCCGGCCGCCGCCAAGCCCAGCCCGGTCACCACCGAGCCTTGGCTGCAGGCCACCGCCAGCGTCTCCGACATCGACGTCACCGCCCGCTTCTTCCGTGAGATCGGCGGCTATCGCACGGTGTGGCGCGGGCGGCTCGATCGCAGCGAACTCGACTATTGGGGCTTGCCGAAAGAGGCGCGGGCTGAGGCTTTGGTTCTGGCCGCGCCTGGGCGCACGCATGGCCGGGTGCGGCTGGTGCAGTTTGAGGGCGTTAAGAAAGTCCCCATGCGGCCGGGATCGCGGGCTTGGGATACGGGGTGTTTTTTCAGTCTGATGGTGCGCGCCAAAGGGCTCGATGGGATCTATGACGATGCGATCAGATTGGGCTGGTGGACCGAGACGCCAATCACCGATCTCGACTTCGCCGGCTCCACGCTGAAAGTGGTGATCTTCAAAGGCCCGGACGGTTTGCAGGTGCAGGCCTATGAGCGCTTGAGCCCGGCTTTACCGGCCGCGTTCGGCGATTTTGAGCGGATCAGCCAGCCGTTCAACATCATGCAGATGGTGCGCGATCGTGAAGCAATGCGCCGCCTTGCCGAAGACGTGTTCGGGTTCCAGCGTTTCTGGTTTGGCCCGCCTTATGTCGAGAAGACCCCAACGCCGATGCCGCTCGGCATCCCGACCAATCTCACCACCAGCGTGCCCTATCGCGCTGGCATCTTTTATCCGAAGCCAGACGAGTTTGGCCGTCTTGAGGCGATTCAGATCGACGGTCTGAAAGGCAATGACTATGCCGACCGCTGCAGCGCGCCCAATCTCGGCTGGCTATCAGTGAGTTATTCGGTCGCTGACGCCGAAGCCGCCGCCGCCCAGATCGTTGCTCGCGGCCAAGTGCTCGATGCGGCAGTGACCCGGATCACGCGCCGCCCCGAAGGCGCGATAAAGGCGCTGCGCGTGCGCGCGCCCGACGGCGCGCGCATTGAATTCGAGAGCCGTTTGGCGAACTGACCTCTTAGCTGCTGCGGCCGCCGAAGGTTCTTTGCTGGGCGTCGTCGAACCGCTTTTGGTGGTTCTGTGAGATATAATCCCATTCTTCTTGCGTCATGCAGGTGCGGCCTTTGGCGATACGGGTGCCGGGCCGGATATTCGGTTTGCACACCAGCTCCTTGGCTTTGGCGGCTGTGGCGGCTTGCGCTGGATCAGGGCCCGGCGCGGGTGCAGCGGCGGGGTCCGGCGTCGACTGCTGCACAGCAACCGGGGCAGGGTTAGGCTGGGGCGGCGGCGCGGCTGGATCGGCGGTTGCGATTGGGGCCAACATCACCGTGGCGGCAAAAATCCAGGCACGCATCGAGACCTCTCCCAAACCAACTCAGATCTGAGAGTTGCTTGTGCTTGCGCCGCCTGTCAACGCGACCATCAAGCGGCGATCAAGCCGCCGCCTGCGCGTCCTTGATGGCGATCATCAGCGCTTGTTCGTTCGGGCTCTTGCGGCCGTCTTTGCGGGTGCGCACGCTGATATAGGTAGCTTCCGCCAGATCGAACGCTTCAGCGGCTTCCCCAACGGCGACGCGTTCGGCATAATGGCTTTGCATGGCGTCGATCGCGTCCGGTTGGCGCACCCGCTGTCCAAAGCCACGTGGGCCGCCGGTGAAGGCGCGGCCCCAGAATCGGGCGGCGTCGAGCGGGGTCTTTTCGGCAAGCCAGGCGCCGCGCCGGCGGCTGGCCTCGCGCCCAACCAAGGCCGACGGCGCCGGATTGAACAGGTGATTGAGCACGCCCTTGACGAACACATCCTGCCAGTCTGGATCGTGATCGAAATTAACTGTGGCTTCGTCGAGTTCAAACAGCCATTCGGCTTCTTCGCGCGTCACCCACACGCCGCCGCACGCAGCGCTCGCGTGCAGGGTGCGCCGGATCAATTCCGCCTCTTCGGCTTTGATTTGGCCGGGCACGCGGTCGCGGTCACCGCCGAGAATATTGTCCTGATCGAGGATGGCCCGACGCACCAGATCGCGCGCCATGTGGCCAAGATGGGGCGGCGCGGTTTCGGCGCGCTCCAAAGTTTTCAGCACCACTTCCAGTTCGGTGGCGCGGGTCAGTTTGGCGTCGCCCTTGATGCGGCTTTCAAGCCAGCTTGCGCTCTCATCGGTGACATGGCCGCGCGGTTCGCCGCCATCGATGACATGGTCAGCGATGGCTTCGGCAAAAGCCAGACCCCAGCTGGCGTCGCCGCCGGCGACGCGGTCATTGAGCACAAACAGCGCCTCGGCTTCGCCGCGGCTGACAACACCGTCAGGGAACAGGCTGGCGCGCAGCTTGGCGACCTCTTCGGGGCTCACCTGGCCGTCGGCGGCGTATGCTTCAACGAGGGTCAGCAGCGGGGCCGGGATCATGCGCACTCCTGTCAACAGAGGTCGCCGGCATAGCAGGCAGAGTTTAAGGTTTTCGTTATGCCGCCCAGAGCTTAGGTGAATCCTGCATTCGCCATCGTCGCGTCGATCGAGTAAGAAGCGGCATGGTCAGCGCTGCACCTTCTCGTACGGGCCTGAGCCCCTTGGCCGTCCTGGCTGCGGCTTTGGCGGTGTGCGGCGTTGTGGCGATCGCCTGGTTGGGCACGCTGCGATTGCCGTTTGCGGTGGCCCAGCTCAGTATCGGCGATCCCGATTTGCCGGAAAATCTGATCGTGTTTCTGCCCGGTTCGGGCTGCGAGCCGGCGGCCCGGCAAGCCACAAAGTTCTTCACCGGCCTCACCGGGCACTGGAAGGTGGTGGCTCTGGAAAAGCCCGGCGTGCGACGGTTTCAGCCTTTTGGCTGCACGGCGGAATTCACGCTCAATGCCGATTTCGACAAGCTGATTGCCCGCCAAACCCAGTTCGCGCGCGGCGTTCTGGCCGCTCATCCGGAGGCCAAGCTGAAGGTTCTTGTCGGTTATTCGGAAGGCGGGCTGGCGGCGCCAGAGGTGGCGGCGCGCGCGCCCGGCTTTACCCATCTGGTCGCGGCCTCCGCCGGCGCGATGGACGGCGAGGCCTTGGTCTATGCCGCCGGCGCGCAGCTGAGCGGGCCGGTCAAGGCGGCGCGCCGGATGGCGGCAATCACGCAAACGCCGGATGCGATCGATCGGTTCGCGTGGAATGATTCCTACGCCTATCTGTCGTCGCTGATGCGGCTGCGGCCGCTGAGCGCCTATGCCAAACTCGACCTGCCGATTTTGATGATCCATGGCGGGCGCGACGCGGAAGTGCCGCTGGCGGCGACCGAGATCTCTCAGCGTGCTTTTTCCCGCGCAGGCAAAACCAATCTGACCGTCGCCATTGATCCGCGCTTGGATCATCGCTTGGGCTTGGACGATCCGCAAAAACAGGCGGCTTTGCTGGCCAAAATGCTGAACTGGATGGCGCCGGCGCCTTCAAAGTCCGCAAGCTGACGCGCGAATACGGAAAAGCGCGATTGATTGCAGCACGGCTTCGTATCTTATGGGCGAGGGTCGGGACTTTGGTGAGGACTTCGCCTTGGTCGTACTCGATCGCGAACAGGCAAGCGCGGCGAACGGACATCGCGCACGTCGCCCATCCCCGGCGCGCTGGCCATTGCGGTGGTCGTGGATTTTCATCGTCGGCGCCAGTTTGGCTTTGTGGGCGGGCATCATTGCTCTGGCGCGCGCCGTGTTTTGACGACGCGCGATTGATCCGGCCGCTTTGCGGCCCCACATGCTTGTCATGGCTCAGCTTGATCCGATCATTGCCCGTGGGCAGCTGCCAACGCTGCGCCAATTGCATTTTCTGATTGCCTTGCAAGCCCATGGCGGTTTCGTGCGCGCGGCGGACGCGATTGGCGTGACGCAGCCGACCTTGTCGGTCGGCATCAAGGAGCTGGAAGCTAGCCTTGGCGTCACCCTGGTTGACCGAACCCGCCCCGGCGCGGTGTTGACGCAGGCCGGCGAAGAAGCGGCCCTCCGCGCCCGCGCCGTGATCGGCGAAGTTGAAGCGCTGGTGATGGCCATGCGAGGGGCGGGGGCGCCACTCTCTGGCCCGTTCCGATTGGGGGCGATCCCGACCATTGCGCCCTTTCTGCTGCCGCGGGCCTTGCCGATGCTGAAGGCGAAGTTCCCGGCCTTGCAGCTGATCCTGAAAGAAGACCAGACCGTCCGGCTTCTCGAACAGGTCCGCGCCCGCAGCCTTGATGCAGCGATCATCGCGTTGCCCTTTGACGCCGCTGGCGTCGAAACGGCGCCGATCGGTGAAGACGAGTTTTTGCTCGCCGCGCCGCCGGGTCATCCGTTGCTGGCGCGGGAGCGACTTAGCCCCGAAGATCTTGACGGTGATGAGCTGCTGCTGCTCGAAGACGGCCATTGCCTGCGCGACCATGCTTTGAAGCTGTGCCGCTTGGCGCAGGGCCGCACCAGCGCGGCGTTTGGCGCGACAAGTTTGTATACGCTGCTGCAGATGGTCGGCGGCGATATGGGCGTCACGCTGGCGCCCAAGATCGCGGTCGATGCAGGCGCGGCCGCGGGCGCGCCGGTGACGCTGCGCCGGTTCAGCGAGCCGGTGATCGGCCGCACGATTGGAATTGCCTGGCGCGCAGGCGGGGCGCGGCGCGATGAGGCTTTGATGTTGGCGGAGGCTCTGGCCGGGGTGGTGTAGCAACGCGCGCCGACACCAAAGCCAGGCCGCGCGGCTTAGCCCTGTTTATTCCGCAACCGCTCCGCCACCATGCCGGTGGTGAGCAGGTCTTTGGCGCGCTTAAGCTGATAATCTTCTTTCGCATCCCAGCCGACGGGCGGTTGATCTTCAGGCACATGCGGGCCGCGGCGCTTGGCGCCGGTTTCGTTGGTCAAGGCTTTGGGTAGATCGGCTTCGCTGAAGCCGAGCTTCTTGAGCTTGTCCGGCTCGACGCGGACATTCGACACTTCCACGTCCGGCTCAATGCCGGCGCCTTGGATCGAGATGTCATTCGGAGTGTAGTAGCGCGCAGTGGTGAGCTTCACGCCGCCGCGGCCACTCTTCAGCGGCAGCACGGTTTGTACCGAGCCCTTGCCGAAGCTGGTCGTGCCAACCACCAGCGCACGGCTGCGATCTTTCAGCGCGCCAGCGACGATTTCGGCCGCCGAGGCTGAGCCGCCATTGATCAGCACAACGATCTGTGTGCCCGCCAGTTCATCGCCCTTGGTGGCCAGTAGGCGGCGGGTATCGTCCGGGTTGCGGCCGCGCGTCATGGCGACCAGGCCGCCATCGAGGAACACGTCGCTGACCCATTGCGCCTGTTCCAGCACGCCGCCGGGATTGTTGCGCAGATCAAGGATCACGCCGCGCAGGCTGCGCCCGCTCTTGGCTTTGATCGTGGCGATGCCTTCTTTCAGCATCTGGGTGGTGTTGTCGTTGAAGGTCGACACCCGCAGGATGCCGATATTGTCTTCTACCCGGGCGGTGACGGCGCGCACGGAAATTTTTTCGCGCGTCAGCTGCACGTCGAACGGCTCCACGCCTTCGCGGGTGATGGTGACCGTCAAGCCAGTCCCGATCGGCCCGCGCATCCGCGATACGGCCTCATTGATGCCGATGCCGACGATGCTTTCACCATCAATGGCCGTAAGCAGATCGCCGGACTTAATGCCCGCCCGGCTGGCCGGGGTTTCGTCCATCGGCGTAACGACTTTGACGACGCCTTCTTCCTGCGTCACCTCAATGCCGAGGCCGCCATATTCGCCGCTCGTCTGTTCGCGCAGATCCTTCAAATCTTCCGGCGCGAGATAATCGGAATGCGGATCGAGCGAAGCAAGCATCCCTTTCATCGCCGCCTTCATCAGATCGGCGTCCTGGACCTCGACGACATAATCCTGCTTCACTGTGTTCAGCACTTCGGCGAACAGCGCGAGTTCGCGGAAAGTGTCCGGGCGGCCGGCTTCGCTGTCGCGGTTGGACCAGGCCAGCGCGCCGACACAGGCCGCTGTCGCCACGGCCGGAGCTACGATCCACGCAATCCGCATCTGCACGTCTCCCGTGCGGCGCCCAAATTGGCTGCGCCGCTCCGCCATCTAAGACCCTATCCGACCGGCGCCGTCGCCGCCCGACTTAACACCTTGCCGCCACTTTGCGGCGACTTGCTGGCGATCGTTGCGCCAGATTGGTCTTCCCCGCGCAACCAGCGGCGCGGATCAACCGGCGCGCCGTCGGCTCGCACTTCAAAATAGAGCGCTGTGGCGCTGCGCCGAGCCGAAGCGGGCGTTTTCGCCATCTGGCCCAGCGGTTCAGCCCGGCCGACGCGATCGCCCGGTCCGACAAAAGCCGACTCAAGACCCGTTAACACACTAACGTAACCCTGGCCTTGATCCAGGATCAAGACTTGGTTGTAGCCAGGCGCCGCCCCGGCGAAGCGCACAATTCCGCCGGCCGGCGCCAGGACCAGCGCGCCCGGTTCGGTGCGGATATCAACGCCTGGCCGGTCGGCCCTCGCCATCACCCGC
>JBEIHY010000052.1:0-22611 GCA_040381035.1 Hyphomonadaceae bacterium
CGCTTGCCACAGACGCCGAGCAAATGTCAGAACCATAAGGAACACTAGAAAAATCCAAGCTCTAGTGTAGCTGATGCATCTAACGTTTGGTCGCGCGCTTTGGCTCAAACGGGTACCAAACGTTAGATGCGCTACACTAGGCATGCGTTGAAAATCGGGCGATGCGAAACAAAGTTCGGCCAAAGCGGAGGACTTGTCTCACTCTTATTGCGCTTCGTTTCGCTAAAGCCCGCAGAGCAAGTCGGCCGTCAAATCTGGCTCCGTCAACATACCGGCGCGACTTGCTGGATAATCAATCCAGTCCCAGCCTGGTTTCTTGGCTTCGCCCCACATGTTTTGGCTCGATGGCCGATAAGTCTGCTGGGTGCAATGGACATAGGTGCGTGGCAACCCTTCCCAGCCGCCATGGGCGAAGTTGGCCGGGTCGGTCCATTGCTTGGCCGGATGCGGGCGGACGCCGCGGCGAATACGGTCGCGGATTTCCGGCTTGTCGGCGTCGGGGCAGATCATCTCGATTTCGTATTCGGCAAAGAAATCCATCTTGTAGCCGTCGATGAGTTTCGGAATGCGCTGGCGCCAATAGTCGGAGTATTGGCCGTCCGGGCCGGGATTGATCGCGGCGGGCTTGGCGCGGGTGGGGATGAGCGCATCGAAAAACACCAGCCGGCCAATCTTGTCGCGCATCCGGTCGGCGGCTTCGGTGATCGTCACCCCGGCGAACGAATGGCCGACCAGAATGACCTCGCTCAACTCCTCGGCCTCGATCACGCCGCAGACGTCGCGGGCATGGGTGTCAAGGCCAACGGCCGGGCTGATCAGGTGGGCGCGCTCGCCCAGGCCGGTCATGGTCGGTGCAAAGACGCGGTGGCCCATGGCGGTGAGCCGCTCGACCACCGGCGTCCATAGCCAGCCGCCCAGCCAGGTGCCATGCACCAGCACAAAGGTTTTGGCCTTGGCGGCTTTGGCGCGGCGCTCCGGCTTGGCCCCGGCCAGTGGCGCGGCGGCCAAACCGGCGGCGGCAATCAGGGCGGTGCGGCGGGGCAGGGGCGTTGTCATGGCGCTAGCTTCGCGCGCCGGGGCGGTGAACTCAACAGCCGCCCGGCAGCGCCGCGACAACCGTGTAAGGCTGCGGGGCCCGTTGGCGCACCCAGCCGGTGTCAAAGATGACCGGCTGCGCGCCGGGCTCGCGCTCGCACGGGCCGACATCGATCAACTGCACCTTAAGCCAGACCTCTCCCTCAATCACCTGCGCGTCGAGCACTTCGATTGGGGCGTCCATCGGCAGCCAGCCGGCCGGGAGGGAGGCCATCAGCTCGCGCTGGTCCTTCACACGGATCGCGGTGTCATGCACCCAGGCGGGTGGTTCGATCTTGGCGCGGGCGGGCGAAGCGCGCCCCGGCCCGCCGGGCGCCTCAGCAAGCCGGCCGTCCCAAAAGCTGAGATAAGCCATCCGGCTGGTCCAGAAATCGCGCGGGGTCATGAACCGGGCGCCGACTTTGGCGTCGATCCAGTAGAAGCTCTCCCCGACGCGGACCTTGTAGCGGTTGCCGGTCTGGCCATAGGCGATATAGATGATCGGCTCGCGGTCCTCACCCTCGTGGCCCCATTCATGCTCGACCCCATCGCGCGCGAGCGTCCGCCCGGCGGTGGCGGTGGGGCTGTCATAGAGCGTCACTTCATCGCCCGGCGCCGACACCGTCGCGTTCGCCATCGCCGCAGCCGGGCCGCGCAAGGCGCCGCGCAAGGCTTCCGGCTCCGAGGACGGGGCCCTTGGCGCTTCAGGCGTGCAGGCGGCCGCAATCAGGGCCAATGCGATCGTCAAAAGGTGACGCGGCATCGAATCGTACTCCCAACCTCTCTTTAGGGGCCTGATTCCGCAAAATGGTGAACCGGCTTCGGTCGCCCTTTGCCAGCCGCCGCCGAGGCGGCTATAGCCCGGCTCCCATGCCGCAACTGCTTATTGAATTCTTCAGCGAAGAAATCCCCGCCCGGATGGCGGCCCGCGCCGAGGCCGATCTGGAGCGTCTTTTGATGGACAAGCTCACCGCCGCCGGCCTTCTGCCGGAGGCGGTGAAGGCGTTCTCAACCCCGCGCCGCCTGAGCGCGGTGGTGGAGGGTCTGGCCGCGCGCACGCCCGATGTGCGCGACGAGCGCAAGGGCCCGCGGGTCGGCGCCCCGGACAAGGCGGTGGAAGGGTTTCTGAAAGGCGCCGGGCTTGCGTCCTTGGAACAAGCCAAGGTGCAAAAGGACCCCAAGGGCGATTTCTATGTCGCGCTGATCGAAAAGCCCGGCCGCGCCACACCTGACCTGGTTGCCGAGATCATCCCCGCCATCGTGCGCGGCTTTCCGTGGCCGAAATCCATGCGCAGTGCGGATGCGGATCTCTATTGGGTGCGGCCTTTGCAGCGCATCGTGTGCTGCTTTGACGGCGAGCCGGTGGCGTTCGAACTGCCGGGCGTGGCGGTTGGAAACATCACCAGCGGCCACCGCTTCCATGCGCCAAAGCCTTTCACCGTGCGCCGGCTCGATGATTACGAAACGGCGCTCAAAAAAGCTTTCGTGGTACTGCGCCGGGATGAGCGCAAAGACATGATCGCGGCGGACGCCCGCACGGCGTGCCAGGCCCAGGGGCTGGAGCTGATGGAAGATCCGGGCTTGCTTGATGAGGTCGCAGGCCTTGTCGAATGGCCGGTCGTGCTGATCGGCGAGATGGACCTGAACTTTCTCAGTTTGCCTGGCGAAGTCATCCGCCTGACCATGCGCACCCACCAGAAATATTTCGCCGTGCGCGATCCCGCCACCGGGCGGCTTGCGCCGCGCTTCGTCACCGTCGCCAATATCAAGGCCAAGGATGGCGGCGCGGCGATCGTCGCCGGCAATCGCCGCGTGCTGTCGGCGCGCATGAACGATGCGCGGTTCTTTTGGGACAAGGACGGCCAGACGCCGCTCGCCACCGATGAGCGACGCGAGAAGCTGAAGCAGATCGTGTTCCACCAAAAGCTGGGCAGCGTCTGGGACAAGGTGGTGCGGGTCAAGGCGTTGGCGGCAGAATTGGCCCCGGCCGTCGGCGCCGATCCGGCCTTGGTCGCGCGCGCGGCCGATCTGATGAAGATGGACCTCGTCACCGAAACCGTCGGCGAGTTTCCGGAGCTGCAAGGCCAGATCGGGCGCCAGCTCGCTGAGGGCGTGGAACACGCCTCCGTCGCCGCCGCAATCGAGGATCATTATCGCCCACTCGGCCCGAGCGACCGTGTGCCGACCGATCCGGTCGCGGTGACCTTGGCGCTGGCCGACAAGCTCGACACGCTCGCCGGCTTCTGGGCGATTGATGAAAAGCCGACTGGCTCGTCTGACGCCTTCGGCCTGCGCCGCTCGGCCTTGGGGGTGGTGCGGATCAGTTTGGACAATCAAGTTCGCCTGTCTTTAGGCGATGCGACCAAGGACAAATTCGGAACCTGGAACATTCGATCCCCTCGCGGTGCAATCCGACTGGCGCTGAAGGGCCACTTGGCAGCCAGGCCCGAGGCTGAAACGGCCATAAACTCTGCGAATGGCGACCTCCTCACCTTCATCGCCGATCGCCTCAAGGTCCAGCTCCGCGACCAGGGCAAGCGCCACGACCTCGTCGATGCCGTGTTCGCGCTTGGCGATGACGACCTCGTGCGCATCGTCGCCCGCGTCGAAGCGCTCGCAGCGTTCTTGAAAGCAGAGGACGGCGCCAACCTCCTTGCCGGCCACAAGCGCGCGACCAATATCCTCGCAGCGGAGGACAAGAAGGGCCAGGGCGTGGGCGCCGATTGGGTGTTTAACGCCAAAGCTCTGAAGGAGCCTGCCGAAATCGCACTGGCCAAAGCGCTCGACCATGCAGAGGCTGCGGTGAAAGCAGCCGTTGACGAGGAAGACTTCGCGGCCGCGATGACGGCGCTGAGCGCGCTGCGGGCGCCGGTCGATGGCTTCTTTGACGCGGTGCTGGTCAACGCCGATGACCCTTTGCTGCGTCGCAACAGACTGATGCTATTGAGCCGTATGCGCGAAGTCTGCCGCCAAGTCGCGGACTTCGCCGAGATTGAAGGTTAGGGGAATGGCTTTGCAGCACATGGTTTATGGCTTTGGCGGCGGCGCCGCGGATGGCGATGCGAGTCTGAAGAACCTGCTTGGCGGCAAGGGGGCAAACCTCGCCGAGATGTGCGCGCTGGGCCTGCCCGTCCCGCCCGGCTTCACCATCTCCACGCCGGTGTGCAACGCCTATTACGCCAATGGCAAAAAGTATCCCGATGGTCTGGAAGCGGCGGTGGACGCAGCCCTCGCCAAGGTTGAAGCTGTCACCGGCAAAAAGTTTGGCGATCCTTCGGCGCCGCTGCTCGTTTCCGTGCGCTCTGGCGCGCGCGCCTCGATGCCGGGCATGATGGATACGGTGCTGAACCTTGGCCTGAATGATGAAACCGTTGAAGGGCTTGCCCAGCTCTCCGGCGACCGGCGCTTTGCCTATGACAGTTATCGCCGCTTTATCCAGATGTATTCCAATGTCGTGCTCAATTTCGATCACGGTGCGTTCGAGGAAATCCTCGGCAGCTACAAAGAGCAGAACGACAAGACCCTCGACACCGATATGGCGGCCGAGGATTGGGAAAAGATCGTCGCCAAGTTCAAGGCCGCCGTCGCTGACGAACTCGGCAAGCCGTTCCCGGCCGATCCCAAAGAACAGCTCTGGGGCGCCATCGGGGCGGTGTTCAAAAGCTGGATGAACGAGCGCGCCAAGGTCTATCGCCGCCTGCACGACATCCCCGAAAGCTGGGGTACGGCGGTGAATGTCCAGGCCATGGTGTTTGGCAATATGGGCGAGACTTCCGCCACCGGAGTTGCCTTCACCCGCGATCCCTCAACTGGGCGCAAAATCTTTTACGGCGAATATCTGATCAACGCACAGGGCGAGGATGTCGTGGCCGGCATCCGCACGCCCAAGCCCATCACCAAGATTGCCCGCGAAGAAATGGGCGAGGGCGGCTTGTCGATGGAAGAGGCGCTGCCGGACGTCTATGGCCAGCTCGTTGCGGTCTATCAGCGCCTGGAAAGCCATTACCGCGACATGCAGGACATCGAGTTCACGGTGGAGCGCGGCACGCTCTATATGCTGCAAACCCGCAACGGCAAACGCACCGCCAAGGCGGCTCTGAAAATCGCCGTCGACATGGCCAATGAAGGCCTGATCACCCGCGATGAAGCGATCCTGCGAATCGATCCCGGCGCGCTCGATCAATTGCTGCACCCGACCATCGCGCCCGATTATCAACGCGATGTGCTGGGCGTCGGCTTGCCGGCCTCGCCCGGTGCGGCGGTCGGCAAGGTGGTGTTCGACAGCGACGAAGCCGAATTGCTCGCCGCCGCCGGCGAAGACGTCATCCTGGTGCGCGATGAAACCAGCCCCGAAGACATTCACGGCATGCATGCCGCACGCGCCATCCTTACTGCGCGGGGCGGCATGACCAGCCATGCCGCCGTGGTCGCACGCGGCATGGGCCGCCCGTGTGTGTGCGGCGCAACGACCATCCGCATCGAAGAAAAGGTCGGCCGGTTTCTGGTCATGGGCCGGGTGGTCAAGGCCGGTGACATCATCACCGTGGACGGCTCCAGCGGCCAGGTGCTGATGGGCGCGGCCAAAATGGTCCAGCCGGAACTGACCGGCGAATTCGCCACCCTGATGAGCTGGGCCGACGGCTTGCGCAGCCTAAAGGTCCGCACCAATGCCGAGACGCCGGCCGATGTGAAAGTCGCGCGCGAATTCGGCGCCGAAGGCATCGGGCTGTGCCGCACCGAGCATATGTTCTTTGACGAAGAGCGCATCAGCGCGGTGCGCGAAATGATCCTGGCCGAAACCGCCGCCGGGCGGGTGGCCGCTTTGGCCAAGCTGCTGCCGTTCCAGCGCACTGACTTCAAGCGCATCTTCGAGATCATGAACGGCCTGCCGTGCACCATTCGGCTGCTCGATCCGCCCTTGCACGAATTCCTGCCCAAGAAGGAAGAAGACGTCGCCGCGGTCGCCGCCGCCACGGGCGTTTCAGCCGCCGCCCTGTTGGCGCGCGCGGCCGAACTGCACGAGGTCAATCCGATGCTCGGCTTCCGCGGTTGCCGCCTGGCAATCGTGTATCCCGAAATCTACGAAATGCAGACGCGCGCGATCATCGAAGCGGCGCTGGAGGTCCGCGCCGAGACCGGCCAGGCGCCGCTGCCGGAAATCATGATCCCGTTTGTCTTGGCCAAGCCGGAATTGGAGCAAATCGCTGCGCGCGTTCGAGCGGTGGCGGAGAAGGTCTGCGCGGAAGGCAGGGTTGAACCGATCGCGTTTCAGGTTGGCACCATGATCGAATTGCCGCGCGCGGCGCTGCGCGCGGCCGAGATCGCCGAAGCCGCCGAGTTCTTCTCATTCGGCACCAATGACCTGACCCAGACCACCCTGGGCATCTCGCGCGACGACGCCGGACGGTTCTTGGGCCACTATGTCGAGGCCGGGATTTTCGATAAAGACCCGTTCGTCTCGATCGACCAGAACGGGGTTGGTGAGCTGATTGCGCTTGCCGCCGAACGTGGCCGCAGCGCCCGCCCGAACCTTAAACTCGGCATCTGCGGTGAGCATGGCGGCGATCCGGCGAGCATTAACTTTTGCGCTCGACTTGGCCTTGACTATGTCTCGTGTTCGCCGTTCCGCGTGCCGATCGCGCGCTTGGCCGCCGCCCAGGCCGCACTGCGGCCTTAAGGCCACAGGTCCGGACAAGACAGAGTGAACGCGCGCGGCGGAGTAGGGCTGGCGCAGTCTTACCTTATGTCGAATTAAGTATATGAATTTGCAACATTTTAAATTTTTCTCGCGATGAGTCTTCCTCGTCGCAAGCGGCTCGGGTTAAAAAATTGTGAATAGCTTAAGCCGTTTATGGCGGTTAGGGCGGCTCAATGGCAAAGGCTGTGTCCGGGGCTGGGGTGTTCTGGGCGCGTCTTTCATCAGACCTGAATCGCTGTTCGCGAGAAGAATTTTGTCTTCTGCGCGGACATCGTTAAGGCCGGAGTAAGGAAACGCGTAGATGTTGTTGTCTCAACTGGCTAACGTCTTCAGACAGATTCGGACGAGGACGATGATCGAGTTCGAGAAGAACAAAGATGCGATCCGCCAGGGGGCGGCCACGGCAGTGGCGGTTGCGGCGGTTGCGGCGTTGTTGCCGGCGGTGTCCATGCGCGCAGCTGAGCAGCGAGCTGACGCCGAATGGGACGCCCGCGCGAAAGCCTTTCACGCCGCATTGGCGGCTTCCAATGCCCAGTCCACCGAGCCCGCTGCGCGGTTGACGCTTGCTTCCTACAGCCCTGGGCAGGGCGCAATCAAAGCGCAGGGCGCTGCCAGCCTGAACCAAGACGCGGTGGCCAATGGCCACGCTCTGTTCATTCAGGCCCGCGTGCAGGAGCGTCTGTCCGTCGTCTCGCTCGCCGGCTTCCACAGCGAACAGCTCAGCGGCGCCACGGAACGCGCCCGCGAAACCCGCTGCTTGGCGGAGGCGATCTATTACGAAGCGCGCGGCGAAAGCGTTGTCGGGCAGTTGGCGGTCGCCGAGGTTGTCGTCAACCGCGTGCGCTCCAAGCACTATCCCGACACGTTTTGCGATGTGGTTTATGAGGGATCGTATCGCTCCACGGGCTGCCAGTTCACCTTTACTTGCGATGGTTCCTTGCGCCATCGCCCCTATGGCGCGGCCTGGCGGCAGGCCAATGTCGTGGCTGGCGGTGTGGTCGCCGGATTTGCCCGGCCGATGACCCACAGCGCCACGCACTACCACACCAATGAAGTGGACCCTTACTGGTCGGCTTCCCTGATTGAAACGACCCGGATCGGCGCCCATGTTTTCTACCGCTTCCCAAACCGGGTTGAGCGCGCGCGCCTGCGCGATGCGGCGGCCGAGCAGCAGGAGGCCAAAGTTCCGGTTGCCGCCGATCAAGTCGCAACGCTCGATCCAGCCCAGCAGCCGACTTAGTTATTGCTCGCGGCGCACGCGCAGGCCGCGACCGCCGCCCCTGGCCAGCGAAAGCATGTATGAATTCAGCGCGGCTTTTTCGACCACCACGGTCGCGCCCTTTTTGATATTGATGTTGCGCTCATTCTCTATCTGGCGCCAGACGGAGCCGTCGGTCATCACATAAGCTGTCCGCTCGCCGCTGCGGACGGCGGCGATCTCATAGGTCTGCGCGGCCGGGGCTTCGCTGGCGGCCCCGAACTTCGGCAAGACAAAGCGCGGCAAGCTCGGCAGCTGGAACCCGAACGACTCTTTTTGCAATTGCTCAACAGACTGGCGGTCGATGGCGGCGAAACTGCCGGCCGTCTCGGCCGCCTGCAGATTTGCGACTTCTTTGTCAAAGCACGCCAACCGCGCGGCGTCGTCCTTGATGGTGACGCAGGCAAACAGGGCCGCCAGCGGTTTGATCAAAGACACGCCAGGCGCCGGTGCGGCAAAAGCCCAAACTGCGCTCAAGCCGGCGACTGATGTCAGCGCAATTGCGGTGCGATGTGATGTCGTCATGGCGTTCTCCCCAAACGGATTGGCGTCTGGCGCGCTGAGCTTATCGCTGACGGCTGCGGCCGTCAGCTCATTGGCGGGACAATTCGCAGCCGCTATTGTTCGCGCTGGACGCGGAAGCTGTTGTTGCTCCTTGCCGGGGCCATAATGAAAGATCCTAACGACCCCTTCTCAACCACCACTTCCACGCCCGGCCGGATTTGCCGATATGAGGCGATTTCCGACATCCGCCAAACTGATCCGTCCGCCATTGTGAACACGGCCCGTTCGCCTGGCGCCACCGCGGCGACGACATAGGTTTGCTTGTTTGGCCCTTCGCTGCGCGCGAATTTGGGCAGGCCGAGGCGAGGCAGGCTGGGCAGCTGGAAGCCAAATGCTTCGCGCTGCAATTGCTCAACGGACTGGCGGTCAACGGCCCGGAACGAGCCTGCCGTTTCCGCCGCTCGCAGCTTGGCGACTTCGGCGTCAAAGCAAGCCAGGCGCGCAGCGCTGTCGGTGAGGTCAGCGCAGCCATAGAGCGCGGCGGTGGCTTGGGCGGTGGCCGCTTGCGGCGCCGGGGCTGCGCCTGCGCCAATGGCTACAAATCCGGCGGCCAGCGCAAAAATGATCGCGGCGCGATGCAGTTGAAGCGGCATTGGGGTCTCCCCAGGGGCTGGGTTCATGGCTAGTCTGGTTTATTCTTATCGTGCGCAAAGGCTATCTGTCAGCCGGTTGCACCAGGAAATCGCAGATGTCTTTGGATCAAAGTCTTCTCCTCAATCGCCGCGGCTTGGGTGGTCTTGCGCTGGCGGCGCTGGCCGCCGGGTGCCAAGGCTCGGTGGTCGGATTGGACCCCGCCAAGCGTTCGCTCGATATCGGCAATGGCGCAGAACCCTTGACGCTCGACCCCCACAAGGCCTCCGGCCAGTGGGAAAATCGGATCATCGGCGAATTGTTCATCGGCCTGACCACCGAAGACATCGACGCCAATCCCATTCCCGGCATGGCGACGCATTGGGAAACCAGCGCTGACGGACTGACCTGGACGTTCCATCTGCGCGAAGCGACATGGTCGGACGGGGCGCCGCTGACCGCACGCGACTTTGAATATGGCTTCAAGCGGATCATGAATCCAAAGACGATCGCGGAATATGCCTCGATCCTTTATCTCGTGCGCAATGCCGAGAAATGCAAAAAGGATGAATTGCCGATTGATGCGCTGGGCGTGCGCGCCGTCGATGATCGTACCTTTGAAATTCGCCTGGAACATCCCGCGCCCTATCTGCCGGGGCTTATGAAGCATTACACTTCGTTTGCGGTGCCGGCCCATATTGTGGAAAAGCACGGCGATGCGTGGCTCAATCCGGAAAACATCGTCACCAATGGACCCTATATGCTCGACAAATGGTGGTCGAATTACATCATCCATTTGACAAAAAATCCGCGCTTCTTTGAGGCCGAGAAAGTCTATTTCGAACACCTGTATTTTTATCCGACCCCGGACAATGACGCCGCCGCCCGTCGCATCAAGCGCGGCGAGCTGGGCTGGAGCACGGATTTCGCCGGCAAGAAGCAGGACTTCTACGAGCAGGAATTACCCGGTTGGGTGCGGGTCAATTCCGGCCTGCTGCTTCAGTATTATTCGCTAAACACAGCGAAGCCGCCGTTCAACGACAAGCGGGTGCGCCAAGCTGTCTCCATGGCTCTCGACCGCGAATTCATGTGCGATCAGATCTGGAAGGCTGGCTACAAACCCGCGTACGGCTTTGTGCCGCCAGGCATGCGCGGCTGGCCGGACGGCGCCAAACTGTTCTTCGCCGAATGGCCAAAGGAAAAACGCCAGGAAGAGGCGCGCCGTTTGTTGCAGGAAGCCGGCTATGGCCCCAACAATCCATTGCAGTTCAAGTTCAACCACCGCAATACCGGTGATAATCCGCGCATCGCCGTGGTGGCGCAGAATGATTGGCAAAGCATCGCGCCGTGGGTGAAGGTGGAACTGGCCGGCCAGGAAACCCAGGTCCATTACGCCATGTTGCGGGCAAAAGATTTCATGGCCGGCGATGGCGGCTGGATCGCCGATTTCAATGATGCGCGCAATTACCTCTATCTGATGGAAACCCGCACCGGGGATCAAAACTATCCGAGTTATTCCAATCCCGACTATGACAAGCTGATGTTTCAGTCCGACAACGAACCCGATCCGCAAAAGCGCTATGATCTGATGTTCCAGGCCGAGAAAACCATGCTCGATGACTGCCCGGCCGTGCCGATCGGCATCGGCGCCTGGAAGAACCTGATCGATCCGCGGGTCGAAGGTTTCAACATGAACCTTGAAGACCTGCACCGCGCGCGCTGGATGCGGGTTAAGGCGGAAGCTTAGCCGGCCGCACGAACAAACTGGCGCGCCGCCCACAGGCCGGAAGCGGTCAGGACCAAAATGGCCAGCGGTTCGCCCATGGCCGCCAATTGCGGGCTGATGCTGATCAGCGCCATGCCGGCTGCGGCAATCAAGCCGCACCTGCGCCACATCGCCTGTCGCTCCCTGCGTTCGGCCGCCGCGCGCATCACGCGCAAGTGAAACAGGACATCATGCGCCGGTGGGGCGTCTGCGGCCCAGGCGGCGTCCAGGTGCGCGTCAATGCTCATCTTCGCCTCCCAAAATCTCGGCCAATCGGGTGCGGCTGCGGCTGATATGAGCTTTCACTGTGCCCAAGGGCAGGCCCAACGCAAGGGCTGCTTCCGCCTGGCTGAATTCCCCCGCCAGACAAAGAGCCACACAGGCGCGTTGATCGGCCGGCAGCGCGCCAAGGGCGCGGCGCAGGGCGTCGGCCGGGGCGGGATCGTGCGGGGCCTGTGCGGCGACTTCGCCCAAAGCCAGCCAGGCCGCGTCCCGCGCGCGCCGGCGCGCCAAGCTGCGCCGCCAGGAGCGATGCAACTTAAACACAATGGCGCACACGAAAACGGCAAACGAACTGCGACCGGCAAAGCGCTCGAGCCGCTCCCAGGGCAGGATCAAAGCGTCCTGCGCCAGATCATCGCCATCGCCGTGGTCGCCGGTCAGGCGGCAGGCAAAGCAGCGTACACGCGCCTGCACGGGGTCAACCAATCGGCCGAAGGCGGCGGCCGAGCCGGCGCGCGCCTGCGCCACCAGCTCTGCCTCTTCCGCGGGGCTCATTCGCGCGTTGGCTTCTTCGCAAACAGTGCATAGAGCAGCGATCCGATCGCGGTTACCGTCATCGCGGCGCCGATGATTGCAAACGCTTGGAATCGGCTGCCGCCTTCGGGATATGCGGTAATCGCGGCGGCGCCAAAGCCAACAGCCAGCGCGCTAAATAAGATCACATTCGACCAGCGCTGGTCGGTCTTTTCCGGCCCTGCCGGCTCCAGCGCACGGTACAGTTCCGGCGCCGGCTCTTTGCCTTGCTGCAGCTCCGTTTGGATCACCTCCAAGGCCTTGTTGCTGCGCTTGGTGTGTTCGATCCGCTCCAGCATCATCATCGCGGCGGCGCTGATCACAGCCGCCGTCATCACGATCCCTGCAATGATCGGCCCCTTGTCAGCTCCTTTGCTTGGTTGGCGCACTGAGTGGCCGCCAGCGGGGCGATCGGATGCGGACTTCTATCGCTTCAGCGCCGCGGCATAGACATCCGGCTTGAAGCCAATGATCGGCGCGCCGGCGCCGGTCAGGACGGGGCGCTTGATCAGCGAGGGCTGGGCGCTCATCAACGCGATCGCTTTGGCTTCGCTCAGGTCGGCCTTGTCGGCCTCGGGCAATGTCCGAAACGTCGTGCCGGCGCGATTGAGCAGCACCGCCCAGCCGACCTGTTTGGCCCAGCCCTTTAACAAAGCCGGCGCGGCCCCATCTGTCTTGTAGTCGTGAAAGGCATAGGCCAATCCGGCGCCGGCGAGCCAATCGCGGGCCTTCTTCACCGTGTCGCAGTTCTTGATGCCGTAGAGGGTGAGGGTCATGGCGGCGGGTTCCTAAAGCTGCGCCCACATCCGCAGCAGATTCGAAATCGTCTTGTCGAGCAGCAAGACGTCTTCGCGCGCGCCGGACAGGCGATTGCGGGCCATGGCCAGATCAAACAGGATTTCGCGCTGGCCGGCGTCGCGCAGCAGGCTTTGCACCCAGCCGACACAGGCGAGCCGCTCGCCGCCGGTCACTGGCGCCACATAATGGATCGTGCCGGCCGGATAGACGATCGCATCGCCGGCGGCGAGCTTGACGGCCTGTTCGCCGGCGGGCGAGTTGATCGTCAAGGCGCCGCCCTCATAGCTGTCGGGCTCGGCAAGGAAGAGGGTGAACGCGATATCGGCGCGCAGGCGATTGCCGGCTTGGCCCATCAGCGCGTCATCGGTGTGCGGGCCATAGGTCTGGCCCGGCCGGTAGCGCGAGAACAGCAGCCGCGACAACCGCGCCGGGCGGGTGGCCGGCTCAAACGCCGGATGGCGCCACAGCGCATCTTGCACGAACGTCTCCAGCACTTGCACGCGGGGGTGGTTCAGGTCGGCCTGGTCATTGGCCTTGACGGTCCGGGCGACAGGTCCGGCGGTGGCGCGGCCATCCTGAAAGGGGATCTCAGCCAGTTCCGCGCGCACCTGGGCGAGGTCTTGCGGGCTGAGTAGTTTTTCAATCAGCAGCATCATGCGGCGGAGTTCCACTTGCAAGCGCTTCGCAGTTGCTTAAATCCTATCCAAACTTCGGACGGAGACAAGCATGGCCGGCCCCTCAACGATACAGACGCGCTGGAAACTGTGGACTGCCGTTGGCGTCGCAGCCTTGGCGCTGGGCGCGTGCGGCCCCGGAGGCGAAGGCGGCGAGGGGGCCGCCAAGCCCGGCCAATCCGGCGAGGCCGGTGAAAGCCCCGCACCCGCTCCGCCGCCAGCGCCGGCGGCCACTGGCGGCGGCGAGCAGGGTGAGGCGGGCGCCGTGGACGCCTATGCCGGCCTGGAGGGCGCCGCACGCACCGGTTTACGGCTGCAACATCTCAAAGGCTTTCTGCTGATCGCCGACCGCGCCCTGCGCGACGGCCAAGGCGACGCGGGCGTGGTGCTGGCCCAGCAGGGGCTTCTGGAAGTCGCTGATCCGGCGCCGGGCGAGTTGGGCGGGTTGGACTTTGGCGCCCTGCGCGCCGCGCTCGAAGGCGGCGATCCCGGCAAGGTCAGCGCCGCCCTGCGCGCCGCGCTTGCCGCGATCGACAAAGCCGCCTCGAGCCCCGATGCTGAGCGCGTGCGCCGAATGCTCGCCTTGACGCGCGGGCTCTATGGTGAAGTGAACAGCCCTGAGGGCGTCGATCCAATTGAATACCAGCACAGCCTTGGCGCCGCACTCGCCGCCGCCGACGCTTTGGGAAAACTCGCCGCCGCCAAACCCGGCCCAGCCGCGCAGCGCGCGGTGGGTGAGATGGTTGGGCTGGTCAAACTCTGGCCGGCCTTGACCGCGCCGGACCGGCCCGCGCCCGCCAGCGCCGTCAACGCCGCCGCCGCGCGCGTCGAGCTGGCGCTGAGCGGGGTGCGGTGAGGGGCGAGGGGGTTATGTTGCCGGAAGGGGGGGCAAACAGCCTGGCCATGCGCGCTGAACGGCGCCCATTAGGTCGCCGAGCTGTCGTCGGCCCCCTCAAGCCAACCGATCCGGAAATCGCAGGAAACGATCGTACATTGGAGCTGGGTGCGATCCACATTGCGCCCAAACATGTCGCCCCACATGGCATAAGCGCCAGACACGAATCCGGCGCCGCCCAACAGGATCAAATCCGGAATAGGCCATATCGACGCCCCTGCGCTGAGACGCGCGCCGGTGACAATGGCGGCGAGAGCGAAAAGGATCGCAAGCGCGATGCTCATCGCAGAGGCGATGAATTGTGCTGTGGTCATTATTCTTTGTGCCTCCTGAACGGTCGCAAGTAGCCATTTGGCCAGCCCAATCCGGCGCCGATACTGGTTTGGTCAAAGTGCCGAGAGCTGCGTCACCGCGGCTGAGCGGCGAGGGCGAGTTGGGCCAATGATGCTCAGTCGAAGGCGGTACCGTCGACGACTGCCCTCGCCCCAGTTTCCGGTTTTCCGAGCTGGTGATTTCCGCTCCGCTTCAGCCCACGCATCATACCCCCGGCCCCGCGCCAAAGCTCCCCCGCCTCCGCCCCGTGCAGCCCGGCTTGACTGCCGCATCGTCAGCGCCACCAGATTGCGGCGGCAAAAACGGAGGAGCCCCATGGCCCAGATTGGATATGTGTGCGTCGGCACGAACGACTTCGACAAAGCCACCGCCTTTTATGATGCGCTGCTCGGTGAAATCGGCGGCAAGCGGATGTTTCCGACCCCCGCCGGTTTAATCTATGGCATTGGCAAAGGCGCGATGTTCATGGTCACGCGTCCGCATGACACAAAGCCCGCGACGTTCGGCAATGGCGCGATGGTCGCGCTGGCGGTCGACAGCCTAGAGGATGTCGCCAAGCTTCACGCCAAGGCGCTGGCGCTCGGCGGAACCTGCGAAGGCCCGCCCGGCCCGCGCGGGGCGTTTGGCGAGTTCGCTTATTTCCGCGATCTCGACGGCAACAAGCTGGCAGCCTTCCACAGCCCGCGCGGTTAATCAGCAAGCCTGCATCCCCAGCCTGCATCCCCAGCCTGCATCCAAAGTTCGCCTCGCCCGCATCTCTCCTTCGAAAGCCGCAGACAAAAGCGGCTCATTTGAAGGAGAGAGCAAGATGTTTGAAGTGTTCTTCATGGTTGCCGCCCTGGTCGCTTTCGCGCTTCCGCTGTTGGCCATGGCAACCAGCAAGTCGTGACATCAGCACTTGGGCGTTGATCCCATCTTCGGATGGGATCAACCTTGCGACAAGGGAGGCGAAACAATGGGCGTAGAAATTTTGGTGCCGCTGGGCGGGTTTGCGATGATTGTCGCGATTGTACTGACCGCAGTGTGGGGCGGGGTGCAATCCAAGCGAGAGATTAACGAGACGCTGCGGCGCGCGATTGACAGCGGTCAACAGCTGTCGCCGGAGGCGCTCAGCGCGCTGCAAAAGCCGGAACGGCCGGCGAGCCAGGATTTACGCTCTGGCGTAATCCTGACGGCGCTGGGGCTCGGATTTGGCCTGTGTGCGGCGGTGTTCGGCAACGGCGATTTCGGCGAAGACGGCGCTGGGCGCGGCTTTGCGATCGCAGCAATCATTGTCGGCGCCATCGGCATTGGCCAGCTGCTGGCGGCTTGGCTGCGGCGTGAACGGAAATCGTGAATGGGCCGGACGAGGCTCTGGCCCGAGACGCCAAGCGAGGTTCAAACAGCGCGTTTGAAAGCCTCGTGCGGCGAAACCAGAGCCTCGTACGCGGATTTTTGCGCCGGATGACGGGCAATGCCGCGCTGGCCGACGATCTGGCCCAGGAAACCTTCCTGGCGGCGTGGCGTCGGATCGGGTCTTATGAGGGGAAGGGCGCTTTCCGGGGCTGGTTGTGCCGGATCGCCTATACCCAGTTCCTACAGCACCGCCGCTCCGCCAAGGCCAGTTCGGCGCGCGATGTGGCCTATATGGCCGACGCCGATCTGACCCAGGACGATCAGGCCGCGGCCGATGCCCGGCTGGATCTGGACCGGCTGCTGGCGCCGCTGTCGCCGGAGCAACGCGCGGCCATGGCGCTGTGCTACGGCGAGGGGATGAGCCACGCCGAAGCCGCTGATGCGCTCGGTTTGCCGCTTGGAACGGTAAAATCCCATGTTCTCAGGGGCAGGGAACGTGTTATGAAGTTTCTTGCGGTAGAGGATCGCAAGCCATGAGCGACCATTTGTCCATCTCTGACTCTGAAGTCGAGGCCCGCTTGGCGGCCTTGTTCGGCGATGCGTCGCGTCCGCCAATGGGCGATGAGGCCTTTGTGCGCGGGGTCAGCGGCCGGGTGGCCGAGATCGAGCGGGGCCGGCGCAACCGCCTGACGATCGCTGCGGGTCTGGCTTTGGCCGCCGGCGCGGTGGCGCTGATGGTGAACGGGCCAAGTGCGGTCGGTGCGCTGGCGGATTCCTATGCCGGCTATTTGCAATATGCCCATCAGCTGGGCGGCGGGGCTTCAGCCTTGCTGTTGGCCGCCGCGCTGAGCGCCGTTGGCTGGGCCTATGCGGAACGCGGCTAACAGCGCCGCATTGGGGGTAAGATGATGCAGCCCTTGGAGCGGTTCCTGGCGGGCTGCGCCATTCTGATCAGCGCCGCCACGGTGGCTGCGGCGTTTTTGTTCCGCTTTGACGGCGCCTGGAGCGGCTTTCAAAGAATGTCGCAGTCGCTTGGTTTTGTGTTCGGCTATTGGGTGATTGCCGCAGTGGTTGCCGGCCTGATCTGGCTCGGCGCGCAAGTGCTGAAGCTGCGCGCGCCGATTATTGAATTGTTCTTTGTGCTGGTCTGCGGCGGCTGCGCAGTGGCGATTCTGGAGGCGTTTCGCTGAAACCGCTTCCCGCTTGGCGCGGCAATGTATATGCGCCCGGTGCGTTGCCCCGGACCGCGAGCACGGCTAGCGTGCGCGCGCTTTGGCGCCCTTCGGGCCAGATTTAAGGATTTCGAGTGACTGACGCCTTCGAGGAAGTCGAGGAACGCATTCGCGAAGAGCGGATGAGTGCGGCCTTCAAGCGCTTCGCCCCGATTGCGGCTGCGCTGTTTGTACTGGCGGTCGCCGGCATTGGGGGCTGGGAATTCTGGAAGGCCCAGCAAGCGCGCGCGGGCGAAGCTTTCAGCGCCGCCATGCGCGCGGCCACCGAACTGTCCGCCAAGGGCGATCTCACCAGCGCGGCCAAAGCCTTTGGCCAGCTGGCCGAGCGCGGCCCCGCCGGCCATCGCGCGCTGGCGTTGATGGAGCTGGCCGGCGCCCAGGTCAGCCAAGGTGATGTCGATGCCGCCTTGAAGACCTTCGACAAAGCCGCTGAACTCAGCCCGGACCCCATCCTACGCGACGCCGCCCGCCTTAAGGCCGCCTATATCGCGGCCGACAAGCAGTCGCTGAAAGCCGTGGAGCCGCGTTTGACCCCGATCATCACTGGCGGCTCGGTGTTTCAGTTTCCGGCGCGTGAGCTGTTGGCCTTGGAAGCGCTCGAAGCTGGCGAAAACGCCCGCGCCGAAGAGCAGTTCAAGTTCTTGACGACGGCGCTGGAAGCGCCGCGATGCATTCAATGGCGCGCCGAGTTGGGGCTGTTCAGCCTCGGCAAAGGGACGCCGCCGGAACTTTCGCCCCAGGCGGTGCAGCGCTGCGCCGGTCAAGCCAGCCCCAATCAAATGATGGGCCCCCCGGGCTAATGCGGAGATGACGATGCGGATGAGGACCCCCCTGTTTGCCGCGGCCGCTGTCGCGGCCTTGACTGGCTGTGCAACGGCTGAGCGGATAGGCGGCGCGGTCAGCGCGCCGTTTGCTCGTGATCGCTCCGCTGAAAAGAAAGCGCCCGAAGAAGGTCGTATCTCGGTGCTGCAGCTGGAAGAGCAGATGAAGGTCGCCAGCGATCTGGCTGGCCGGGCGCCGCTGATTCCGTTGGCGCGGACCATGACCGCTTGGCCATCGCCTGGCGGCGAGGCTGACAATGCGCCTCAAAATGTCGCCGGCGATGCGGCCTTGACCGTTGCCTGGCGGCGCAATGCGGCTGCCGGCTCCAGCAATGAGACTCGCCTGGCGGCCGCGCCGGTGGTCGCCGACGGCAAATTGTTCATGCTCGATTCCGAGCAGGTGGTTCACGCGCTCGATGCCGCCAGCGGGCGCGATATTTGGCGTCTGGCCCTGAAGAGCGCCAATCGCCGCGATAAGGAAGCGATTGGCGGCGGCGTCGCCTTCGCCGATGGCCGCCTTTATGTCGCCAGCGGTTTCGGTATGGTGCTGGCGCTGGATAGCGCCAATGGCAAGGAAATCTGGCGCGCCACGGCTGACGCCCCGTTCAGCTCCGCGCCGACTATTGGCGCCGGGCGCGTGTTTGCTGTGACCAATGACAGTGAACTGATCGCCATGGACCCAGCCGACGGTAAGGTCAGCTGGACGCATCAGGCGATCGCGGAGCCCGCCCGTGTGCTCGCCGCCTCCAGCGCCGCCATCTCCGGCGATACAGTGATTTCGCCGTTCCCGTCGGGCGAATTGATCGCGCTGCTGGCCGCCAATGGCCGCCGGCTATGGACCGACGCTTTGACCCGCACCGGCCGGTTGACGTCCTTGTCGGCGATCAATGACATTGCCGGGCGTCCGGCTGTGGTTGATGGCGTTGTGTACGCCGCCAGCCATTCCGGCATCCTGGCCGCGATTGACCAGCGCACTGGCCAGCGCGCTTGGGAGCTCAACTTCGCCTCTACGCAAACCCCCTGGGTCTCAGGCGATGCGATCTATGCCGTCAATATCGATGGCGAACTGGTCGCGCTGGAGCGCACCACCGGCAAGGTGTTCTGGATCCGTGAGCTGCGCCGGTTCGAAAACCAGAAGAAGAAAAAAGACCGCATCGCCTGGGTCGGCCCGGTGATGGTGGGCGGCAAGCTGATCCTGGCCAATTCACTCGGCCAGGCGATCCGGGTCAATCCGATCGACGGCAAGACCGAGCGCGAGGTTGAGGTTGGCGGGCCGGTGTTTATCCCGCCTATCGCGGCCAATGGCATGGTCTATGTCATGACCGATGAGGGCCGCGTGGTCGCGTTCAGGTAATGCGCCTGAAGCTCGCGATCGTCGGGCGGCCGAATGTCGGCAAATCAACGCTGTTCAATCGGCTGGCGGGCAAAAAGCTCGCCATCGTTGATGATCAGCCCGGCGTCACCCGCGACCGCAAGCACGCGCCAGGCCGGCTTGGCGATCTTGATCTCGATCTGATCGACACTGCCGGCTTTGAAGACCTGACCGACGAGAGCCTGGAGGCGCGGATGCGCGCCCAGACCGAAGCGGCGGTTTCGCAAGCCGATGTGGTTTTGTTCCTGGTTGATGCGCGCGTCGGCGTGACGCCGCTGGATGAGCGCTTCGCTGATCTGCTGCGCCGCGCCGACAAGCCGGTGATCCTGGCCGCCAACAAAGCCGAGAATCGCGATTCCCAGGCCGGGGTGAACGAAGCCTACCGCCTAGGCCTGGGCGAGCCGATCGGCATTTCGGGCGAACATGGCGAAGGGATGGGTGATTTGTTCGCGGCGTTGGTGGCCGCCGCGCCGCAGTTCGGCCCGGAGCCCGAACCTGATCCGGACACGGATGATCCGATCCCGGACGATGTGATCGAACCCGAAGACAGCCCCGACAATCGCCCGATCAAGCTCGCTGTGATCGGCCGGCCCAATGCCGGCAAATCCACGCTGGTCAATGCGCTGCTCGGCGAGGATCGCCTGCTCACCGGCCCGGAGGCCGGCATCACCCGCGATTCCATCGCCGTGGAATGGGAGTGGGGCGGCCGGCCGATGCGGCTGGTCGATACAGCGGGCCTGCGCAAAAAGGCCCGCATTGAGGCCAAGCTCGAACAGCTTAGCGTCGCCGACACGATCCGCGCGATCCGCTTTGCAGATGTCTGTGCTCTGGTGATGGATGCGCGCGAGGCGTTCGAGAAGCAGGATCTGACGATTGCCGATCTGGTGCTGCGCGAAGGCCGCGCGCTGATTTTCGTGCTCGCCAAATGGGACCAGGTGGAAGAGCCCGCCGCCGCCTTCAAAGCGCTGAAGGAGCGCGCCTATGAGGCGCTGCCGCAGGCCAAGGGCGCGCCGATCGTGGCGGTGAGCGCCCAGGCCGGCATCGGCCTGGAGCGGCTGATGCGCGCGGTGATGGCGGCCTATGGCGATTGGACCGCCAAGGTCAAGACCAACGACCTCAACAACTGGCTGAAGCACGCCATGGTCAAGCATCCGCCACCGGCCGTGAACGGCAAGCGGATCAAGCCGCGCTACATCGCCCAAATCAAAAGCCGGCCGCCGACCTTCGTGCTGATGTGCTCGCGCGCGGCCGATCTGCCCGAAAGCTACAAGCGCTATCTGGTCAATGGCATCCGCGAGGCGTTCAATCTGCCGGCTAGCCCCATTCGCCTGCATGTCCGCGCCGGCAAGAACCCGTTCGCGGAAGGATAGCGCGCGATTTTAGATTAGAGACCGCATTCGGACGGGAAACCGCCAACACTGTTCCTGAATGCGGCCTACACCGTCACCACCACTTTGCCGGTGGCCTTGCGGTCGGCTAGATGGCGGATGGCCTGGGCGGCGTCAGCCAGCGGGAAGTGCGCCGACACCCGTGGTTTGATCTTGCCGGCGGCGTACAGCGCAAACAGCTCCGCGATATTGGCTTCGTTCTTGGCCGGCTCGCGCGCGGTGAAGGCGCCCCAGAACACGCCGACGATCTGGCAGCTCTTGAGCAGCGTGAGATTGAGCGGGATTTTTGGTATCCCGGCCGGAAAGCCAATCACCAGAAACCGCCCGTCCCAATTCATCGCCCGCAGCGCCGGTTCCGCATAGGCGCCGCCCACGGCGTCGTAGATGACATCCACGCCGCCGCCGGCGGCGGTTTTGAAAGCCTCCGACAGAGCCTTGGTGGCGGCCTTGTCGTCTTCGGCCAAATGCGCGGGATAGATCACCACATCATCGGCGCCGCAGCCGCGGATGAAATCGGCCTTCTCGGGTGAGGACACTGCCGCTATCACCTTCGCGCCCATCGCCTTGCCAAGCTCAACGGCAGCGACACCGACGCCGCCGGCGGCGCCGAGCACCAAGAGGCTTTCGCCGGCTTTCAGGCTGGCGCGGTCCTTCAGCGCATAATGGCTGGTGCCATAGGTCATCAAGAAGGCGGCGGCTTCGTCGAAGGGCATCGCGTCTGGGATCTTGCGCACGCGCCCGGCATGGATCGCGATCTGCTCGGCCATGCCGCCCCAGCCAGTGGAGCCGATCACCCGGTCGCCTGGTTTCAACGCCGTCACGCCCTCGCCGACGCTGGCCACCACGCCCGCCACTTCCCCGCCCGGCGCGAAAGGGCGGCTGGGCTTGAACTGATATTTGTCCTCAATAATCAACACATCCGGATAGTTCACCCCCACCGCCTTGACATCAATCACCACCTCGCCGGCGCCGGCTTGTGGAGCGGGCATGTCGGCGAAGGTGAGCGTTTCGGGGCCGCCGGGCGCGGTGGAGAGCAGGGCTTTCATGGGAGGCCTTTCAGAAGGTGGGTGCTGGCGCGACAGTAGCGCAAGCGGCGGCGCGTGGAAGGGGTGACGGAACGGGAAGGGGCGTCCGATGTGGCGCAGCGCTGATGGTGCGGGCGGGCGCGCGGCGGTGAGGGGCTGCCATGGACGACATCAGGCACTCCCAATTATAGCTTCCAATCGGCGCAACCCATCAGATATTTGTCACCAGTCTCAAGCCTGAGCGTCACTCCTTCTGTCGCTGCAGCACGCCCGAGAAGGTCAAAATCGCGAGCGATGTAAGGATCCAACCCGCGATGGCGGAGAGGGCCTTGAGCCAACGCAACACGGTGGGATCATGGATGTCCGTTCCGCGCGGTTCGCCGGGTGCGGGCGGTGGCGCGATCTCGCATTTGGTTTCTTGACGCAGATCGATCAGCGCCACGACCATATCCACCGCGTAAAGGAGCGGATCGATTGCATCGCCGCACGACAATACGCTTTGGGCGCTGCTGGTGGCGCGCGGCACGGCAGGCGCGTTGTTGTCGCCGACGACGGTCGCGACGGGCGCCGTGTCGACGACCAGCAAGGCATCAGTTGTAGAAGTATCCATGTAGTCTGACATTCGCTCCCGGCGTGGCGGGGGGCCGCCGGGTCGAAAGTGTCAGACGCAACCGCTCATGCGGCTTGGCCTGGGTTTTGTTTTTCGCGCGCGAGCGGCGCGGAATCAAGGCACGGACTTCTGGACCGCGGCGCAAGCGTCCGCCCAGTCCGCTGCGGCGGCTGCACTCGGCGCCTCTGTTTCCGGTGCGGTCAGTTCGGCTGGATTGAAGCGGTCCGTCAGGATCGCAATCGTCCCCACCCAGACGAATGAACCGGCGAGTGAATAGGGCGCAAAAAGCCTAAGCCCTTGGCCAGAGCAATCGTCAGCCCAGGATTAGGAAACAAGTTTCTGGTCAAGCCGATCCGTAGGGGCCCCAAACCAGGTCACACACGCGGCCGCTCATTGATGCCCGA
>JBEIHY010000053.1:0-22603 GCA_040381035.1 Hyphomonadaceae bacterium
AACTCTGGAAAAGCCGAACAAATCGGAGGTACATTCTGTTTGCATCGGGGTGGCCTTTCGCTCTGCGCTTTGACTTTGTGGCAAAACGAAATTCTCAGAGTTCGCGCCCCGATGCACCTCCTACCTTTGAAATTTCCGGGCTAGAGCGCTGGAACTGCGTCGAACGCGACGGTGATGCGCTCCATCGGCTGCGTCAGTGCGGTCACGGCGTGCCACATATAAGACGGAAACAGCACCAGCTTGCCCGGCTCCGGCTGGATCATGCGCAGCGGAGCGTCGTGCGGACCAAGCGGCAGATGGCTCTGGCCAAAGGTGATCCAGCCGTTGCGCGCCTGGGTGTCAGCGCATTCCGGCGGCACGACAACATAATAGACAGAGCTGATCCAGCCCTCCTGGTGAATATGGCTGGCGTGGCCCCCTCCGGCTTGGAGCCGCACTGACCAAGACCCCGCCAGGCCCACCCGCTGCGCGCGGCGCCCAAAGAAGGGATGGTCCGGCCGCTCCGGCAGGCCGGCCGCCACCGCTTCAACGCAGCGAATAACTTCTCGCCGCAAATGCTGAACCAGTGGATGACGATCTTGGACAAACAATTGCCCCTCTGTCTGCGTGCCAGAACGCACGCTTTGATGGACCGGCTCCAAACTGGCGAGATGGCGGCGGCGCAAATGGTCGGCCAAGTCGGCGTTGAAGGCCGCAAGGGTCATGCCGGCCGGCGGCGCGATCTGGACTGCAAACACCAGGCGCGCAGGATCGCCCAAATCGGCAAACTTTGGATCGCCGCCAAGGCGTAAAGCGGTCGTCAGCCGGGCCAGAAGGTGCTGATCGAACGGCGCACGCCCCAGCTGGGCGCCCAGAATCTCGGCGGCGGCGCTGTAGTCGCCCGCCAAGATCAGCGCTTCCGCCAGGCTGGACGTAATCATCCGGTCAGGCTGTGCTTTGTAGAGCGGCCACAATGTCGACGTCGCCAATTTGGCGTCGCCGCTGGCGATCGCCAGGCGCGCCTGTAAGATTGGTGTCTGCGCCGTCGCAAAACGTTGCGCGATCTGGTTCAATTGCGCCTGCGCCGCCGCCAGCCGACCAGCACGCACTTCCTCGTTAAAGGCTGCAATCGCCAAACCAAGCGAATCGGGAAATAGCGCCAAGGCTGCAACATAAGCGCCGCCGTGATCATTGCCCGCGCCAATGCCTAAAGCCGCAGTCAACTGACGGGCCGCGCCCTCGTGGTTTGGTTCAACGGCCAAGGCGCAACACAGCGCTTCCTGGCCAGCCACCGTCTGGCTTTGGGCGAGAAACGCCTCGCCGAGCGCCATCCAAACCGCCGCCGGCGCCGGTCCGCCGGTCCGCACCAAGTCAACCAGCACAGCCTGCGCCCGCGGCCAATCCATCGCCGCGCCCGCCGCACGCGCCAAATGCAATCGGCACGCTTGATCGCCGGGAGCAAGCGACAGCGCCTGCTCGGCCGCCGCCAACGCGCCGGCGCTGTCACCCGCTGCGAGCAGCGCCGTGGTGCACAATTGCGCCAGAGGCAAGGCCCGCGGCGCATGGGCCAATCCCGCCTGCGCCTGAGCCAAGGCCTCGTCAATCCGGCTCATATCAAGCAGCAACAGACCAAGATTGACCCGCGCCTGGGCAAAGCCCGGCGCCGCGGCCAGCGCGGTGCGATAGTATTGCTCGGCTTCGTCGGGCTGAGTAGGCGCCAAAAGGTTGGCGAGATTGGATAAAAACAGGGGCTCGTTGGGCTGTAGCGCCAGCGCCGCCCGCAAGGAACGCGCCGCCGCCGCTGGATCGCCCAGCGCCTTCTCAGCCAGCGCGACCACATGATGAGCCTGGGCTGCAAAGCCCGGTCGCCCGATTTCGGCCATGGCAAGGGCTTTTGCGGCGGACGCATCCCCGCGTTGCAAGGATGCGCGCGCCAGCGCCAGCGCGGCTGACGGCCCGTTCGGCGTCACTTCTGACACGCAGCCTGATCCTTTGGCGAAAACACTGAAGCGGCCGTATCGGTCCGCTGCAAAGAAAATGACCACTGCGCGGCAAAGATGCGACAATTTTGATGCATCAAAGACACATTGACGCATCATCGACCACAGCCCGTATGTCGCACAATTGACGTATGACAGGAAGTTCAATACTCGATGTACTAAGCCGAAACCGTACCCAATGTGGGTGTTGTGAGGCAATTCTGTGGGCGGCACAGCTTTCGCCAAGCTCGCCGCAGAGGAACTCAAGCATTCAGGCGGAATAGTCTGCCTGGTCTTTGCATACGAAGGGGTAAGGGTTATGTCCTTGAAGGCTCGCAGCTACCTTTTGGCCACCTCGCTTTTCGCGGGCTTTGGCATCACTGCTCCGGCGCACGCGCAAACGGCAGCGCCGGCCACGCCGAAAGCGTCGACCTCTGAAGAAGTGGTTGTCACCGGCACCCGCATCCGCAGCCCTGGCTTGGTTTCGTCCAGCCCAATTGCGTCGATCGGCACCCAAGAAATCGGCCGTCAGATCGCCCGCGACCCGGAAGTTGTGCTGCGCGCGCTCGGCCCGGTCTTCCCCGGCAACAACGAAGGCAGCAACAACGGCACCAACGGCGGCGCCACGGTTGCACTGCGCGGCCTGGGGACCAACCGTACGCTTGTTCTGGTCGACGGCAAACGCGCCATTCCGTTCACCCTCGGCGGCGTCGTCGATCTGCAAACCATTCCGACCGCGCTGATCGACCGGATTGACGTCGTCACCGGCGGCGCCTCCTCGGTGTACGGCGCGGACGCCGTCGCCGGCGTTGTCAACTTTATCATGAAGCGCAATTTCGAAGGCGTGGAAGTCAACGCCCGCACCAGCCAAACGAATTATGGCGACGGCGACGACAGTAAGTTCGACATCACGATGGGCGCCAGCACAGAAGACAAGCGCGGCAACGTGGTTGTCAATCTCGGCTGGGCAGAGCGTCTGGCTATTCGCCAAGATCAGCGCCCGTTCGGCCTGGTGCAGTTCTCGTCAGCGACAGGTTTGCCGCAAGGCTCACCCACCGCCGTTCCGCCGGTCATCGAGCCGACCGGTTTCACGGCGGCGCAGGCCGCGGCATGGCGTACAGCGATTGGCGTAACCTCGGGCACTTCAAACTCGGGCGTGCCGAAAGGCCCCGGCGGCGCGATCATTCCTTATGTGGAAGCGCGCGACGGCTTCAACTTCAACCCGGACAACTTCTACCGCACCGGCTTTGAACGCTATAGCGGCAACGCCCGGGCGCTCTACGAAATCAATAAGCATGCCGAAGTCTACGCCACGCTGGATTTCAATCGTTACACGACAGCGGCGCAGCTGGCCTCGAGCGGCTCGTTCTTCACGCCAAACCCGATCCCGCTCGGCAATCCGTTTATCCCGGACGCGGTGCGCAACCAATTCTGCGCCGCCCTCGGGATTACGTCGGGCTGCGTCGCCGGGTCGGCGGCGCTTCCGGCCGTGAACATGTCGGTACAACGCCGTTTCACCGAATTTGGCCCGCGTATCAACACGTTTGACATTACTTCCTTCAATTTGGCCGGCGGCATCCGCGGCGAGATCGTGGAAGGCTGGAATTATGATGTCGCCTATCAACTTGGTGAGTCGCGCTCGGTCGAAACCCGCAACAATTGGGGTTCGCAGTCCCGCCTGCGTTCGGCGGTCAACACGCTGAATGGCACGACCTGCTTGGCCACCCCACCGACGGTCAGCGGCACGACCGCTGCCTTTACGGGTGGCGTTGCGCCGACCGGCACGGTCGCCGATTGCGTCCCGATCAACATCTTTGGCAATAGCGGCTCGATCACCAATTCTGCGATCCGCTGGGTCAATTTGAACGCGACCCGTGGCGTCAACTTCATGCAGGAGGTCGGTTCCGGCAATATCTCCGGTGACCTCGGCCAGACCTGGAAGAGCCCGTTTGCGGAAAACCCGATTGGTATCGCGTTCGGCGCGGAATATCGGAAGGTCTCGGCCGCCCAGAATGCTGACGACCCGACCCAGCGCCAGCTGGCGCCGGGCCAGCCGGAAGTGCTCGGCTCGGGCGCGCCGGCCATCCCGTATCGCGGCGTTTTCGACCTGCTCGAGTACAACGCCGAACTGAGCGTGCCGCTGATCGAAGGCGTGCCGTTGATCAATGAACTGGGCCTTGAACTTGGCTTCCGCAACTCGCAGTTCAATACGGGTGGCCGTTCGGATCAGTTCCCGAGCTATAAGGGCGGCTTCTCCTGGGATATCAGCGACAGCTTCCGGCTGCGCGGCATGTACCAACGCGCCGTTCGCGCCCCCAATGCCGGCGAATTGTTCCAGCCGCTTGTCACTGGTCTGACGACCCTGGCGGCTGACCCGTGCGCCGGCGCCGCCACCAATACGGCCGATTTCAACACCCCGGGCACCGTGTCGAATATATGCCGTCTGCAGGGCGTGCCGGCCGGCGCGATTGGCGGCGTGCAGAATCCGCCGGCAAATCAGGCGGCGTTCAGCCAAGGCGGCAACCCCAACCTCTCACCAGAGCGCGCTGATACGCTCACGTACGGCTTCGTGTTCCGTCCGGGTGATGCACTGCTAGGCGGCGTGCTCGACGGCCTCGTTGTGACCGCGGATTTCTATGACATCCAGGTCAAGGGCGCGATTGTCGGCCTGTCGGCGGCGGACGTGACCAACGGTTGCTTCAGCGCAACCCTGAACCCGACCCGCGCGTTCAACGTGTTCTGCTCCAAGATCGTGCGCGGCCCGACCGGCGCGATTGTGAACAATCTGGGCATCATCTCCGACGTCAACAATCTTGGCCTGTTGAAGACCCGCGGCATCGACTTGGCGGTGAACTACGCCTTCGACCTGAAGCAACTCGGGCTGGACGACAAGTGGGGTGCTGTCGCGCTCGACTTCCGCGGCACCTGGACCGACAAGTACGGCGTCAAGAACCTGCCGACCCTTCCCTTCCTGCAGTGCATGGGCTCCAATTACGGCATCTATGGCGGCAGCTGCGGCGTGTTCACGCCGAAGGTGAAGTTCGAACAGTCAGGCAATTGGGCGGTTGGCAATTTCAACCTTGGCTATCGCTGGCGCCATGTCGGCGAAGGCAAAGTTCTGCCCACGCTCGCCGCCGGCTTGTTGCCGAGCATTCGTCAGATCGAAGCTTACAACTACCTCGATCTGAACGGCGCCTGGAACGCCACCAAGAAGCTGTCGTTCAACGTCGCCGTACGCAACCTGACCGACAAAGACCCGCCGGCGCTCGGCGGCGGCTTCTCCGGCGTCACCACCAGCGGCAACACCCTGCCGTCGCTTTATGACGCGGTCGGCCGTGAAGTGATCGTTGGCGTGCGCGCGCGGTTCTAAGCCACGCGCCACTTCGGCACAGTCTTGGAGGGGCGGATCTTCGGATCCGCCCCTCTTTGTTTGAGCCGCACTGTCCATATGGACATTTCGCCGCATCGTGCAGCACGGCTTTTCTGTCGAAACTTGTAAGCGTCATGGCATCCATCACCCCCCTTATCGCCGCGGCTGTGCAAGCGATGCAGCGCGGCGACTTGGGCCAGGCCGAACGGCTTTGGCGGGAGGCGACAGCCGCCGATCCGAACCATCCCCAACCCCCCATTGAACTGGCGCTGATCGCGCGCGCGCGCGGCCGGCTGGACGAAGCTCAGGCCATGGTGCTGACAATCCGCGCCAGCCACCCAAGCAACATCGCCGCGGCTCTGCTTCTCGCCCAGATTTACCGCGAACGCGGCGATGACGGCGCCGAAATCAAAGAACTAGAGGCCGCCTTATCGATCGACGCTTATTGTTGGCCGGCGCTATTGCAGCGCGGCCAATGGTTGGAGCGCCAGGGCCTGATCCGAAAGGCCGCCCAAGCATACCAAGACGCCATCCATGTGGCGCCACCGCCCGAGCACCGCGGCCCGGATTATGAGGCCGCTTTCGCTCACGCCGAGCAAGTCGCCTCGCGCTATATGGCGGAATTGGAGGACACCATCCTGCGTGCGGCAGAGAACGCGGTCGGCCGCATATCGCCACAATGGCGCGAGGCTGTTGCGATCATGGCTGGGCGCACCCGGCCCTATCATGCGGTGTGCAACAAGCTGACCGTGCCGCGGCTGCCGGCAATCCCTTTTCACGATCGCGCAGCCTTTCCTTGGCTCCCAGAGCTGGAAGCTCACACCGACGCCATCCGCACTGAGATGCAGGCCGCCTTCGCCAGTGCGCAAGACCAGATCGTCCCCTACATCCAGTACCGGCCTGACCAGCCGGCAAACCAATGGAAAGCGCTCAACCATTCCCTACGTTGGAGCACCTTCCATCTGTGGCGCGATGGCAAAGCCGTTACGGACAATCTCGCACGCTGTCCGCAAACAGCCGCCGCCCTGGGGGCCTGCGATTTGGCCGAGATCACCGACTATTGTCCCAATGCGATGTTTTCAGCGTTGGCCCCCCACACTGAAATTCCGCCGCATACGGGCGAAACCAATGCCCGCTTGGTTGCGCACTTGCCGCTGATCGTGCCGGACAATTGCCACTACCGCGTCGGCTTCGATCATCGCCAATGGCGCATCGGCGAGGGTTTTGTGTTTGACGACACGATCGAACACACCGCCCGCAACGACAGCGATGAGCTGCGCGTTGTGTTGATCTTCGATGTGTGGAACCCCTATCTGAGCAAGGAAGAGCGCGAGATTGTGAACCAGATGGCCCGTGCGGCGCGGGCGTTCAACGCGGATGCTTAGACTTGTTGGAGCCGGGGCGTCCCACTCTTTGGCTCGATCGTGCAGAAAGGATCGTGGTCGCAAACTGCCCATTCACCTTAAGACACGTCGACATCAATCTCTCCAAGTGCCGTTCCACGCCGACGAAGCCGGCCCCCGCTGAACGCTTCACCGGCGATTTAACCGGTCGCCACGCTGGCCGACCGACGGCGAACGTTCAAGCCCGACCAGCGCCCACAGATACCAATCGCGACTTTGCAGCGGCGTCGATCACAAAGACGCAACCCGGCCATGCAAGCCCGTATGGTCCGAAGCTTTGTCCATCCTGGCGCAGGCGCACGTCGCACCCGCGAAGGCGCAAAAACAAACGGCGGGCCCAGGGGCCCGCCGTCAAAGTTTTCGCGATAGGCTGCGATTAGAACCGGCGCGTCACCGACACGAAGGCGCGACGGCCCAAGATGTCGTATTGGTTGGCGATCGGCGTGTTGCCGCGGCGCAAGCTGGTGTTGCCGGTCGAGAATGTCGGCGGCTCTTCGTTGAAGACGTTCTGGATACCGCCTTGCAGCGTCCACTGGTCCGTCCGGTAGCGCACCGAAGTCGAGTGCTCGGCGTGTAACTCAGTGTGCTGCTTGTAGTAAGCCAAGCCCGGAGTGCCGCGCCATTGGAACCGATCACCAAGGAACTCTTCGGTCAAAGAGGTCTTGCCGGTCACGTCCACGTTCCAGAAGAACGTCCAATCCTTGCGGTCAAACCGCAGATCGATGCTGCCAACGAAATCTGGGTTGAACACTTCGCCGTTGAAATCGTTCCGCGGCGCCGGCACCGCGGGGTTGACTGAGAAGAATTCGATTTCGTCCTTGAACGTCCAGGTTGCTTGCAGGTCCGTCCGCAGCGTGCCGAACGAGAATTCGTGGCGGTACGAGGCGGTCAAATCGAGACCTTTGGTCACCTGCTGGTTGAGGTTCACGTAGGAATTGTTGATCCTGCCGATCCGGCCAAATTCCGGGTCGCCCGGGGTCAAGTTACGGGTGAACAATTGGCAGAACGGGCTGCCGGTCCGGAAGCCCGGGTCCGAATAGCATGAGCTGACAATGTTGGCGGCGCCGAACTGGGCGACTTGATCGAAGATTTTGATGTCAAAATAATCGAGCGCGATCGACAGGTCGAGAAAGTCGGGCGTCCAGATCAGGCCAATAGTGGTCGCTTCTGAAGTTTCGGCTTCCAAGATGCCCTTGCCGCCGCCGGTGACCGTCGTGGCCGAGGAGAAGGTATTGTTGAACGTTTGCGGAATGCCGTCAGCCTGACAGTTTGCCCGGATCGTTGGGTTGTTCTGGTTGACGCCCCAGTTATTGCACGGGTCAACGGCCGAGTTGCCGATGAAGGCGGTTTGATTGGCCAGGAACAATTCGTACAGCGCCGGAGCGCGGTAGGAAGTTCCGAAGCTGCCGCGGACGCGATATTCCGGCGTAATCGCCCAATTGAGACCAATTTTGTAGGTCTCATTGGAGCCATAGCTTTCATAGTCGGTGTAGCGAGCCGAACCGTTCAGCGTGATCTGTTCGGCCAGCGGAACCCCACGCAGAATCGGCGCTTCGACTTCGGTGAACGCTTCGCGAACAGTGTCCGAACCAGCCGTCCGGCCGGCCGAGGTTTGCCCCCAGAGGTTGTTATTGCGAGCGTTGAAACCCGGCGTGTCGTCGATCTCTTCCTTCCGGTAGTGGAAGCCAAGCACCGCGGAGAGCGGGCCAGCCGGCAGATCGAACAGATCGCCATTGATCGACCCCTCAAACAAGGTCTGTTTATAGGTGGTGTTGCCGGTTTCCTTGATAAACAGGAAGCTTTGCTCGGCCTGGGTGAAGCCGCCGCCCGCCACGGTCGAAGCGCGGAACAAGTTCACCGGTACGCAGGTGGATGATGAAATCGAACCGGCGATCATCGTGCAGACCGGCGCTGCGATCGTACCGGTGGTTCGGATCGTCGATTCCACCCGATCGTTCGGGATAATGTCATTGGTGTAGGAGCCTTCCGAGGCGCCATACTTACCATAGATGTCGTAGCTCCAGCCGTCGAGAAAGCCACCGAAACTTAAGTCGCCCCGCAGGCCGGCGACGACGCTCCAGGTGTCAACCTTTTGGCTGCCATCGGTCGGCACTTGCACGATCGACCGCGACGTCTGGCCGAAGGGGTTGAACGGATTGGTCGCAGCCACGTTAGGGAAGATTTGACGGAAACTTTTCTGTTCCGATTCCCGTCGGTTGTAGAACGCTTCACTGTATAGCTCGACGTTCGGGGTCAGGTCATACGAGAACTGAGTGAAGATCGTCGCGCGTTCAACCGGCTGGAACGCTTGAAGCTTCTTATAGAGCGGATCATCCGTCGGAACCGCCGCCTGGCTTTGGCGCCACGCCGCCTCAATCGTCGCCGCCGGCGTGCCGGCCGGGAACAGCGAGGCCACCTGCGCATAGCTCAGACCGACGCGCTCATAGCCTTGACCGGCGATATTCAGGTTCAAGCCGCCAAGACCAGAGCCAGCCGCAACAGCGCCTGGCTTAAACCGACCGCCGGTGACCAAACGGTCATAGACGCCAACAAGCAGATTGAAGCACTTCGACTGACCGGTGGCCGGGTCGATGATGTCGCGCAGGCCGCCGGTGTTGATATCATAGACGAGGTCTTGCGAGCATGACAGATAATCACGGTCGCCCATGGTCAGTTCTTCACGCTTGTTCCATTCGAACGAAACGTTGAACTGGCCCTTATCGAAGGTACGACCCCAGGTGCCGTCAAACTGATAGACGGCGCCGCCGCCTTCAAAGGTTTGGTTGGTCTGGCCACTGATCACAGCGCCATCAACATTGGTGCGGGTGATGACGTTGACGACGCCGGCGACGGCGTCTGAACCATAAACTGACGACGCGCCATCCTTCAGGATTTCGATACGGTCAATAATCGATTCCGGCAGAACATTGAGGTCGACTGCGCCGACCTGGCCGCGCGTGCCGGCCGGGTTCAAGCGGCGGCCATTCAACAGCACCAGCGTGCGGGTGGGGCCGAGGCCACGCAGCGACAGCGTGTTCACGCCCGGGCCGCCTTCAGTGACGAAACCGGTGAACTGACTGGTGATCTGCTGCGAACCCGCCGCCGCTGGCGACCCTTGCAAGATCTCCGCCGTATCGGTCTGGCCGCGCAGTTGCGATTGCTCGTTGGTGATCACTTCAACCGGCGAAGTCGAGTTGAAGTTGTCACGGCGGATCCGCGAACCAGTGACAACGACCTCTTCCTGGTTCGTTGTCTTTACCGCTTCTTTCTTGTCCTCAGGTTTAGGCGCATCGGCTTGCTCGGCTCGTGCGCCGCCGCCGAACGCGGTCAGACCCGCGACGAGAGCAAAAAGGGCGCTGCTGCGCAGAA
This sequence comes from Hyphomonadaceae bacterium, assembly GCA_040381035.1. Taxonomy (GTDB): domain Bacteria; phylum Pseudomonadota; class Alphaproteobacteria; order Caulobacterales; family Aquidulcibacteraceae; genus REEB506. The sequence continues at coordinate 10,101 of JBEIHY010000053.1, forward strand.
ACTTGTTATCCTTGGAGCCAATCATTTCAACACCCCGGGGCCGGTTATGATTTGTGAGCCGCGCCCATTTGCGGCCGTGACCCACACTAATCAGTCGGCGGGACGCCTAACAATCCGGGCAAGCCGCCTTACAGCCACTTTGTCGCCGCAGTGTTGCAGTTTCGTCATAGTTGCAACCAAATGGTTAACCATAAGCCGTTGTGTTTCCCATTTGCTGACGCCCCGCGCGCGACCGTCTGGCCGCCAGAGGGTCGGGCGCACTTTAGCGGGTCACATAAAAGTGGCGTGTTTTTCTGGCTTAGGCACTTGACCCGGGGCGCCCGCCAAACAAAACCTTACCATCGACCAGAAGGCGCCCGGGAAGGCGCCCGGGTTGAGGGTCAATCGCACGGGGAAAATATGAGGAAGTTCATTCTTACTGCGGCCGCCGCCGCCCTACTCGCCGCTGGGTGCCCGGCGGCGGCGCAGCAGCGCCTGAACACGACGCCTTTGCCGATTTCAGCGATTGAGAAGCACCCGGCAGTTCAGGGTATCCAGCTCTCGCCAGACGGAAAGCGAATTGCTGGCCTGATTGGCCGCGATGACCAGAAATGGCCAGTCGTCGCGATCTGGGATGCCGAGGACCTGTCCAAAGCCCCAACCTTAATGGCGTCGAACCGGATGCGGCCAGTTGGCCTTTTCTTCGCCAGCAACGAAAAAGTCATGTTCTTCGCTGACCAACCCTTCACACAGGGTGCGTTCAAAAGCTTTACCCGCGTGCCATGGGTCACCGATACCACCGTCAAACCGCCACGCGACCCGGTCTTTGGTTCGGCGAACCGGCCGGAGTCCTTCTCTGTGTTGGCCGGCGGGGACGGAAATCTAAAAAACCCCAATCGCTGGATCATGACCAAGTTCAACGAGCAGACCAACAGCAGCGAAGTGCTCGCCTATGACGCCGCGACCGGCGAGACCCAGTCACTGCTTCGGGTGCCGGAAGATCAGTCGTTCCTGTTGGCCGACCAGCGCGACGGCGAAATCATGGTCAAGCAGGAGCTGAAGTTCACGAACGGTTTGTGGATGCTGAACCGGTTCGTTCGCAACCGCGCAAACGGCCAATGGGAAGCCCATCCGGAGCTGGACTTTATGTTTAGGAGCCGGGTCGCGATGGACCCGGTGTGCTTCTGCGATGAAAACCCAGACCATCTGTACGTGAACACCAACAAGGGCGCCGACAATACGCAGATCCGCATCTATAACGTGCGTACGAAGCAATGGGACCCAGAACCCGCTTTCGCCGTTGCGGGCTGGGACGCAGCCGGCGTGATCGGCGGCGCCGATATCTCGCTCGGCAAAATGGTTGGCGCCACCGGCTTCACTTATGCCGGCCCGGGCATCGAACAGGTCTTTATGGACGACGTTTGGGCCCCGGTGCACCAGATGTTGAAGCGCCAATTCCCAGGCGCCCTGGTCTCGATCGGGTCTTCGAACACCAAATTGATGCGCGCGGTTGTGACGGTCGAACAGTTCAATCGGCCTCCCGAGTATTTTCTCTACAGCACCGTTAACGGCAAACCGAAGCTGAGCCTGATCGGCAAAGAGCGGCCTTGGATCGAGAATGCCACACTCGGAACCTCAACTTGGGTTAACTATGCCGCGCGCGATGGCTTGAACATCCCCGGAATCTTGACCCTTCCGCCAGGCTACAAGAAAGAAACCCATGGTCGGATCCCGACCATCATCCTTCCGCATGGCGGCCCCTGGGCCCGTGACTTTATGGGATGGGACAGCTCCGGCTGGCCGCAATTTCTCGCAACGCGCGGTTATGCGGTGCTGCAACCCCAATATCGCGGCTCCGACGGTCTCGGGATGAAGCTGTGGAAAGCCGGCGATGGCGAGTGGGGCCAGAAAATGCAGGACGACAAAGACGACGGCGGCAGCTGGCTCGTCGACCAAGGAATCGCGGACCCAAACAAGATGGCGATGTTTGGTTACTCTTATGGCGGTTTCGCCGCAGTGGCGGCCGCCGTTCGCCCTCGCAGCCCCTACCGCTGCGCCATTGCCGGCGCGCCGGCGATTGACCTGCAAAAGATCAAGCTGGAATGGGGCGCCAATCGCATCCAGCGCCAACTGCAGGGAGATACCGTCGCGGGCATGGATCCGATGCAGAACATCGACAAGGCGAATATCCCGCTGCTTATTTATCACGGCGACCGCGACCGTCAGGCCGATACATGGCACTCAACCACTTTTTATAGCCGCGCCGCGGGCAAGATGGACGTCCGATATGTCGAAATCAAAGACATGTGGCACCAGCTGCCCTGGTGGCCGGAATGGCATCGCCAGTCGCTCAGCCTGATTGAGGAATATCTCGCGGGGCCGAAATGCTTCGGCAATGACGGCCAGTCCGCCGCCGCGCGCGCTGGCAAAGGCGGCTAAAGCCGACGCCATAACCGGAAAGGGAAGCGCGCCGGCGATGACCGGCGCGCATTCCAAATGGCCACTAGCGAACCGCTTCCCCGCGCAGCGCCGCCTCGACCACGGCGCGCGCTTCCGGCGTGGACCAATCGGTCTCGTGGATCCGGCCAACCTCTTTACCGGCGGCATTGTAGATAACCGTGGTTGGAAAGCCTTTGACCTCGCCGATCTCATATACCACCGCATAGGTCGGATCGGCATACGGTTTGAGCACGCCGCCGCTCAGCCGGGCGAGTTCCTCGGCGGCGAACTTGCGGTCCTCAGCACGGTCGACGCTGAGCGCCATAACCTTCACGCCCTGATCGGCGAAGGCTGTTTGCAGCGTCGCAAGCGTCGGCATTTCGCGCACGCACGGCGCACACCACGTCGCCCACAAATTCACCACGGTGAGTTTCTGGTCGCCGCCGGTGAGCGTGGCGGTTTTGGCGCCGTCGGGGCCGAAAAAAAGCGTTGCCGGCGCCGCCCGGCCAGCCAAAGTGGTGGAGAATTTCGCCATCGGTCCGCTCAGCAGCCCGCCGCGCTCAGCCGCCGGCGGCACGGATTGACCAGCCTGACACATCACCGTCAAAAACACGATCACCGCCCCAAGCGCCATCCAGCCCGCGCCGCGCCCGGCCCAAAAATCAAGCCCGCGACGAACAGGCTTTGAGCCGGGCGGCGGGTTCAGTTTAGAAGGGGCCTCAGATTCCGAAAGATCGCTCATGTCCGAAAAATCGCCTCCCAAAGCGCCCATTAAGCCTGACGCCGTTCAGAAGATGTGGGGCGGGCGCTTTGCTTCAACACCCGCAGCCGCCATGACCGCCATAAACGCCTCGATCGATATTGACCAACGGTTGTGGCGCCAGGATATTGACGGCTCCAAAGCCCATGCCGCAATGCTCGCGGCCTGTGAAGTGATTACGCCGGAAGACGAAGCCGCGATACAGGCAGGCCTCGATGCGATCGCGGCCGAAATCGAAGCCGGCATATTCGTCTTCACGCAAGATCTTGAAGACATTCATCTCAACATCGAAGCGCGACTGACCGAACGCGTCGGCGAGGCCGGCAAGCGTCTCCACACCGCCCGCTCCCGCAATGATCAAGTCGCGACCGACTTTAAGATGTGGACGATCCAGGCGCTGATCGGCGCCGAAGATCTGGTCCGGGCGCTGCAATGGGCGCTCGTCAAGCGCGCCAACGACCATGTCGATTGGATCATGCCCGGCTTCACCCACCTGCAAACCGCCCAACCGATCACGCTTGGCCACCATTTGCTCGCTTATGTCGAAATGCTCGACCGCGACGCGATGCGTTTGGCCGGCGCCGCCGGCCATGGCGGCGCCTCCGGCTGCCCCCTGGGCGCGGCCGCTTTGGCCGGCACAGGCTTCCCGATCGACCGGTTCCAGACCGCGGAAGCCTTGGGCTTTGCCGAACCCGCCGCCAACTCTCTCGATGCGGTGAGCGCGCGCGACTTCGCACTGGAGGCGCTGTCGGCGCTTGCGATCGCCGCCGTGCATTTATCGCGGCTGGGTGAGGAAATCGTGTTATGGACCAGCCCGCAATTTGGCTTTGCGCGGTTGAGCGACGCCTGGTCGACCGGCTCCTCGATCATGCCGCAAAAGCGCAATCCAGACGCCGCCGAGCTGATCCGAGCCAAGGCCGCGCGCATCTCTGCAAACCTCGCGGCCCTGCTCGGCATCATGAAGGCTTTGCCGCTGGCCTATGCTAAGGATTTGCAGGACGACAAAGTATTGACCTTCGAGGCCTTCGACGCCTTCGAGCTCAGCGCCGTCGCCATGACCGGCATGATCGAAACCATCACGTTTGACCGCGCAGCCCTTCGCGCCGCCGCCACGCGCGGTTTTTCCACCGCCACTGATCTCGCCGATTGGCTGGTGCGGGCGCTGAAGGTTCCGTTCCGCGAGGCCCACCACATCACCGGCGCGGTGGTAAAGCGGGCCGAGGCGCTGGGCGTTGTCGACCTCGCCGCCCTGCCGCTCGCCGAATTCCAGGCGATCGAGCCGCGAATCACGCCCGATGCGGTCGCCGCTTTGACCGTCGAGCAATCCGTGGCAAGCCGATCGAGCTATGGCGGAACCGCGCCTGCAAGGGTGCGCGAACAGATCGCCCGCTGGCAAGCCGAACTCGCCGCCGCCGACCCGGAGGACAGTCTATGATCCGCTTTGTTTCGTTTGTCTTGGTCGCAACGCTGGCGCTTGCCGGCTGCGGCATGCGTGGCGACCTCGCTCGCCCGGCGCCGCTTTATGGCGACGCCAAGCGGACTTATGAGGCCGAGCAGCAGGCCAAAACTGAAGCCGCCAAGAAGGTCGAGGAAGAAAAGAACGCCAACCGCCAGCGCGTCGAGGCGCCGATTACCCCGGCCCCGAAGCCGCAATAGCGTAGCGCGCGCGCCCAGCTGCGCAGCGTACCCAGCTGCGCCGCGCCGCTTTACCCCCTTTTCGCCGCTCGCACCGCGGTCCACATTGGCGCCATGGACGCGGATGCAGGCATTTCCTTTTCGGTGAGCGAAACGATCGGCGCAGTCGATCGGGCGGCATGGGACAGCTTGGCGCCGCCAGGCGCAAATCCGTTCATGAGCTGGGGATTTCTCACCGCGCTGGAAGCGAGCGGCTGCGTGGGAACCGGAACGGGTTGGGCCGGCCAACATGTCCTGGCGCGTGACCCAGGCGGCGCATTGATCGGCGCCCTACCCCTGTTTCGCAAAGCCCATTCCTACGGCGAATATGTTTTCGACCACGCCTGGGCTGACGCCCTGCATCGCGCCGGCGGACGCTATTATCCAAAGCTGCAGGCGGCCGCGCCCTTCTCACCGGTAACGGGTCCGCGCCTGCTGACCAAAGACCCCGCCATTGCGCGCGGATTGATCGCGACCGCCATCGGTTTGGCCAAACAAAGCCGCTCTTCTTCTGTGCATGTGAGCTTCTGCACCCAAGCCGAGCAGAAGCTGCTTGTTGCCTGCGGCCTCATGGCGCGCGCTGGCGTGCAATTCCACTGGGACAATGACGGCTATCGTGACTTCTCGGCATTTCTGTCGGCGCTGTCAGCGGGCAAACGCAAGACCATCCGGCGCGAACGCGAACGGGCGCTGGAAGGCGGGGTCACGATTCGCACGCTCGAGGGCGGCAACATCGATGAAGCCGCTTGGGACCATTTCTTCGCCTGTTATATGGATACAGGTAGCCGCAAATGGGGGCAGCCCTATCTGAATCGGCGCTTTTTCAGCATCTTGAGCGACCTGATGGGCGAGCGGCTCGTGCTGTTTGAAGCGCATTCAGGCGGGCGACCAATCGCGGCGGCGCTTAACATCCGGGGCGACGACACTCTTTATGGCCGCTACTGGGGCCGGTTGGAGGACGCGCCGTTTCTGCACTTCGAGCTTTGCTATTATCAGGCCATCGACTACGCGATCGGCCATCAGATGAAGCGCGTCGAAGCGGGCGCCCAGGGCGAACACAAATTGCTGCGCGGCTATGGCCCCGTATCGACTTATTCAGCCCATTGGATCGCCCATCCAGGGCTGTCGCGCGCCGTTGGCGACTTTCTGGCGCAAGAGCGCCCCGCAATCGCTGAAGAGATTGAGCTGCTCGAACAGCACACGCCGTTCAAAAAACTGGAGCCCGAGACATGAGCCTGAATGGCGCTTATGACGACGCCAACATTTTCGCCAAAATCATCCGCGGCGAAATGCCGGCGGTGAAAGTGTTTGAGGATGAAGTCGCACTCAGTTTCCTCGATATCTTCCCCCAGTCGCGTGGGCATACATTGGTGATCCCCAAGCGCGTGCGGGCGCGAAATTTCCTGGAGCTGCCGACCGAGCAGGTCGGGCCGCTGATGTTGCGGGTTCAGCGCGTTGCCCATGCCGTAAACGTCGCAATGAAACCAGATGGCGTGACCCTGTTGCAGTTCAACGGCGCCCCGGCCGGTCAAACCGTCTTTCACCTGCATTTTCATATCATCCCGCGCTATGAGGGCGAACCGCTCGTCGGCCACGGCCAGGCGCCCAAGGCCGATGCGGCGCTGCTCAAAGCGCAGGCGGACCAGATCGCCGCAGCTTTGACTTAGCCATTGGCTGTGGCGATTTTTCTCTTCGTCATAGAAATTTCGCAATCGGAGCGAGAAATGGGCCGAACACACTCAGCGAGTGCATTCGACCACATTTTGCGGCCGGATCGGGTAAGGATGACGACGATGAACAAACTGCGCGTTTGGCTTCGGGTGCGCCGCTGGATGAGCGCCTTGGCAAATCTCGCGATCTAATTGCCGGTCACGACCAAGCCGGGGGCGACGCTTAAGGCAAAGCCGCCAATATCGGGCGTTGGCGCGAACCGCGGCTCGAGTTCAATTTGGGCGGCGCAGTACTTCACGACCCAGCGCTCTTTCCACGGCCTGTCCCAGGCGACGCCGTCAACGGGCCCCTGCGTGATCTTGGTGCTCAACACCACGAACTTCGCCCCATTCGGGCCGCCACATTTCTCGCCTGATGCGGCCACTGCCACCATCAGGGGGCTATAGAGATTGCGGAAGACAGCCGGACTGACGCGGGTTTCGCCGGGCAAAAGCTGCATCAGCTCCAGTGGGCCAACACCTTTTGGCCGCACCGCCAACACATTTTGCACGAAGCTCTTACCGCAGCCCTTGACCTCAACCCGTTCGCGCCAAGCCTTGTCGCCATTCTTGCGAATATTGGGCAACAGCGTGTCCGTCGGATCGACAGTGTCTTCATAGGCGGCGAAAGCCATGGGGCTCACCGTGCGCGCCGTGCAGACGCCGTACAAATCGGCCATACCCTCCAACGCGGCTTGACGGACCTTTTGGGCATAGGATTCAGGTGTGAGATCACCAAGCAAGTCATCTGGGCGCGGGGCAAACAGAAACGGCGCAGGTGGGGCCGGTGCGATCGCAGCTCCGGCTGGCGCCGGTGACTGTCCGCGGCGATCGCCCTGGGCCTGCGCCTGGGCGCCCAACGCCGCGGCCAGCCCAAGACCCGTCATCACGAGAACCCGCCACACACCCATTTCCATCATCCTTAAATCCATGGATCGGAAAAGCCCGGTCAATTCGGCAGGATTGCGGCGGGGCTGCGGTTAAGCACTGAGCCGCGTGGTGTCGATCACAACACCTGCCAAAGTCGCCAAGCCTAGTGGGGCGCCAAACACCGTGATTGCTTCGACGCCATAGCCGTCCGCGTCGGGCCCAATGCACTGCAAGAACCGCCGCCCGTCGAGATCGGCGATGATGTATTGCGCAAGGGCCGCGCGGGCATAGTCGAGCGCCTTGGCGCCGCGATCGTCCGCAAGGCTTATGTCCGCCACTTCGATCACCAACTTGACCGCTTCGCCGGGCACGAAGGTCGAGTGCTGCCCGGCGCAGACGACGATATCGGCGAGTGGCGTGAAGCCATTGCCGAACTTTACTGACACCTTTGGCGCAACTTCAAGATCAAGTCCGGCAGCCAAAAGCGCGTCTTCCAAGGCGCGATAAACTCGTTCAAGAGCACGCGCGTGCGGGTGGCTAAGTCGGGCTCATTCGATGCAGCTTCCCCCGCCTCAGCTCCCAGCGGCCGAGGCCTTGGAACGCACCGTTGGCGGCCATGCGGGCGAACTCGTCGTCCGTCAGGTTTGCTTGCGCGGTCCAGGTTGGAGCACCGTCGTCAGCCATCTTGGTTCTATATCGCAGCTTCTACCGCGGATCGAGAAGCCAAACCAAAGCCGCCGGCCGTGCGGCCGGCGGCAGGTCTATAGGTTAAACCGTCTCGGCCAACTTGGACGGAGGCGCAGCCGGCGGCTGTTCGGGAAAGTAGATGAACTTCAGCTTCTTATCGTCAGCCGGATCGGTATCGATCTTGACCAGACCGCCGTGCTTGAGCGCGCCGAACAGGAGTTCGTCGGCCATCGGCTTCTTGACCTGCTCGTTGATGACACGACCCAAGGGCCGCGCGCCAAACGCTTCATCATAGCCCTGCTTGGCGATCCAATCGGCGGCGGCGTCGCTGATTTCGATCGTGACGTGGCGCTCGCTGAGTTGGGCCTCCAGCTGGATGATGAACTTCTGGACGACATTGCGCACGATGTCGGGCGTCAGATGGCCGAACTGAATCACGCTGTCCAGGCGATTGCGGAATTCCGGCGTGAACAGGCGCTGGATCGCCTCGCTGTTTTCGTAATCCTTCTTGCCGGCGCCAAAGCCGATGCCCTGTTTGGCGGCGTCCGACGCGCCGGCATTGGTCGTCATGATCAGGATGACATTCCGGAAATCGACCTTCTTGCCATTGGCGTCAGTGAGCGTGCCGTGATCCATGACCTGCAGCAGGATGTTGAACAGGTCGGGGTGGGCCTTTTCGATTTCATCGAGCAGCAGAACCGAATGTGGATGCTGGTCAACGCCATCGGTCAGCAGGCCGCCCTGGTCATAGCCGACATAGCCGGGGGGCGCGCCGATCAGGCGGCTGACCGTGTGGCGCTCCATGTATTCCGACATGTCAAAACGCAGCAGCTCAATGCCCATGATATTGGCAAGCGACCGCGCCACTTCGGTTTTGCCGACGCCCGTGGGGCCGGCGAACAGATAATTGCCAATCGGCTTTTGCGGTTCGCGCAAACCGGCGCGGCCCATCTTGATCGCGGCGGCGAGTTGCTCGATCGCCTTGTCCTGGCCGAACACTACGCGCTTGAGATCAAACTCAAGGCTCTTGAGCATTTCGGCGTCGTTCTTCGACACCGACTTTGCCGGAATGCGCGCCATCCGCGCGATCACGGTTTCGACCTCTTCAACGCCGATCAGCTCTTTGCGCTCCTCAGGCTTGAGCAGCATCATCGAGGCGCCGGTTTCGTCGATCACGTCGATGGCCTTGTCGGGCAGTTTGCGGTCGCCCATGTGGCGGGCCGACAATTCCACCGCCGCCTTGATGGCTTCGTCGGTGAATTTGACCTTGTGATAGTCCTCGAAATAGGGCCTCAGACCCATCAGGATTTTGATCGCATCCGGCACTGACGGCTCGGCCACGTCGATTTTCTGGAACCGCCGCGCCAGCGCGCGGTCCTTCTCGAAGTGCTGGCGATATTCCTTATAGGTGGTGGAGCCCATGCAGCGCAGATGCCCGCTTTGCAGGGCGGGCTTGAGCAAGTTGGAGGCGTCCATCGCCCCGCCGCTGGTGGCGCCGGCGCCGATCACAGTGTGGATTTCGTCGATAAACAGGATGGCTTTGGGCTGCGCCTCCAGCTCCGTCATCACCGACTTTAAGCGTTCTTCAAAGTCGCCGCGATAGCGCGTGCCCGCCAGCAGCGCGCCCATATCGAGCGAATAAATCACAGATTCCGCGAGGATTTCCGGCACCTGTTTTTCGATGATCTTGCGCGCCAGGCCTTCGGCGATCGCGGTCTTGCCAACGCCGGGATCGCCGACCAGCAGCGGGTTGTTCTTCTGACGGCGACAGAGAATTTGAATCGCGCGCAAAACTTCCGGTTCGCGCCCGATCAGCGGATCAATGCGGCCGTCGCGCGCTTTCTTGTTGAGATTGACGCAATAGGCCTGCAACGCCTCGGTGCCCTTTTTAGCGTTGGGGCGTTCGCCGTCTTCGTTCTCCGCAGCCGCCCCGCGCGGCGGGCGCGATTGCGATTGGCCAGGCTTCTTGGCCAATCCATGCGAGATGTAATTTACCGCGTCATAGCGGGTCATGTCCTGCTCTTGCAGGAAATAGGCGGCGTGGCTTTCGCGCTCGGAAAACAGCGCCACGAGCACATTGGCGCCGGTGACTTCGCGGGCGCCGGAGCTGTCGACGTGCAGCATGGCGCGTTGCAGCACGCGCTGGAAGCCAGCGGTGGGGCGCGCATCCTCCCCGTCGCGGCCATCGACCACGAGGCCTTCAAGTTCCTCTTCCAGATAACCATCGAGCGTCTGGCGCAGCCGATCGAGATCGACTTTGCAGGCGGTCATCACTTGGGCAGCGTCGTCATCGTCGATCAAAGCCGCCAAAAGATGCTCAAGCGTCACATATTCGTGGCGGTGTTCATTCGCCAAAGACAGCGCGCGGCGCAGGGTGTTTTCCAAAGTGCGTGAGAAAGTGGCCACGCTCTATTCCTTTTCCATCGTACATTGCAGCGGATGTTCGTTGCGTCGGGCAAGATCGAGGACCTGGACGACCTTCGTCTCAGCAACCTCATAGGTAAAAACCCCGCACACCCCCACGCCATGCTGATGCACGTGGAGCATGATCTTGGTCGCTTCTTCGCGGGTCTTGTTGAAAAACCGCTCCAGTACGTACACGACGAATTCCATCGGCGTGTAATCGTCATTGAGCAACAGAACCCGATACAGCGACGGTTTCTTGGTCTGTGTGCGGGACTTGGTGGCGACGCCGGTTGCGCCGTCGTCGTCGTCTTCGTCCCAACGCTTATCCGACATCAGCGACATCCCGCGCGGCCCAGTGCGCCGCACCTCGATTATTTATGAAGTTTGGCCCGGTTTGGAAGGGCCTCTGGAGCCGCATTCGCGCGATGCTCGCAGTTGCCCACACCTTGGGCGCCGTTTAAACTATCCGAGTTTGGCCTGGATCGCCCCAACCCAACGGCTGACGCGGGCGCGATTGACGCCGAAATCACGGTAGCCAAGCTTGGCGCGGCTATAAATCGCCAACGCCGCGCCAGCGCCATCGGCGATCAAGCGCACGCTGATCAAGTCGGGGAATTTGAACACAGCGCTTTTTTGAACCAGCTCATAGGCAAAGCCCTGGTCATCGCGTTCCAGCACAGTCGTTCGCGGCTCACCGGCAGCAACCGCCAAGAGCGCGTCGCGCACCGCCGCCAGCGGCGCATTGAATACCGGCGCGGGGCCGTGGGGTGTGGCGTTGCGACATAAGCCGGCCGGCGCCAGCAAATATGTGTTCGGCGACCGCGGCAGCTTCAGGCTTGCAAAATCGAGCATCGGGCCCTCCCAGCGCAACCTTAGCCAAGACCGCACAGTGGGCAAGTGAAAGAAAAACGGCGGCAGGGTCGCCCCCCGCCGCCGCTGTCCCCAATGAAAATCGGGCCTACTTTTAGCGGCCGACGGTCTTCAAACCTGTTTGCATGATCGCGCCAACAGCCGTCATGCGCTCATTCAGCGGCTTGGCGGCGTCCTTGGTCATGCCGGTCATCAGGTCCGACATCTTGTTCAGTTCCGCGACATAGCCTTCAAACGAGGCCTTGGCGTATTCGGACTGACGCTCAACGGCTTCTTGGACGCTTTTCGAGCCCATGATCGCCTTCGTGGCGGAAACATGATTTTCCATGGCGGCCTTCGAGAAAGCAACGGTGCGCGCGGTCAGGGCTTCCCACCCCTTCGACGCCGCCGTCATCGAGGCAACGAACGCTTCCACATTCTCTTTGCCAAAGGCGCCGAATTCCGCCATTGCCGCAATCGAGCGATCAACGTTTTCGCGCATTTTTTCCTGGCCCACGGCGGTGTAGTGCTCAAGCGTGTCAGCGGCGTGCTGAACGGCTTCTTTCGACTTCGCAGCGGTGGTCTTGGTCGCGGCCATGGGGCTCTCCTCGGGTTGGCAAGCGGACAGTTTAGGCGGTGTTGACAAACTCAGCGCCATTGAGCGTCGTTTGCCATGCCGCAGGTGCGAAGTCAACGCCGCCAATGTTGCATTGCAGCATTTTTCCTTGCGACATTTTGTTAACGCTTTCTGGGGCGCGTGCTGCCCTTTTCGGCGGCGCAACGAGGCTGGCGCTGTAATTCACGCATGAGTAATCTAGCGCGGCATAAGGTTTGCCTCATATGCTTCAATAGGCGGCTGACCGGAGACGCATGGTGATCGCTCGCAACACCCGTTCTCAAACTGGCGCCCTGGCCGCCAGCTTCAGCCTTACCGCGCTGGCCCTTGGCTTGGCGACCACCGCCGCCGCGGATGGGCGCTACGCGGCCTATGTCATAGACGCCCAGACCAATGAGGTTCTGCACGCCGATCAGGCCGATTCGGTTCGGTTTCCAGCGTCGCTCACCAAGGTCATGACGCTCTTTCTCTTGTTTGACGCGATCAATGCCGGCGAAATCACGCTCGACACGGC